>JAEWEZ010000134.1 GCA_023389045.1 Actinomycetes bacterium
GATTCAGAGGCTGAAAATCTCAGACATCCTGGGTGAACTCATTGGCGTGCTCGGTGCCGGCGGCACGACGGTAGGAGGCGCGGATCTCGGCCTCGGCATCGCTGCGGCCCTCCCAGTGCGCACCCTCAACGCTCTTGCCGGGCTCGAGGTCCTTGTAGACCTCGAAGAAGTGCTGGATCTCCAGGCGGTGGAACTCCGACACATCGGTGAGTTCCTGGCGGCGCACCTGGCGCTGATCGCCCACCGGCACGGCAATGATCTTGTCGTCACCGCCGGACTCATCGCGCATGCGGAACATGCCCAGGGCGCGGCAGCGGATCAGGCAGCCGGGGAAAGTGGGCTCTTCCAGCAGCACCAGGCAGTCCAGCGGGTCGCCGTCCTCACCAAGGGTGCCTTCGATGAACCCGTAGTCATCGGGGTAACGGGTGGCGGTGAACAGCATCCGGTCCAGGCGGATACGACCGTTGTGGTGGTCCACCTCGTACTTGTTGCGGTTCCCCCGGGGGATCTCGATCGTCACGTCGAATTCCACGACTGCTGCTCCATTGCGGTTCTGCCCGACGGGGCTCTTCTGGCTGACCGCGCCACTGTACCGCGCTACCGCACTGTTCCGCCCGGAGTACTCGGGGGAGGTGGCAGAGGAAACAGAGAGGGAGCAGGTGAAAGGAGCTGGTGCAAGGAACATGCGGGAGGCGGCAGAGGAACCAGACGGGGGAGGTGGCGCAGGGAACAGACGCGCCCCGTCGGCCCCGAACACGCGTCCAAAGTTCTATGGTGGAGCCCATGCGTTCTGAGCGACTCTGGCGTGGCGTGGCAATCGCCCTGTGCGCCCTGGTTCCCGGCAGCTTTTACCTGCTGGGCGATGCTACCGACGCCTTCCCGGGCGTCCTGACCATCACGCCGCAGGAAGAACGCAATACCGCGCGCCCGCCCGCCCAGGCAGAAGACTGGGAACGCACGGTGTCGCCACTGCCCATGGCCAGTCCCGCTGCTGCGCTTCCCGCTCCTGAGGCGAGCACGGATCTCGCCGCGCGCATGAACGCCCACGCGAACCTCCCCGTCGTGAACGGGAACCTCTCCTACGCGGTGGTCGATGCCGCGACCGGCACCCTCATCGCCGAACGCGACTCGCGGGTGGCCCGCACCCCCGCATCCACCCTCAAACTGCTGACAGCGGCCGCTGTGCTGCGTCTGTACGACGAGGACGACACGCTCACCACCCGCATTGTTCTCACGGACAACACCGTGACCCTCGAAGGGCACGGAGACATGCTCCTGAGCCGTCAGGACCTCACCGCCCTGGCCACTCAAGTGGCAGCAGAAGCGAAAAAACAGGGTCTCGCCGAGGTGACGGTGGCCCTGGACGACACCGCGCTGCCCGGCGGCGAGAACCCGGCCTGGGGCGATAACGGCCGTGCAGGCGGATGGGTGGCCCCGACCGCCGCCCTCGCCGTGGATCGCGGACGCCTCGACGGATCGCCCTACGGCGCCAAATCCGCCGACCCCGCCCTCGACGCTGCCAGAGCCTTCTCTCAGGAACTCACCGCCCAAGGGGTCAAAGTCACCGGGAAAGTCACCCGACAGAAAGCACCCCAGAACGGTACGGAATTCCTCCATCAATCCATGCCGATCGGGCAGATCGTGCGGCACACCCTGCTTGTCAGCGACAACACCACGGCGGAACTTCTCGGGCACCTCGTGGCGCTTGCCCACGGGAAAGAAGCACAACCGGCCAGTGCCGCGACCGCCGTGCACGATGAAATCGTCACACTCGGCCGTGAACTCGGGCTGCCCCAGGAACACCTCGATGCCCTCGTGATCCGCGACTGCTCCGGGCTGTCGAAAGAAAACCAGGTACCGCCCGGGCTGCTCGCAGCGGTGACAGCGAACGTAGCCTCCGGCGCCGTTCCCCAGCTCGAGCAGATCCTCTACGACGTTCCCATCGCCGGCTACAGCGGCACCCTGGCCAAGCGTTTCAGGGCCGATGACACCATCCCCGGCCGCGGTATGGTGCGCGGTAAAACCGGTTACCTCAACGGCACTGCATCCCTCACGGGTGTGACCGTGATGCCCGACGGCCGCACCGTCGGCTACGCAATCCTCGTCCACGGTTTCGACGGAGCAAATGCGAAAGAAGCCCGCGCCGCCGTCGATAAGGTCGCCACCGAGATCGTGACCGAGCACTGATGGCCGGTCCACCCCGGGTGATCGCGCGTGCCCGCACCGCCGTGCGCCTGGCCCTCACCCAGCGTCTGGAAGAACTCGCCGATTGCCCCGCAGAGGGGCTCAGCCCGCGTGTGCTGGTGGGTGTGAGCGGAGGAGCTGATTCCCTCGCGCTCCTTGCGATCACCGCCTGGGTTGCCCCGCGGATGGGCCTCGAGGTGGAAGCGGTCATCATCGACCACGCCCTCCAAGACGGCTCTGCCTCTATCGCCGAACGCGCCCGCACCCAGGCTGAACAGATCGGCTGCGCCGCGCAGGTAGTACGGGTGCAGGTGCCCGAGCACGCCCCCGGCGGGGTGGAAAACGCTGCCCGCGAGATACGTCACCGCATCCTCGAGGAGCATCGGGAACAGCGCGGAGCGCTCGCCATTCTCCTCGCACACACTCTGGATGACCAGGCCGAACAAGTGCTGATGGGGTTGTCTCGTGGCGCGGGGCCGCGGGCGCTCGCCGGTATTCCACGCCGCCGCGGCGCCCTGCTGCGGCCTTTCCTCGGCACGGGGCGCAGTGAAGAAACTGCGCTGCGCCGCGCCGACACCGAAGAGATCTGCCGCTTGCATCATCTGCAGTGGTGGCAGGACCCGATGAACACGGACCCCGCCTATCTGCGTGCGCGCGTGCGTCACCAGCTCATGCCCCTGCTGCGGGATGTCCTCGGCGACCAGATCGACGAGAACCTCGCGCGCTCGGCAGATCTCGTGCGCCCCGATGTGGACTATCTCGACCGGGAAGCGGAAATCCTGTTCGAGGATCTGCGTCGCACCGCTACCGACGAGGGCGACCTTCTCGCCCTGGATGTGCATGTCCTCACGGCGGTTGCCGCGCCGCTGCGTACTCGCATCCTGCGTGATGCCTGCCGGCGTGCCGCCCAGGAAGCCGGCACCGAGCCCGATAAGTCTTTGCTGCGCCGACATGTCCTGACTCTTGAGGCTCTTGTGATCTCATGGCGCGGTCAGGCAGCGGTTCCCGTTCCGGGTAGGATCGAGGTCGCTCGCCGAGACGGTCTGCTGGTGTGGCGCCACAGCCGAACGTAAAAGAGGCGAGAGCCCAGAACCATCCACGGAGGAACCGAGTGTCCCACAACGACATCCATCCCGACGTCGAGCGCGTGCTGCTGTCCCAAGAACAGATCCAGCAGCGACTTGCCGAGCTGGGTGCGCAGATCACGGCCGACTACGCCGACAATCCGCCGATCCTGGTGGGCGTGCTCAAGGGCGCGATCATGGTC
Source organism: Actinomycetes bacterium (assembly GCA_023389045.1). Taxonomy (GTDB): domain Bacteria; phylum Actinomycetota; class Actinomycetes; order Actinomycetales; family Dermabacteraceae; genus Brachybacterium. The sequence goes on from JAEWEZ010000134.1 coordinate 3,452, forward strand.
ATGGCAGACCTCTCCCGCAACATCAACCTGCCGGTGGAGATGGACTGGATGGCCGTGTCGTCCTACGGCTCCGGCACCAAGTCCTCCGGTGTGGTGCGGATCCTGAAGGACCTCGGCACCGACATCAGCGGGCGTGACGTGCTGATCGTCGAAGACATCATCGACTCCGGCCTCACCCTCAAATGGCTGCTGAGCAATCTGCGCTCGCGCGGCCCGCGCAGCGTCGAAATCTGCACCCTGCTGCGCAAGCCCGAAGCGGCCCGCGTGCAGATCGACGTGAAGTACGTCGGCTTCGACATCGACCCCGAGTTCGTCATCGGCTACGGCCTCGACTACGCGGAGATCCACCGCAACCTGCCGTACGTGGGCGTCCTCAAGCCCTCGGTGTACGAGGGCTGACATGGCAGCAGCGAAGCAGAAGCCGAAGAAGAAATCTTTCGGATCCCTCGCGATCTGGATCATCGTCATGCTCCTGCTGGGCATGGCGCTGTTCTCCCTGTTCGGGCGCGACGGTTTTGAACCGGTCGACACCGAGCAGGGCCTCACCCTCCTGAAGGAGGGGAAGGTTGAGCAGGCCAAGATCATCGACGGAAACCAACAGCGCGTTGACCTGGTGCTCACCGAGGACTTCGTCGATGGCAAAAAGAACAAGGGCAAGCAGGTCCGCTTCAGCTACGTGACCGCCCGCGGGGACGACGTGGTGGCCGCGATCAACGAGGCCAAACCCGCCAAGGGCTACACCGATGAGATCGCCTCCACCTCCTGGTGGTCCACGCTCCTGTTCTCCCTACTCCCGCTGCTGATCTTCTTTGGCCTGTTCTGGTTCCTGATCATGAACGCCCAGGGCGGCGGCCGGGCCTTGCAGTTCGGCAAATCCAAGGCCAAGCTGTTCAACAAGGAAGCCCCGAAGGTTACCTTCGAGGACGTCGCGGGTGCGGAAGAGCCCGTCGAGGAACTCGACGAAATCAAACAGTTCCTGGTGAACCCCGAGCGTTACCAGGCGGTGGGCGCCAAAATCCCCAAGGGCGTGCTGCTGTACGGCCCGCCCGGCACCGGTAAAACCCTGCTGGCCCGCGCCGTGGCCGGTGAAGCCAACGTCCCCTTCTATTCGATCTCCGGTTCGGACTTCGTGGAAATGTTCGTGGGCGTGGGTGCCTCCCGTGTGCGCGACCTGTTCAACACCGCCAAGGAGAACGCTCCCGCGATCATCTTCATCGACGAGATCGACGCCGTCGGCCGCCACCGTGGCGCCGGCATGGGCGGCGGTCACGATGAACGCGAGCAGACCCTGAACCAGATGCTCGTGGAGATGGACGGCTTCGACGAACACGAGAACGTGATCCTCATTGCCGCCACCAACCGCGTGGACATTCTGGATCCCGCCCTGCTGCGTCCGGGCCGTTTCGACCGCCAGATCGCGGTGGAAGCCCCCGACCTGAACGGCCGTCTGCACATCCTGAAGGTGCATGCCAAGGGCAAGCCGCTGGCCGAGGACGTGGACCTGGAGACCGTGGCCCGCCGCACCATCGGCATGTCCGGCGCGGACCTCGCCAATGTGCTCAATGAGGCCGCCCTGCTGACCGCCCGCAGCGGCAACCAGATCATTGACAACCGCGCCCTGGATGAGGCGATCGACCGTGTCTCCATGGGACCGCAGCGCTACTCCAAGGTGATGACCGACCGTGAACGCCAGATGACCGCGTACCACGAGGGTGGTCACGCTGTTGTGGCGGCGGCGCTGAACAACTCGGCCCCGGTCACCAAGGTGACGATCCTGCCGCGCGGCAGCGCCGGCGGGTACACGATGGTGGTGCCCACCCAGGACCGCAACTACCAGTCCCGCAATGAACTGCTGGACCGCCTGGCCTACGCCATGGGTGGCTACGCCGTCGAAGAAGGCATCTTCCACGACGTGACCACCGGACCCTCCTCCGATATCCAGAACGCCACCAAGATCGCCCGCGCCATGGTCATGCAGCTCGGTATGAGCGATGTCGTGGGTCAGATCGCCCTCTCGGGCGGGCAGGACGAGGTGTTCGTCGGGATGCAGCAGGGGCAGGCGCCGCGTTTCAGCGGTGAGACCGCAGCCCTGATCGACCAGGAAGTGCGCCGTCTGGTGGATAACGCCCTGGATGAGGCCTGGCAGATCATCAGCGAGAACCGCCACGTGCTGGACCGTCTCGTGCTCGAACTGCTCGAGAAGGAAACCCTGGGCGAACGCGAGCTGGCCGAAATCTTCAAGGACATCCGTAAGCGACCCCCGCGTGAGGTGTGGCAGTCCAGCCCGGACCGCCCCGTCTTCCATGAACCTCTCGTGGGCAGCGGCAAGGAAGCCACCGGCACGGAATCCGCCGACGCCGGTGAGCCCCTGGACCCGGGTGCCCCGGAACTGCCCTCCCCGGGTGGCGACGGCCCCTCGATTCCGGGCGCCCCCGGCGGCCAGAACGGGATCTGAGGTGCCGGTCGATCAGCCACGAGTGCAGGCAGCGGTTCGGGAGATCCTCGCCGCGATCGGTGAGGATCCCGACCGTGACGGCCTGCGCGATACCCCCGCGCGAGTAGCGCGCATGTATGCCGAGGTGTTCCAGGGCCTGGACCAGGACGCCCAGGAGCCCCTGGCCACCACCTTCGACATCGATCATCAAGAACTCGTGCTGGTGCGGGATATCCGTTTCCACTCCATGTGCGAGCACCACCTGCTCCCCTTTATGGGCGTGGCCCATGTCGGGTACATCCCCGGCAAGGGAGTGGCGGGACTGTCGAAACTGGCTCGCCTCGTGCACGTCTACGCTCACCGCCCCCAGGTGCAGGAGCGCATCACCACCGAGGTGGCCGATGCCCTCATGCATGAACTCGGCGCGGCCGGTGCGATCGTGGTGCTCGAGGCGGAGCACATGTGCATGTCAATGCGCGGGGTGCGCTCGGAGGGAGCCCGCACCGTGACCAGTGCGGTGCGCGGAATGCTCCGGGAGGGCACCACCCGCGCTGAGGCGATGAGTCTTATTCTGCGAGGCTGACCGCGGCTGAGCGTGGAGCAGCCGACCCCGTCCGGGGAGCGACCAGAGAGGTGATTCCATGAGCCAGAAGCGACGTGTTCCGCGGGGGCTTCCCGAGCAGATCAGCGGTGATGCGACCGTCGTGATGGGGATCCTCAACGTCACCCCCGATTCCTTTTCCGACGGCGGCCAGCACGCCACGGAAGAAACCGCTATCGCCCACGGCCGGGCCCTGACTGCCCAGGGCGCGGGCATTATCGACGTGGGCGGCGAATCCACCCGCCCGGGGGCTCAGCGTGTGGATGCCGCCGAGGAAATGCGGCGAGTGATCCCGGTGGTGCGGGCTCTCTCCGCGGAGGGCATCGCCGTCAGCGTGGACACCATGCGCGCCCAGGTGGCGGAAGCCTCTATCGAAGCCGGAGCCCTCATCATCAACGATGTTTCCGGCGGCGCCGCAGACCCGGCCATGGGAACCACGGCGGCGCGTCTGCGCACCCGCCTCGGCTTCCCACCGGTCATGGTCGCGATGCACTGGCGGGGCCACAGCGACGTGATGAACGATCTCACCGACTATGCCGATCCGGCCCGTGACAGTGCCCGTGAGCTGGCCGAGCGTCTAGATGCGCTGCGCGAGGCCGGGGTGGAAGACGACTTCCTGGTGGCCGATCCGGGGCTCGGCTTCTCCAAGACGGGGGAGCAGAACTGGCAGATCCTCGCCGATTGGGAAGCCATGGATGCGCACGGGCTGCCGCTGCTGATCGGCGCCTCCCGGAAACGTTTCGTGGCGGCCCTCGGGGTGGACCGTGACCAGGCCACGGCCGCGATTAGCGCCTACAGCGCCCAGCAGGGGGCCTGGGCGGTGCGTGTGCATGAGGTGCCGTCCTCCGTGGCAGCCGTCATGGTGGGCGATGCGCTCCGACGTCACCGTCGGCCCGACACCTCCCCGGTGGAGCAGGGACGATGAGCCCGCTGCTTCCCGACGGCCTCCTGGCGCCCGCCGTGGACCTCATCGAGGTGGACGGTGTGCAGGGCTGGGGCCGTCACGGTGTGCTCGCGGCCGAAAAAGAAATGGGTCAGTGCTTCAGTGTGGATGCGGTGCTGCAGGTGGAGCTTACCCCGGCCGGGCGCAGCGACCGTCTGGACCGCACCGTGAATTACGCGCAGGCCACCGCCCTGATCCAGGAGCGGATCACGGGAGAAGCCTTCGACCTCATCGAAACTCTCGCAGAGAACATCGCCCAGGACCTGCTGGCTCTGAGCCCGCTGATCCGCGCCGTCGAGGTGACGGTGCATAAGCCCTCGGCCCCCGTCGGGATCCCCGTGCGGGACGTGCGGGTGTGGATCCGCCGCCGCGCCCCGCAGGTGCAGGCAGTGCTTGCCCTCGGCACGAACCTGGGGGAGCGGGAGGCGCGGCTTCAGCGGGCCCTGCACCTGCTGGAGAGTGCGGAGGGGATCAGCCTGGAGTGGACCTCACCGGTGATCGAAACCGACCCCGTGGGCGGCCCCGAGCAGGGTGCATTCCTCAACGCCGTGGTGGGGGTGCGTACGAACCGGGGGCCCTTCGGGCTGCTGGAACTGGCGCAGGCGCTGGAACGCGATGCGCGACGCGAACGCCGTGTGCGCTGGGGGCCGCGTACCCTCGATGTGGACGTGATCTGCTACGGCGATCTGCGCAGCGAGGATGAGGACCTCACGCTTCCGCATCCGCGGGCTGCCGAGCGGGCTTTCGTTCTTGCCCCCTGGGCTGAGGTACAGCCGGAGGCAGAACTCCCAGGCCACGGTCCGATCGGGCAGCTCCTGGAACGCTGTGCCGACCGGGGCGGGGTGCGCCCGGGGCCGGTGATCGAGGGATTTGGTGCCCTGTGAAGCCCCTTTCCATCCCCCTTCTTGTGGTCATCACGGTGCTCTCGGCCGTTTTCGGGGCCATGATGATGGATACCCTGGCCACACGCGGTTTCAGCCTCCCGGTGACCGGTTGGCTGACCGCGATCATCCTCGCCGCCCTCGGCGGAGTGCTGCTGCGTTTTGGTATTCCGCTACGCCGGTACATGCTCGAATGCGAGGAGCGGAAGGAACACCCGACTCTCGCCCCGCGCCGCCACCATCTGGATCTGCCCACGGCCTTCCGCACGGTGCTGCTGGCGCGGGCCTGCGCGTACACGGGTGCGGTGGTCGGTGGACTCTTCACCGGGCAAGCCCTGTATTTTCTGCTCACCGGGGTGGGGGATGTGGTGCAGGCGATGCTGCCGACGGGCGTCGCGGCGATCGCGGGGATCGCGCTGGGTGTGCTCGGGGTGATTGTTGAGCGCTGGGGAAAGCTTCCGCCGCAGGATGGGGATGGCGACGCGTCCGTGCAGGAAGGTGCTGGAGCCTAAACGCTCGATGTCTGCCGCCACCGAGCCTGGAAGCCCCGGACACGACCGGGCGCAGAGGTTCCTCACCCCCGCACCTGAGCGGGTCCCGCGAAGTTACTGGCGCGAAAGTTCCAGGGGAGGGGCCGACGGAAGTAGGGTCACCCGGGCGACGCTCGATGTCTCGTGGATCCGCTCGGGCATGCCACCATGGTCACCATGACAGATTCCTCCACCACCCCGCCGCCCACCGCCGCTCCCGCACCGCACGGCAGCATGGACCCGGGCATAGCGGAGGCCACGCAGTATCGCGGCCGCCTCACCGTGGAGGGGCTCACCCCCGTCAGCCCCAAGCGCATCACCGTCGAATACCTGGCCGGGATTCCCTGGGTCGTGATCGGACTCGGCCTCGCCATCACCGCCGCAGTCTTCGCGGTGCTCTGGTCCGCCTGGCTGTGGACCGCGGTCGTACTGCTTCTGATTCTGATCGCGCAGTGGGCGCTGCTGCTGCCGCGGCGGGTGCGTGCCTGCGGATACCGCGAGGGGGCCGACGACCTCGTGGTCGCCTCGGGTGTCATGTTCCGCTCCCTGGAAACCATTCCCTTTGGACGGATCCAGTCGGTGGACATTAGCGAGGGACCGATCGAGCGTCGCTACGGGCTCGCCACGATCTCCGTGACCACGGCGGCAAGCTCCGGCGGCGTGGGGATTTCCGGTCTGCCCCGTGAAGAGGCTGAGCGTTTGCGGGCACGCCTCAGCGAGCGCGGCATCGAGAAGATGGCGGCGCTGTGACCGAGGACGAGCAGATGCGCCCATTCCCGACCGAAGGCCAGCACGAGACCGAAAAACAGCAGACACCCGCGAAGGGCTCGACCGCGCCCGGGCAGCGCACCCACCCGCTCACCGCATTTGTGACGGGCTGGAAGGTGATCGCGGCTGTCTTCGCCATCCTCACCCTCCAGAACATCAACGACATCATCGATGGTGTGAGCCTGCGCGGGGTTCTCATCTTCACCGCAGTGCTGCTGGGTGCAGCCCTCCTCGGCACGGCGATCCAGGGCGTCTCCTGGTGGCGCACCACGTATGTGATTGATGAGGACGGGGTGACCGAACACTCGGGCCTGTTCTCCCGCTCGCGCCGTTTTGCCCCGCGCGAGAAGATCGAATCGGTCTCTGTTGAGCGCCCCCTGGTGGCACGTCTCCTGGGGCTTGCAGCGCTGCGCGTGGAAATCGCCGGTGGCAGCGATTCCCATATGGATATTCAGTTCGTGAGCTCGCGGCAGGCCGAGGAGTGGCGCCTGACGATTCTGCGCGCCGCCGCCAGTGAGAGCCTCGATGCCCACGAGGCGCCCGATGCTGAGGCGGAGGGGAGCAGCGCGGGTGAGGACAACTCTCTCAGTGATGCATCCAGTCTTAGTAATGCATCCAGTCTCAGTAATGCACCCACATCGGCTTCCCCTCAGGCCGCAGGAACCTCCCGTGCCGCGCAGCGCCTCCACTCGGTTCTCCACGACGGAGTGACCGACGGAGAACTCATCGCCCAGATCCCCACGGGGCGTCTGCTGCGCAGCCTGCTCCGGGACATGGGCTTCCTCACCGGCATCGTGGTCTCAGCGGTCGCCACCATCGGCACCATCATCTACGTGATCTACACGCAAAAGCTGATCAGCCTGTCGGCCCTCGTGGTGCTGCTTCCCACGCTGCTTCTGCTGCCCAAACTGGTCTTCCGCCGCCTCGAAGACGGCTGGGGATTCACCTCCCGCATGACCTCGCGCGGCCTGCGTATGCGACGCGGACTGCTGAACACCCGCACCGACAACATTGCCTCTGGGCGCGTCCAATCCTTCCGCCTCATTCGCCCTCTGCTGTGGCGGGGGCCGGGGTGGACTCGTGTGCGCGTTGCTGTCGCAGGTATCGACGCGATCTCCCAGGAGTTCGACGAAGGAGCGGGAGACGTTCTTCCCGTCGGCACCAGGGAGGAAGTGGCTCGCACCCTCGGGCACCTGACCACCCCGCTCGGCACCCCCGATGACCTCGGCCTGATCGAACACATGCTGCGTGCCCGGCCCCGGGAGCTGCAGGGTATGCGCCCCACCGCGGACCTGTACTGGATTGAGCGTCGCCACGAGGTGGTCATGCTGCTACCGGAGGCGGTGCTCTACCGGCACGGTCTCGTGAGCCGCATGGTCGAGATCATTCCGCGTGAACGCATCCAGCAGGTCACCCTCTGCGACGGGCCACTGCTGCGCCGCACCCGACACCTGGATCTCATGGTTTTCGCCGCCAATTCCTCGATCACCCTGCCCGCTTTGCCGCGAGAGACCGCTATGGCCCTCTACGAGGTGCTGAGCCGCGACGCCGGCACCCGCCGCCGCTACAGCGATCAGGACAGCTGGCCCGAACCAGTGCTCGCCGGCACGGTGACCTCGGCCGAGACAGGCAGCAAACAGTGAACACGACGGGGCTGCCCGCCGAGGACCCGCTGCACGCGCCGAGCCCGCCGCGGCTCGGCATCGGGGTGATCGGTGCGGGACGCGTGGGTGCGGTTCTCGGCGCCGCCCTGCGCGCCCAAGGACATGCGATCACGGGCGTCTATGCCGTCTCGGATGCGTCCCGGGCCCGCGCCGAGGAATTGCTGCCCGGCATCCCGGTGCTGGATGTGTTCTCGATTGTGGAACGCTCCGAAATGCTGCTGCTCGCGGTTCCCGATGACCAACTGGCACCGCTTGCCTCCGGTATTGCGGCCAGCGGCATCGTGCCCGGCGGTCAACTCGTGGTGCATACGAGCGGCGCGCACGGCGTACAGGTGCTGGTACCGTTGCGCGAGGCGGGCTGCGCCACGATTGCCCTGCACCCGGCGATGACCTTCACCGGCACTGCGGCGGATCTTCCCCGACTCGTGGGCTGCCCGATGGGGGTGAGCGCCGAGGAGCATCTGCTGACCGTGGCGGCCGCCCTGGTGGTGGAGCTGGAGGGGAAGGCCGTGGTGATCCCGGAGGGAGATCGGCCGCTGTACCACGCAGCCCTGGCACACGGGGCGAACCACCTGGTGGTCCTGGTGGATCAGGCCCGGGAGGTGCTCGCCCGGATCGGGATTGACAGCCCCGGCGCGTACCTGCGCCCTCTGCTCACCGCCGCCTTGGAGGAATCCCTGGCCCGTGGCGCGGCTGCCCTCACCGGCCCCGCCCGACGCGGCGATGCCGGGACGATAGGCGCCCACCTGGAAGCCTTCGCAGACCTCGACGCAACCGCCATCCAGGGCGAGCAGGGCGATCTGGTGCCCGTGTACCGGGCGCTCGCGCGGGCCGCCGTGGCCCGGGCAGGGCTCTCCGACGACTCCCGCGAGGCTGTTCTGGCTGCCCTGGAGGATCCGACTCCCGTGAATGAAAGCGAGGGCGGGGGAGAAGCCGACGGGGGAGAGGCGAGGGAAAGCCGGTGATCCCCATCGTGGCGGGGCTCCCGGCCTCCTGAGGAGCGGCTGGACCGGCGTACCCTGATCACGCGTGACCCGGTGTGACGACGAATCAACACCTCGGACCACCACGTCGGATCACTCCCTCGACCTCGCCCCGTGGGCGAACCCGTCGGACCAACCCGTTGGACCAACCCGTCGGACCCCATCGGTGACCGAGACCGCAGATTCGCCCCGTCGGCCGTTCCACCACGAACCAAGCCCCAGCAGCCCTTCCCCTTCCGGAGACCCGCATGAGCGCATCGCAAACCCTCGTTGTGACCACCAAAAGCGAGCTGCGTGCCGCCCGCGCCGCCCTGCGCGGCACCGTTGCCCTCGTGATGACGATGGGCGCCCTGCATGAAGGGCACCTGATGCTGGTGCGGCACGCCCGCTCCATCGCCGATCACGTGATCCTCTCCGACTTCGTAAATCCCCTGCAGTTCGGGCCGCATGAGGATTTCGAGGCCTACCCGCGCGACCTCGAAAAGGACGTGCAGATGGTCGAGGGAATGGTGGATATCGTCTTCGCCCCGAGCGTCGAGGAGATGTACCCGGTGCTCCCGCCGCTCATCTCCGTGACCACCAATGCCGCCGGCACCCGCTATGAAGGGGAAGTGCGCCCCGGGCATTTCGACGGGGTCGCCACCGTGGTCACCAAGGTGCTTTTGCTCAGCCAGCCGGATGTAGCGGTTTTCGGCCGCAAGGATGCGCAGCAACTCGCGATTGTGAACCGCCTCGTGGAAGACCTCGATATTCCGGTGCGAATCGAGCCGGTGGATATTCAGCGGGATCCGACGGGCCTCGCGCTCTCCAGCCGCAATGTGTATCTCAGCGCCGAAGGCCGCGAGCAGGCACTCGCGCTCTCCCGGCTGATCCGCGCTGTGCAGGAAGCAGCGCCCTCCACCTCCGCTGTGCTGAAGGTGCTTCAGCAGGCCCGTGAGGATGCCCCGATCATCTGGGACTACCTGCTGGCGATTGACCCGACCACCTTCGATGAGGTCGATGAGAGCTTCCGCGGGGAACTGCTCGTGATGATCGCCGGCCGCGTGGAGGGAACGCATCTGCTGGATGCCGCTGTGGTGACGGTGACACAGGAGTGAGCACGCTCGGTGTTGCTGCGCTTCCCGTGGGACAATCGCCCGTATGACTGAGCAGCATGCCGAAGCCCCTGACCAGCTGGACACCTCCGACCAGATCGCGGTCCGCAAGGCCAAGCGTGAACGGCTCCTGGAACGCGGCGAGGAGGCTTACCCCGTCAGCGTTCCGGTGACCACCGATATTGAAACCATCCGCGAAAAGTACGCGCATCTGCAGGCCGAAGAAGAAACCCAGGATGTGGTCGGCGTGGCCGGCCGCGTGGTTTTCCAGCGCAATACTGGCAAGCTGTGCTTTGCGAGCATCCAGTCCGGGCAGGGAGAACGCCTGCAGGTCATGCTATCCCTCGCGGAGGTCGGTGAGGAACGCCTGGCTCAGTTCAAAGCCGATGTAGACCTCGGCGATCATGTGTTCTTCCACGGCCGCGTGATTTCTTCGCGCCGCGGTGAACTGAGCATTTTTGCCGATTCCTGGCAGATGGCCGCGAAGGCGGTGCGCCCCCTGCCCGTGCTCCACGCTGACCTTTCTGAGGAATCCCGGGTGCGTCACCGCTACGTCGATCTGATCGTGCGGGAACAGGCACGTGAGAATGCGCGTCTGCGTTCCCGCGTGATGCACTCGCTGCGCGACAGCTTCCATCGCCGCGATTTCACCGAGATTGAAACGCCGATGCTTCAGGTGATTCCCTCCGGTGCGGCGGCACGTCCTTTCGTGACCCACATGAACGCCTTCGATATGGAGCTGTTCTTGCGGATCGCCCCGGAGCTTTTCCTCAAGCGCGCCGCGGTCGGTGGCATGGAACGCGTCTTCGAGATCAACCGCAATTTCCGTAATGAGGGCGCCGATTCGACCCATTCGCCCGAGTTTGCGATGCTCGAGGCGTATCAGGCCTATGGCGATTATGACTCCATCGGCGATCTCACCCGCGAACTGATCCAGGAAGCGGCGCAGGCCGCCACCGGATCCCTCGCCGTCACCCTCCAGGACGGCACCGAATACGACTTCGGTGGGGAATGGGAGAAAATCACCGTTTACGGTTCCCTCTCTGAATCCCTGGGGCAGGAGATCACCCCCGAGACCAGCGTGGAGGACCTGCGCGCGATCGCCCGCCGTCTTGACCTGGATCTCGAACACCCCAAGTACGGTCACGGCAAACTCGTGGAAGAACTCTTCGAGCACCAGGTGGCCGACCACCTGCACGCCCCGACCTTCGTGCGGGACTTCCCGGTGGAGACAAGCCCGCTGGTGCGTGCCCATCGCGAAACCCCCGGGGTCGTGGAAAAGTGGGACCTGTACGTGCGCGGCTTTGAGCTGGCCACCGGATACTCCGAACTGGTGGACCCCGTGATTCAGCGTGAACGCTTTGAACAGCAGGCGCGTTTGGCCGCTCAGGGCGATGATGAGGCAATGCGCCTGGATGAAGACTTCCTGCAGGCCATGGAATACGCCCTGCCGCCCACCGGCGGTATGGGAATGGGAATCGACCGCCTGCTCATGGCGCTGACGGGCCTGGGTATTCGCGACACTATTCTGTTCCCCCTGGTGAAGCCGGAGGCCTGAGATGGATCAGTTCCTCTTTGAAGCCGGAGCGCTCATTCCCTCGATCGGGGTGGGCCTGCTGTTCTGGTTCGTGATCCGCGCGATCCTCAATGCGGACCGACGTGAACGCGAGGCAGAAAAAGAAGCGGAACGTCTGATGCGCGAACAGGAGAAAGCGGAAGCCGCCGCTCCGGAGCACGAAAAAACTGCATCGACAGTGGAATCCGACGCGCCGAATCCCCAGAAGTGATGGAAAAAATGGGGTTAATGGCCCTATAATGAAATAGATCCGGGATCTCTTCTCGGAGATATCCGATTCGACATCACAGGAGAACACAGTGGCACGCAGGACAATCGTGGAGCTGATCGACGACATCGACGGCTCGAAGGCCGAGACCACCGTGCAGTTCGGACTGGACGGCGTGGCCTACGAAATCGACCTGAGCGAAGAGAACGCCACCAAGCTGCGCGCAGACTTCGCCAGCTGGGTTGAGCAGGCTCGTCGTGTTTCCGGTCGCCGTACCGCTCGTCGCACCGGTGGCGCGGGTTCTTCCTCCTCGGAGACCTCGAAGATCCGCGACTGGGCCCGCGAGAACGGCGTCACGGTCTCTGACCGCGGCCGTATCTCCGCCGAGGTGCGCAAGGCCTACTACGAGGCCGTCGGCAACTGATCACTTGTCGTCCGTCCCGACTCTGAGGGCCGGTGACACACGGTGGCCCGGGAACAGAATCTGTTCCCGGGCCACCGTCTATCTGTGGGGTGTGCTGTGCCCTGGGTGCCTCGGCGGGCCGGAGCCCCTGAGCGGGGCGTCTTGCCGTATCTCCCGACGCTTTGCCGGAGCGACAGCGCCGTGCCGACGCTCACCAGCCGCTGATCGTCCAGGAGGCCGAATGCGTGGCCCCCGGCTGTAGACGCACCACGTCGATACCGCTGCGGAAGGCATCCGGCGGGCACGTCATCGGCTCCACGGCAAGGCCCGCACGATGGTTTTCGGGCTCGGGGCGGTCCGAGGTATGCACCTGCAGCCAGCCGCATTCCTCGCCGAAACGAATCTGCACTCCCGTTCCGCTGGGCGCCTGCACCCGCACGGTTGCCATCCCCTCGGCGTCCCGCTGCAGGTCGGTGTAGGCGTGGTCGAGTTCCACTCCCTGCAGGCAGCGCGGCTGCGAAAAATCATGGGGGCTTCCCGGCGTGATCGCTGCACTTCCGGTGGGAAGCAGACGGTCCTCGCTCACCTCCAGCACCGTTCCGGCCTCCACCTGCAGGGTCCAGGTGTCCAGAGGTTCGGTGCCTGCCACCAGATACGGATGTGGGCAGGTCCCGTAGGGGGCATCCTCGGCGCCAATGTTCTGCGTGCTCACCGTGGTGCTGAGCCCCTCGGCAGCATCCAGCAGGTAGTGGACGCTCAGCAGCAGATGGAAGGGATAACCGGGGCCGGGGAAAAGCTCAGTGCGCAAGACGAGCTCGGTCTCGCTGCGGCTATGCACCGTGAAGGGAAGGAAAGAGACGAGCCCGTGTAGGGCATTGCCGCGCTCAACCTCCGTGATCGGTGCCTGAATCTCCTGGCCATCCCAGGTGTAGCGGCCATCCCCGATTCGATTCGGCCAGGGCGCAATGATCGCTCCGCGGTGCAGCATCATCGGCCCGTCCTCGGGGCTGCGCACCAGAAGGTCCCTGCCCTCGAGCGTCAGCGCCTCCAGCGTCGCACCGACGGTGGAGACCTCGGCCCGGTAGGGCCCGGCAGCAAGGTGCAGGCGTTCCCCGCGTGGGGGGGCGGCGGTGTGCTCGCCGCTCGGGGGTGTGTGGCCGGCTGATGCTGCGGTGGGGGTCATGAGCACTGGGGCCCTTCTGCTCGCCTGGTCTTCTCCGCGGGGGTCTGTGCTGCGGGGGTCTGTGCTGCGGGGGTCTGGGTCCGAGCCGCCTGCCCGTCTCGTGCCTGCCTGTCTCGTGCCTGCGCGCCTCGTGCCTGCGCGGTACGGGCCTGAGCGGCGCGCGCTTGGGCTGCGCGTGCCTGTGGGTTTCGAACCTGCGGCTTCTCGCCCGGGGTTTCGTCTCCCGAGGCTTCCGGCTTGGGTTCTGGTTCGGGTTCGACGAGCACGACGTGGAGCCGACGGGGGCCGTGCACACCCTCAACCCGCTCCAGTTCAATATCGCTCGTGGCACTTGGCCCCGAGATCATCGTCCAGGCCGCCGTCGGATCCTCCTGCATCCGCTCCACCGCCTTCGGAACCCCGAGCACCACCTGGGTAGCGTCCAGAACAACCACGTGCCGGTCCGGAACCAAGGTGAGCGCCCGTCGGCCCCCCACCTCATCGGCGCGCAGCACGATCGTGCCGGTGAGCGCGATGGCGGTATGCGCACCCGTCAGCACCGCATCGATCTTATCCAAATCCCGGGCGCTGAGCGTCCCGTCATCCACCCGCACCTGAGCGGACAGCCCCTCGGTCCAGGCGCGCGGAAGCTGCGGCGGAACCACCACGGAGTCCATGCCCTCTAGGGCGGCGGCGATGGCTGTGCCGACTTCTTCAGAGGACGTGCGGTGCACCGCAACGGTGTAGTCCTCAAGGCGCTTGACGAGAACATCCCGAATCTTGGCGGGATCGGTGGAAACTTCCTGCTTATCGTCGGCCCGCTGATAGGCGCGCGGCACCTCCGAGGCGTCCATTGGCGCAGCCTGCCCGGGAGCGGCAAGGGCAGTGCGCAGACGCGCGAGGATTTCCTCTTTCGCGCTCAATCCACCCCGACGTTCAGGCCGAGAATCCTGCGGGCTCATCGCTGCTCCTTCCCGGGGGAGGACTCCGCTGCCGCGTTCTCAGCGGAGTCGGATTCGCTCGACGTTGGTGCCGAGGGACCCTCCCCGGCCTTCTCACGCTGCGCCCACCAGGAACGGAAGGACTGCTGCGGGCGCGGCAGATCCCGATGATCCGTCCACCCGGGAATCACCGGAAGTATCCCGGGGAGCTTGCCGATATTCGCGCCCGGCAGGAGTTTCGCAGCCGGACCGGCCGAACGCACCGCCAGATCGTAGGCGCGCGGGCTGCTCATGAGACGGCTCGCCGCCTGCATCGCCACATCCCAGGTGCCGTGGAAGTGGCCGCGCTGACCGCGACGCTGATCGACCTCCGTGGAGCGCAGATGCACGAGGATCTGCGGAATATCAATTTTGACGGGGCAGGCATCGAAGCAGGCACCGCACAGACTGGAGGCATAGGGGAGGGTAGCGCTCGGGTCATCCGGGCCGTGCATCCCCGCCATCTGCGGGGAGAGGATCGCCCCGATCGGCCCCGGATAGGTGGAACCGTAGGAATGCCCACCGGCTCGCGCATACACAGGGCACACGTTCAAACAGGCCGAGCAGCGGATGCAGTGCAGGGCCTCGCGCCCCACCGGATCCTCGAGCACGGCAGTGCGACCGTTATCCAGCAGCACCAGGTGGAACTCCTCGGGGCCATCGCCCTCATGCACCCCGGTAAACAGAGTGGTGTACGGGTTCATCCGCTCACCGGTTGAAGAACGCGGCAACAGCTGCAGGAACACCTCGAGGTCCGCGAAGGTGGGCAGCACCTTCTCGATCCCCACCACGGAGATGAGGGTTCGCGGAAGGGTCAGGCACATGCGCCCGTTGCCCTCAGATTCGACGATCACCAGGGTGCCGGTCTCCGCGATCATGAAGTTGCCGCCGCTGACGGCCACCTTTCCCGGCAGATCCAGGAACTTCTCGCGGAGATACCGTCGCGCCGCCCCCGCCAGTTGCTCGGGATCCTCCGTGATCGACGGGTCGAGATCCGGCATGGAGCGCAGGAAAATCTCGCGGATCTGCTGGCGGTTACGGTGAATCGCCGGCACCAGAATGTGGCTCGGCGTGTCCCCGGCCAGTTGCACGATCAGCTCGGCCAGATCGCTTTCGACCGCCCGCACCCCGGCGCGGGCCAGGGTCTCGTTCAGGCCGATCTCCTGGGTTGCCATCGACTTGACCTTGAGCACTTCCTCGGCGCCGCGCTCCAGGGCCAGCCGGGTGACGATATCCCCGGCCTCCTCGGCATCGCGCGCCCAGTGCACCACGCCACCGGCAGCCTGCACCTTCTGCTCTAACTGTTCGAGCAGCTCAGGCAGATGATCGGTGGTGTATCGCTTGATGCGGCTTCCGGCATCGCGCAGTTTCTGCCAGTCCCGCAGTTCACGGATCGCGGCCGAGCGCTTGGCCTGAATGGTGTCGGTGGCGTGGCGCAGATTCCCGCGCAGAACATCATCCTGCAGGGCATCGCGCGCAGCCGCCGGGAAGGTGCGCTGCCCGCGCAGACGGGAGGTGCCGGGGGAGGCGTGCTGCGGACGCACCGTGGGGATTCCCAAATGGACGGTGGCCATCATGCCCTCCCCAGGATCGTCTCGGAGGGAACGAAGGGTTTCTCCTTCGTGGAGGCGAGGATCTGCGCCAAATGGATCGGCAGCGGAGCCGCACCGGTACGGCGCAGCTTCCCACCGATATTCATCAGGCAGGAGGCGTCTCCGGCCACCACATAGTCCGCGCCGGACTTGACCACATTGGCGGCCTTATCCGTGACCATCGCATTGGAGGTATCGGAGTTCTTGACCGAGAAGGTGCCACCGAAACCGCAGCAGGTATCGGAATCGGGCAGGTTCACCACTTCGATGCCTTCGACGGCGCGCAGCAGACGCAGCGGGCGCGGCCCCACTTTCAGCAGCCGCATCGAATGGCAGGTGGGGTGGTAGGTGACCTTATGCGGGAAGTAGGCGCCCACATCGGTCACCTTCAGAACATCCACCAGGAGTTCGGAGAGTTCATAGGTTTTAGCGGCCACCCGGGCGGCGCGCTCTTCAAGTTCCTCATCACCCTCATGACGCGCGACCAGACGGTGCTGGTCACGCACACAACCCGCGCAGGAACCCGAGGGCATGACGATCGCGTCAACCTCTTCGAGCTGGGGTTCAAAGGTGTCGACGAAGCTACGCACCACGGGTGCGGCCTCGGAGAAATAACCGGTGTTGGTGTGCATCTGCCCGCAGCAGGTTTGCCGCGGATCAAAAACCACCTCGTGGCCCAGGCGTTCCAGCAGGATCACCGTGGAGCGAGCCACGTCCGGAGCCATGACGTCCACCAGGCAGGTGGTCATCAGGGAGATGCGCATGCGCAAGCCTCCGTGTTCGTCGTCGGGTCTGGGGCGGACCCGGTGTGTTGCATCGTGGCGCCTCCGGGGCGAGCGGGACGCCGGGCGGGCTCACTCGCTGTGGGTGAGCCCCAGGGCATCGGCGGTGCGTTCGAGAGACTCGTGCGCCGCCTTCGCATCTTCCGACAGGGATCGGCCCCAGCTCGGGACCATCTGCCGGATCGTCGGCTCCCACCGCTCCCGGGCCTGCGGGAACATGCGGGTGAGCATCTCCAACATGATCGTCGTCGCAGTGGACGCGCCGGGGGAAGCGCCGAGCATACCGCCGATGCTGCCATCGGCAGCGGTCACCAGCTGCGTGCCGAACTGGAGAACGCCCACCTTCTTCGCATCCGGGGCGATCACCTGCACACGCTGTCCGGCGGTGACCTGCTCCCAGTCTTCTTCACGAGCGTCGGGCATGTATTCGAGCAGGGAGGCGAAACGCTTCGAGCGGGTCGCCGCGAGCTCGGTGACCAGGTAGGTCATGAGATCCAGGTTCGGCGGGGCCACCGCGAGCATCTGCGCAACGTTATCGGTGCGCACCGAGGTGAGCAGATCGCTCCAGCGCCCGCTCTTGAGGAACTTGGGGGACCAGCCCGCGTAGGGGCCGAACATGAGGGCGCGCTGCCCATCCACATAGCGGGTGTCCAGATGCGGCACGCTCATCGGCGGGGCGCCAACAGCGGCCTTGCCGTACACCTTGGCATCGTGACGGGCGATCACCTCGGGATTGGTGCAGCGCAGCCACTGTCCGGAAATCGGGAAACCGCCAAAGCCCTTGATCTCGTCGATCCCGGCTTTCTGCAGCAGCGGCAGGGCATTCCCGCCAGCGCCGACGAAGACGAAAGGCGCGCGCCAGACCCGCACCTCACCAGCGCTATTGCGCGCCATCACGCCCCAGTCGGAGCCGAGACGACGCAGATCCACAACCTCCCAGCCGCAGCTGATGGTGGTTCCCACGCGCCCGGCGTAGGCGAAGAGCTTGTCGGTCAGGGCACCGAAGTCCACGTCGGTCCCATCAGGGGAGCGGGTCGCGGCAATGCTCTGGGTGACCGGTCGGCCCTCACTGACCAGCGGAGCCCACTGGGCGAGCTGCTCATGATCGGTGGTGAACTCCATGCGATCAAACAGGGGGTTCTTCACGAGCGCCTCATGGCGGCGGCGCAGGAAATCGGTGTTCTCGATCCCCTGCACGAAGCTCATATGCGGAACAGAGTGAATGAAGTCTGCCGGATCGCTAATGCGGTCGTTCTCCACGAGGTGCGCCCAGAACTGACGGGACACCTGGAACTGCTCATTGATCCGGATCGCCTTGGCGGGGTCGATTGAGCCGTCCACATCCTGCGGGGTGTAGTTCAGCTCACACAGGGCGGAGTGGCCGGTGCCGGCGTTGTTCCACCCGTCGGAGGACTCCATGCCCACCGCATCCAACTTCTCGACCACGTGAACGCGCCAGCTTGGCTCCAGCTCACTGAGTAGCGCAGCCAGCGTGGCGCTGGCGATACCGCCGCCAATCAGCACTGCATCGGTGCGCGTGACGTCCATGAGGTCGGCCATTGCTCTCCCGTTCCGAGATCTCAGTGTTCGACGAGGTGCGATGGGGCGCGCGCTCGCCGAGAGGGGGCACAGGCGGCGGCGCGGGGCGCCGTCGCATCCCCACCAGACTAGCCCGCTTCGCGCGCGACCGAGTACGCGGCGGTGTTGCAGGGCAGTGGGGCGCGGCTGAGGTCCCTCTGCATACCGGGGTTCAGGTACGCACAATGCTCCTATGTCGATTCCTCCTGCGGTCTCTGAAGCTGCGTCTGATCCCACGGCTCCGACGGCTACCGCGGGTGCCGCAACCCCGGGTGGGTTCCCGCTGCTGCACCCCACCGCGGAGCAACTGCAGTGGATGCGCAGCGGCTTCGGCGTTTTCTTCCACGTGGGCGTGAACACCTTCACCGGCGAGGAGTGGAGCGACGGGAGCGTTCCCGCGAGCGCTTTTGATCCCGATGATCTCGATGCCGAGGAATGGGTGCGCACGGCGCATGATCTCGGCGCCGCCTACATCGTGCTCACGGCCAAACACCACGATGGTTTCTGCCTCTGGCCCACCGCCACCACCCGCTACAGCGTGGCCTCCTCGCCCTGCCGTGGCGGCCAGGCGGATGTGGTCCGGGAGGTGTCCGAGGCCTGCGCCCGCTACGGCGTGGGATTTGGCCTGTACCTCTCGCCCTGGGATCGCAATGCGTCCTGCTATGGGGATCCCGCCGCCTACGACGACTTCTACTGCACGCAGCTGGAGGAGCTGTGCACCGGCTACGGGCCGATCACGGAACTCTGGTTCGACGGTGCCGGCTCCGCCGGGCGCACCTACGACTGGGAGCGGATCGGCGCGATCATCGCCCGGCATCAACCGCAGGCCATGGTCTTCAATATGGGGCCGGCGACCATCCGCTGGGTGGGGAATGAAGACGGTCTCGCCGCCGATCCGTGCCTGTATGTCACGGACTCTGCCGACCTCAATAACTATGACGAGGACGTCATCACGCATGATGAGCCGCGTTTCCTCCCACCCGAATGCGATGTCTCGATCCGCCCGGGATGGTTCTGGAAGGAGCATGAGGAACCCAAATCCCTCGACCACCTGCTGACGATCTATGAGCGGTCCATTGGCCTCGGGGCGAATCTTCTGCTGAATATTCCGCCAGACCGGCACGGGCGGATCGACCTGGCCGATGCGCAGCGCTGCCGTGAACTGCGTGCAGCGCTTGATCAGCGCTTCGGAAACCCCCTGGAGATTCCCGTCGAACCCGTCGGCCCCGGAACCTGGGAAATCCGAGGTCTGCAGCCGCAGGGTGAGCAGGAACGTGCTCAGGCGCGACAGGAACCGCCCCTGATCGACTACCTGGAGATCCGGGAGGACATTTCCGCGGGCCAGCGGGTGTGTTCGCATCGGGTGGTGGGGGCCGACGGGACGGTGCTCGCTACCGGGCACACCGTGGGGGTCCGACGTTTGCATCGCCTCGATCCGCCGATCCCGCTGCAGGCCCTCGCCGGGGCGCGGGTGGAGTGCGAGGGTGTCGAGCCGGTTCTGGAGGCCCTGTACGTGCATCCGCGTCACGCCAGCGGCGAACATGGGCGCTGATCGTCAGGCCCACCGCGTACCCTCGATCCATCACCACCACCGGATGGGGAGGAACATGTTCGAGCGCTTCACCGATCGCGCCCGTCGCGTCATCGTCCTGGCTCAAGACGAGGCCCGGATGCTGAACCACAACTACATCGGAACTGAGCACATCCTGCTCGGTCTGATTCACGAGGCAGAGGGCGTGGGCGCCAAAGCCCTCGAATCCCTCGGCGTTAGCCTCGACGGGGTTCGCGACCAGGTCCGCGAGATCATTGGGGAAGGCAGCCAGGCCCCCTCGGGCCACATCCCCTTCACCCCGCGCGCCAAGAAGGTGCTTGAACTGAGCCTGCGTGAGGCCCTCCAGCTCGGCCACAACTACATCGGCACTGAGCACATCCTGCTGGGCCTGCTGCGCGAAGGCGAAGGCACCGCCGTCAAGGTACTCTCCCGCCTGAAGGTGGAACCGGCCGAGGTGCGCCAGGAAGTCATCGAGCGCCTCTCCGGCTACCAGGGCAAGGAACCCGCCACCGCTGGCGGCCCCGCCGAAGGCCAGCCCGCCGGTTCCCTCGTGCTGGACCAGTTCGGCCGCAACCTCACCCAGGCTGCACGTGAAGGCAAACTCGACCCGGTGATCGGACGCGAGCATGAGGCCGAGCGTGTGATGCAGGTGCTCTCGCGCCGCACCAAGAACAACCCGGTGCTGATCGGCGAACCCGGCGTGGGTAAGAGCGCCGTGGTAGAAGGGCTCGCCCAGTCGATCGTCGCCAATGACGTTCCCGAAACCCTCAAGGACAAGCAGCTGTACACCCTGGACCTCGGGTCCCTCGTGGCTGGCTCGCGCTACCGCGGTGACTTCGAGGAACGCCTCAAGAAGGTGCTCAAGGAGATCCGTACTCGCGGTTATATCTTTCTGTTGATCTACGAGATCTACACCCTCGTCGGTGCCGGTGCCGCTGAAGGCGCGATTGACGCCGCCTCCATCCTCAAGCCGATGCTCGCCCGCGGTGAACTGCAGACCATCGGTGCGACCACCCTGGAGGAGTACCGCAAGAACATTGAGAAGGATGCCGCGCTGGAGCGTCGTTTCCAGCCGATCCAGGTCAATGAGCCGACCATCGCGCACACCATCGAAATCCTGAAGGGTCTGCGCGACCGCTACGAGGCGCACCACAAGGTGACCATCACCGATGACGCCCTGGTGGCTGCCGCAAACCTGGCCGACCGTTACGTCAACGATCGTTTCCTGCCGGATAAGGCCATCGACCTGATCGACGAAGCCGGTGCGCGCCTGCGTATCCGTCGTCTGACCGCGCCGCCGGAGCTGAAGGAATACGACGCCCGGATCGAAGAGGCACGCAAGAAGAAGGAAGAGGCGATCGACGGGCAGGACTTCGAGCTCGCCGCTTCCCTGCGTGACCAGGAGCAGACTCTCAAGAAGGAACGCGACGAGAAGGAAAAGGCTTGGCGGGAGGGTGACTCCGATGTCATCTCGACCGTGAATGAAGAGGTCATCGCCGAGGTTCTCGCCGCCGCGACCGGCATCCCGATCGTGAAGCTCACCGAGGAAGAGTCCTCGCGTCTGCTGCACATGGAGGATGAACTCCACAAGCGTGTGATTGGCCAGGACGAGGCCATCAAGGCACTCTCCCAGGCGATCCGCCGTACCCGCGCCGGTCTGAAAGACCCCAAGCGCCCCGGTGGTTCCTTCATCTTCGCCGGTCCCACCGGTGTGGGTAAGACGGAGCTGGCCAAGGCGCTTGCCGAGTTCCTTTTCGGCGATGAAGACGCCTTGATCCAGATGGACATGTCCGAGTTCGGGGAGAAGCACACCGCTTCGCGCCTCTTCGGCTCCCCGCCCGGATACGTCGGCTACGACGAAGGCGGCCAGCTCACCGAGAAGGTGCGCCGCAAGCCCTTCTCTGTGGTTCTCTTCGACGAGGTGGAGAAGGCCCATGTGGACATCTTCAACTCGCTGCTGCAGATCCTGGAGGACGGGCGCCTGACCGACTCCCAGGGCCGCACCGTGGACTTCAAGAACACGGTCATCATCATGACCACGAACCTCGGCACCCGCGATATCGCCAAGGGTGTCTCCATGGGCTTCCAGGCCGGCGGTGAACTCGCCACCGACTACGAGCGGATGAAGTCCAAGGTTCACGAGGAACTCAAGCAGCACTTCCGCCCCGAGTTCCTCAACCGTGTGGACGATGTGGTGGTGTTCCCGCAGCTCACGCAGGACGAGATCGTGCGCATCGTGGATTTGATGATCGCCCGCCTCGGCAGTCGCTTGGCCGAGAAGGACATGCGCATCGAACTGACCGACGAGGCCAAGAAGGTTCTGGCGGAGAAGGGCTACGATCCGGTCCTCGGTGCCCGCCCGCTGCGCCGCACCATCCAGCGCGACATCGAAGACGTCCTCTCCGAGAAGATCCTCTTCGGGCAGGTGCATGCCGGCGACACCATTGTGGTGAGCGCGGAGGGTGAAGGCATCCTCGGCGAACTGCGCTTCGGCCGCCGTGCAGCTGACTCTAGCGAGGTGGAGCCCATCTCGCAGGAGGTGGATCTGGCGGCGATCACCGAGGCCCGTGCCGAGGAGATCACTCATCCGGATGCCTCCGCACCGGCTGAGCCGCCTGCCACGGACATCCCTGCCGACGAGAACTGACCGAGGCGTCGCCACGTGCACGTGATCGAGGACTGGGTCCTCACCATCGCTGATGCGTGGTGGGTCCACCTCGTGCTGTTCGTCGGCGCCTGGATGGACGGTTTCTTCCCGACGGCGCCCAGCGAGTCCATCATTGTGACTCTGTCTTCGCTGTGGGCGTCGTCGGGCAGACCCAGCCTGATCCTGCTGGCACTGGCCGCCTGGGGCGGTGCCTTCGCAGGGGACAGCACCGGATACCTGATCGGCCGACGGATCGGCTGGCAGCGTTTCCGTTTCCTGCGCGACGGCAAGGGCTATCGGGCCGTGCAGGCCGCCGACCGTGGCCTGAGCCGGCGCGCCCTGCTGTTCCTCATGACCGCCCGCTACATTCCCTTCGGCCGCACCGCCGTGAACCTGGTGGCCGGTGCGGTGCGCTACCCGTACAGCCAGTTCTGGCCCCGTTCGCTACTGTCAACCTTCACCTGGGCGGTGTACTCCTGTTTTATCGGGGCGGTGGCTGGAAGCTGGTTCCAGGGCAACCACCTGCTGGCCATCACCGTGGCACTGGTGATCGCGGTGGTCACCGCACTGCTGGTCGAACGCTTCGTCAACTGGCTTAATACGGTGCTGGATCGTCGCCATGAACAGCGTGAACGTGAACGCGCCGCCAAGGAACGCCTGCGTGCCGCCCGCCGGGAACAGGGAATCACCGGGGCCGGTTCCGTGCGGATCGCTGGTGATGATGACCCCGACGCTGTGGAACCGGAGGAGGTGGCCACCCGATGAGTATCCGTATCCGGGCGGCACGGCCCGCTGATGTGCGCGCCATCGACGCTCTCGTGCAGCCCCTCGCCAACGGCCAGATCCTCCTGGGCAAAGACCTCGTGGCCTACTACGAGGCGATCCAGGAGTTCCTAGTAGCGGTGGATGAGGACGATGTTGTCGTTGGCTGCGGAGCCCTGCACGTGATGTGGGAAGACCTCGCCGAGGTGCGCACCCTCGCGGTGGCCGACTCCGTGCGGGGGCAGGGCGTGGGGCATCGGATACTGGTGGCGTTGCTTGGACGCGCCGCGCAGCTGGGCCTCAGCCGCGTGTTTTGCCTGACCTTCGAGGTGGACTTCTTCGCCCGGCACGGCTTTCGCGAAATGCAGGAGGAAGCCGTCGATGCTGAGGTCTTCTCTCAGCTGCTGCGGTCACCGGATGAGGGCGTGGCGGAGTTCCTGGATCTCGCCCGCGTGAAGCCCAATACGCTCGGTAACACTCGCATGATCTTCGAGACGGCCGCGCAGGAGGAGTGACGCGTCGGCCGGCACGCATGTGCTGTGCAAAGCGCAGGCTGCCACGCGCGAGGCGAATAGCCCGGCCGGCGAGCACACAGCCGCCGGGAGATACCGGTGCAGCATCGAAGCGAAGCCCACACGAGTAGGCGAATACTCAGCCGCAGGGACAGCCCCCTTACGGAAGGCGCAGACCCCCGTCGGCGCACTGCACCGCAAGGGAATCGGCACACAAGGATGCAGCGCAGCGCCGTACCCGCTGCGGATCCTGCGGGTCCAGGGCAAGCATCTGTTCCATCCCGGCCTGCCCGTGCTCACGCAGCAGCGCCATGATCTGACCGCGCATCTGCCTATCCGTGCCCTCGAAGGCCTGAACCCGTCGGGCCCCGGCAGGCGCAGAGGGTTTCCCCGCTGCCAGCCAGCGGCAATGCCCGGCACTCAGCGGGCACTGCTCGCAGTGGGCCGTGCGCGCAGTGCAGATGAGCGCACCCAGTTCCATCACCGCCTGATTCCAGGCCACGGAATGGTCCTGCTCAGCCGGAACCGTGGCGGCGGCTAGGCGCTGCTCCGCAGCGGTGAGGGAGGGAGCCGGCAGAGCCCGGCCCTGCACAGCGCGGGCGAGGACCCGTCGGATATTCGTATCGACGACGACCGCGTGCTCACCATGCGCAAAGGCGGTCACGGCTGCAGCCGTGTAGGCGCCGATGCCGGGCAGGGCGAGAAGCGCATCCTGCCCGTGCGGAACGGTGCCGGCGTGCCGATCACGGATCACCCGGGCACACTCCTGGAGGCGGAGCGCACGGCGCGGATACCCCAGGCGGTCCCAGGCTCGCAGCACCTCAGCGGTGGGCGCTTCGGCTAGGTCGGCGGGCCCAGGCCAGCGCCGCATCCACTCTTGCCAGCGGGGGAGAACACGCGCCACGGGCGTCTGCTGCAGCATCACCTCGGAGACGAGCACCCCCCAGGCAGTTCGGTCGGGATCGCGCCAGGGCAGATCGCGGGCATTCTCGGCGTACCAGGCGATGACGGCGTCAACTGCATCGTCAGGGAGGGCAGGGGGATGCGCAGGGGGACGTGCCGTGCTCCCTGTCGGGGCCGTCGCACGGTGCGCCGCAGCCGTGTCAGGAGCAGCAGACGCAGCCGCATCGGCAGCGGTGTTCTGGCGGGTGGGGGCGGGCACGGGTTCGACGGTATCGGATGCGGGCCTGGTTCCCCGCATCGTCCGCTGCTCGGCGGTACGCCCCGGTGCTGTGGCTCACCGCAGCTCCACAGCATGAACGACGGAGCGAGACCCAGAGGGTCGCGCCCCGTGCATGGAGTGGGTGCCGCGCAGTCGCGGCGGGATCACAGCGTGGGGACGCGGCGATCCGATGCGGGGTTCACCCGCGAGCGCATCAGACAATCGGCCCCTGCGGAGGCTGCTGGGTGGTGCCGCCGCGCTGAGCGGAGAGCAGGTCGCGGATCTCGGTGAGGAGGGCGACATCCTCGGGCACCGGGTTCTCTTCCTCGGCGGGCAGGCCGCGACGCTTGCGGGCCATGGCGCGGGCCTGGGCGATCGGCATCACGAAGACGAAGTACACGACAGCCGCGGTGATCAGGAAGGAGATGATCGCGGAGAGGATGGCCCCGATGTTCACCAGGGTGGCCTCATTGGTGATGGTGAAGGCGAGGCCGTTCACGTTGCCACCGCCGAACACGTTGATCACGGGCTGGATCAGGTTCTCGACGAATGCGTTGATCAGGGCGGTGAAGGCACCGCCGATGACGACACCGACAGCGAGGTCGATGACATTGCCTCGCATGATGAAGTCCTTGAAGCCCTTCATGGAACGTTCCTCCGGTCGAAGTAGTGGCTGGGGCTCGTGTCCAAACGGACAGGTGTTGAGCCCGCACTAGTTCAACACAGAAACGCTGACGAGGTTGGAATCAATCGCGTGAGTGATCTCTCCGGCGTCGTGTTCAGCCACGGCCACGAGCGCGACGGCCGGTGGATGAGTATCGGGGCTGTGCCCTGGGGTGAGACTAGCCGGGGGAGTGGCTGGTGCCTCGATGACCAGTGCGCGCACCGTGATCAGGCTGCCATCACGCGGATCGGGCCGCGCTAAGAGCAGCTGAGATCCGGCACTCACTCGGCTGGCGAGAGCTGCGGGGAGGGGGAGCGCGACGGTGGCGCTTCCGGACGGGGCGCTCTGCGTGGGTGGATCGACAGCCCACTTCTGCACGACGCTGCCGGCCGGGATATGTCGACTGGTGCGCCTTCCATGCAACTCTGCGGCACGGGTAGCGCCGTGCGGGGTGAGGGCCGCATCGGCCTCTACTTCCCGGAGGTGTTCCTCCTCGAGAAGCGTTCCCGCGGGAATGTCTGCGGCAGCCAGCACCACGGTGGTGCGTGGCGTAGAGGGCGTCAGCGCGGCGGGAAGCACGATTGCGGCGAGCATGGCTGCCGCAAGCAGGGCGAGGGTGCGACGCCGTCGCCGCAGCGCACGGCGAATCGCGGGAAGGTGAGGGGCCAGGCGTGAGGTCATACCCGGCACGCTAGAACGCCGGTGCGCACTCCCGCGGTGGCCTGTGTATAAGCGCGAATGGGGAGGAGCCGCCGGGATAGGGGCGCCGCAGTGACCGTGGCCTTGCGGATCCGTCGGCCCGAGAAATGGCACGGAACCGGCCGATGCGCGACGGTCTGTCGCGCAGGTCCCCTCGACCCCGGAGAGGTCTCGTCAGCTCCCGGAGGTGCCCGAGGAGTTGCTGCTGGTCGAGCTGGAGCTGCTAGAGGACGTGCTCGACGACGAGGATCCGCTGGTGCTGCTGGAGGAACTCGTGCTGCTGGAGGAGCCGGAGCGCGAATCCGTCGAGTAGAAACCGGAGCCCTTGAAGGTGATGCCCACGGTGTCGAACACCTTGCGCAGCGACGGTTTGCCGCAGTCAGGGCAGTCCGTCAGCGAATCCTCCGAGAAGCTCTGGTACTTCTCGAAGCGGTGCGAGCAGTCTTTGCACGCATAGGCGTAGGTGGGCACGGAAACCTCCGGAGGGGACGTGAGGGTATGGGCTCGACGGGGCAGTTCTCCGTCGAGCCCGCTGACCGCGGATGATTCTAATGCGGCTGTGCGGCGGCAACGGACACCCCGTCCGCGGCCGGGGTAGGAATCACAGCCAATCGCAGCGACTCGCAGTCAATATCAGTGAAGGCGCCATGCGAGCAGCCGTCGGGGATCAGCTAGCACGCCGGAGGTCAGGTCGAGCACTCCTCGCCCTCGTGGAGTACCTGCAGGCCGTTCGCGGTGAGCACCCGATCGACGGGCACGTCATGGGGCCCGCTGGGGAGAGTGCCGGCGGGAAGCACCTCCGTGGGATGCACGATGGTGACGACGGGGGTGGTGGCAGGGCAGTGCAGAAGTGCCCGGTCGTAGTACCCGCCACCATGCCCGATCCGCGTGCCGGAGAGGTCCACCGCCAGCGCAGGGGCGAAAACCAGGTCAGCCCGCGCGAGCGCATCATCTCCGAGCCGCTTCCCCTCGGGTTCGGCACCGAAGCCGCGCCCCTGCGAAGTCTCGAGCGCCGCGCGGCCATCCCAGAGCGCCCACTCCAGAGTGTCTGCCCCGGAAAAGACCGGCATGAGCAGGGAGGCGCCGGCGGTCACGAGCTCCTGAGCCAGGGGGAGAACATCCGCTTCCAGCGGTATCGGCGCATAGAGGGTGACGTACACGCCGTTACTGCCCCCTCGGTCAGCGGCCAGCGCGCGGACCTGCTCGATGAGTGGCTGCGCATGCTGCACGAGGCGCTGGGCTTCCTCAGCCCGCAAACCAGGCCCCTGCTCACCGCCGTATCGGGCCCGACGTGCCGCGCGCAGCTCTCGTCGGACCGCTTTCTTCTGCGCGACCAGATCGGGGGAGTCTTGCTCCTCCGACACAGGGGTGCGCTCTTTGGCGGACATCTCATGCTCCTGCATGCATCCAGGGTGTCACGCGAGACGCATCACCGTGGGGGTTTTGCGCTGTCGCTGCGGTGCCGCTGTGTCGGTGTGCTTGTGAGCTGCCGCGGTGGTTCTACGATGAGCCGATGCACACCTGGCCGCTCTCCCTACGCGAGGGGAACCTCGAACTGCGCTCCCTGCAGCGCGGGGACCGTCGTGCCGTGGAACAGATGCGGCGACGTAACGAGCACCATCTGCGCCCCTGGGATGCGACCGACCCGGAACGGCCTGGTGCTCGCCCCACCTTTCGAGCGCTGCGCCGTTGGGCTGAGCGGCAGGGAAAAACCGGTCTCACCCTGCACCTGCTGATCGTGCACGAGGGCAATACCGTCGGACAGATCATGGCTGGACCGATCCTCTACGGCTCCCTGCGCACCGCAACCATCGGGTACTGGGTCGATGAACAGCATTGCGGCCAGGGCATCGCCACCCGCGCCCTCGCCCTCCTGGAACAGCACCTGTTCGACGAGATGGGCATGCATCGCATTGAACTCACGGTACGCCCGGAAAACGAGGCGAGTCTCGCCGTGGTGCGTAAGGCGGGTCTGCGCTGTGAGGGGCTGCGTGAACGGGCCGTGCACGTGGACGGCGCCTGGCGCGATCACTTGGTTTTCGCCCGGACAGTGGAGGAGACCCGCACGCTTCAGGACGACATCCCGCACGGCTCCTGAGCCTTGCCTCCGCTCGTCACCATCTTGCGCAAGCGAATCCCTGACGACGGCGCAGCCGCCTCTGTTCCGCAGAGCGCCACATGACGAAAGGTTCCCGACACGCCCACCCGGTGACCAGTGAAATCACAACGGTGTCATTACATTGGCGGGGTGGAGAACTTCAACCTCGGGGCGGTCCTCTTCGCCCTCCTGATCGTGCTGTGGCTGGCCTATGCCCTGCCGCGCACGGCCGCGCGCCGCGAGGTCCTGGGCCGCGCACGCGAAATCGAGAGCGCTGACGTCTCCGCATCCGCTCGTGACCTCTCCGATGTGGTCCGGGCCCGTCGACCATCCCCCGAGGAGACACCGCATATGACCGACGACCGACTCCTCCTGCGCCCCGCCGATCCGACGCGCCGCCCCCGCTTCGACGATGCCCCCGGCACCCGCATCGAACCCCTGACCGAACAGCGCAAACCCCGCACCCTGCTGATCGCCGTCCTCGCACTGCTCACCCTGAGCGTGCTCGCCGTCGCAGGTCTGGCCGCTTTCGCCATCCTCCCGTGGTGGACCCTCGCGATCCCCGCCGGGCTCCTCGGCCTGTACTTGCTGGGCCTGCGTCGCGCAGAAATCCAGCGTCGCAACCGCCGCGCCCGCGCTGCCCGCGAGGCACGCCAGGCCGCTGCCCTCGAGGGGCGACGCGAACGCGCCGCCGTGCAGCAGGCCCGCCACCCTCAGGACGCTCCGCCTGCGGAGCTCGAAGCACCCGCCATCGACGAGACCCCGCGGAGCCTCGCCGCGCAGGAACAGCGTGCCGCCGAGCAGGTCATGCGCCCCGGCGAATGGATGCCGCGCCCCGTGCCGCTGCCCACCTATGCCCTGCGTGGAGAGGTGGATGACCTCGCCACCCGTCACGCCCAGCACCGTGCCCATGTGGTGGGCGGCCCGGTGCCCCTCGAGCGCGAAGACATTGAAGAGGTGGAAGCGCAGATGGAGGAGATCGCCCCCGCGGCCGATATTCACCTGGACGACGTTCTCGCCCGCCGCCGCGCCTGAGATGACCCCCGTCGAACCTTCTGCCACTACCCCCGCCCCCATCCCGCCTCGGCCTTCACGCCGAGCGGTGGATGACTCCGCCCGCATCGAGCGGATAGAGGTCGCCCTCGAACGCGCAGGCTTGCACGAGCGCCCCATTGCCGTGCTTGACCTCGACGCCTTCGAGGCCAATGCCGATGCGCTCGTGCGCCGCGCCGCCGGCACTCCGATCCGGGTCGCTTCCAAATCCCTGCGCGTGCGTGACCTGATCGAACGCACCCTGAAGCGTCCGGGTTTCCAGGGCGTGCTCGCGTACACGCTTCCCGAGGCCCTCTGGCTCGTTCGGCACGGCATCACCGATGTGCTCGTCGCCTACCCGAGCGCTGACCGTGACGCCTGGCGTGAACTCGCGAGCAATGACGCGGCCCGGCGAGAAATCGCCGTCATGGTCGATGAGCCCGCGCATCTGGACTTCATCGAGGACGCCTGCCAGGGCCTGCTGAGCGATGCCGAACCGCTGCGACTCTGCCTGGAACTCGATGCCGCCTACGCCCCCGCCCCGCGGATCCGCTTCGGGGCGCTGCGCTCGCCGATGCGCACCCCCTCCCAGGTGCTCGCCCTCGCCCGCGAGATTGAGGGCCGACGGGGCCTTCGCGTGGTCGGCCTGATGGCCTATGAAGGTCAGATCGCCGGTGTGGGTGATGCCGCCCGCACCCCCTACGGCATGGCGGTGCGCACCATGAAACGCCTCTCCGGCGCAGAGATTGCGCGCCGCCGCCAGGCCACGGTGCACGTCCTCTCGCAGATCTGCGACCTCGAACTGGTTAATGCCGGCGGCACCGGCTCCATCGAAACCTCCCGCGCCGAAGAATGCGTGAGTGAAGTGGCGGCGGGCTCTGGCCTGATCGGCCCCGGGATTTTCGACCACTACCGGGCTTTCTGCCCCCAAGCAGCGCTTCTTCTCGGCTTCAGCGTGGTGCGGCGCCCGGCCCCGGCCGTCGCGACCGTACTGGGCGGCGGCTGGATTGCCTCCGGCCCGCCCGCCGCTGACCGTCTGCCCGTGCTCTGGCATCCGCGGGGTCTGCGCTACGCGCCGCAGGAAGCGGCTGGGGAAGTGCAAACCCCCGTGCTCGGCGCGGCGGCTGATCGTCTGCGGGTCGGGGATACCGTGTGGATGCGGCATGCCAAATCGGGAGAACCTGCCGAGCATGCGCAGCACTACCATCTGCTGCGCGGCGAGGAGATCATCGCTTCCGCCCCGACCTATCGGGGCGAGGGCAAAATGTTCCTGTAAGGATCCGTTGGCGCAGCCCCCGTCGAGCAGCGTCGTCCGCGCCGTCCATCGGACCCCCGTCGGATCCCGCAGCATAGGAGCGCAACGCATTCTTCAGCCGGGAACGCGAAGCGCGAAAGGAGCGAACCCCATGAGCAGCACCGCCATTCGCTGCCGAAACTGGAGCGGCTCAGCCCGCTTCACCCCGCGAAAGATTTTCGCGCCGAGCAGCGAGCAGGAGATCCTGGCGGTTATCGCCCGCGCACGCAGCGAACTGGCAACCCTGCGCGTGGTCGGTGGGGGTCACTCCTTCAGTCCGCTCGTGGCAACCAATGATCTGCTCATGACCCTCGACGGGTATCAGGGGCTGGTATCCGCCGATCCGCAGTCCGGGCTCGTGACCCTGCGCGGCGGCACCCGACTCTGGCAGATCGCAGACCTGCTGCGCCCCTACGGTCTCGCGCTTGCCGTCATGGGTGATATCGACCGGCAGTCCATCGCGGGCGCGATCCAGACCGGCACCCACGGCACCGGCGCCGAGTTCACCGGTTTTGCGGGCACGGTGCGGGGGATCCGGATCGCCCTGTCCGACGGTTCTGTTGTTGACGCCTCCGCTGAGCGTGAACGCGACCTGTTCGAGGCGGCGCGGCTCGGGCTCGGCGCGATCGGGGTCATCCTCGAGGTCACCCTGCAGTGCGTGAGTGCCTACCGTCTGCACCTCGTCGAAAGCACCGAAGACATCGACGCAACCGCCGCCTCCTTCATCGAGGACGCCGCCCGGATCGACCACCACGAGTTCTTCTGGTTCCCCGGCACGCCCCGCGCCACCGTGCGATCCACACGGCGGGTCGGCCAGGGCACCGAGCGGATGCGTCAGCACCCCTGGATTGAAGGTTTCCAGCGCGAAGTGCTCGGCAACGGGGTTTTTGGGGCGATGTGCCAGGCAGCGGCTGTGCTCCCGCCGCTGCGCGGACCGGTCGCGCATATCGCCTCCCACGCCCTCACCGGGGCGCCCATGATCGACGACTCCCCGCGGGTCTACGCCGCACCGCGCCGAGTGCGTTTCCACGAATCCGAATGGGCGATCCCCGCCGGACGTTTCGAGGAAGCCTTCGCGGCGCTGCGGCGCCGTTTCGAGCAGGAACAGGTGCGCGTCACCTTCCCGCTCGAGGTGCGACGGGTATCGGCCGACGACGTGTGGATGTCCACCGCCTACGAACGCGAAAGCGTGTACATCGCCGCGCACTGCCACCACTGGGAGGACCCGGGCCCATACCTGCTGCTCGTGCAGCGCACCCTGGAGGCTTTCGAGGCGCGCCCCCACTGGGGCAAGATGCACTGGCTTGGGCGGCGCGAATTGGAAAAGCTCTACCCGCGTTTTGGGGACTTCACGGCGGTGCGTGAGCAGGCAGACCCCGACGGGATGCTGCTGACTCCGTATCTGCGGCACCTTTTGGTGTGAAGGATGGAGACGGGGCAGAGTTGGGGAAGGATCGCGGGAAGAACACGGCGGGAGGAACCTCGAGGGCTCCCGCGCCGTTATCAAAAAGTGAGGCATACCTTGCATAGCCCGGGGTTTTTGTTGAAACCCCAGATACAGTGGGGTTATGGCGATTCTGAAGCCCCGTCACCTTGTTGCGACCGCCGCCATCGCCCTGCTCGCTCTGACCGGCTGCGGAGGCAGCTCCGACACTGGTTCCGGTGGCGATGAGGGTGGTAAGGGTGGCGAAAAGACCACCCTCACCGTCTTTGCTGCCGCCTCCCTCACCGAGGTGTACGACAACCTGGAGAAGTCCTTCGAGAAGTCCCACCCCAACGTTGATGTTGTGGTGACCACCGACGGTTCCTCCAAGCTCGTCGACCAGATCAAGAATGGCGCCCCCGCCGATGTGCTGGCCACCGCCGATGAGAAGAACATGAAGAAGGCCACCGATGAGGGCCTCATGGACGGCGAAGCCACCATCTTCGCCACCAATGAGCTGACCATCGCCGTGCAGCCCGGCAACCCCAAGGGCATCACCGGCCTGAAGGACCTCACCAAGGGTGACATCAAGGCCGTGCGCTGCGCCGTGCCCGTGCCCTGCGGCAACGTGTCCGAGAAGGTTCTGAAGGACGCCGGCACCACCGTCAAGTTCGTCTCCGAGGAAACCTCCGTGAGCGACGTGCTCGGCAAGGTGACCTCCGGTGAGGCCGATGCCGGTCTCGTGTACGTCACCGACGTAGCCCGCTCCGACGGCAAGGCCGAGTCCGTGACCATGGAGGAAGCTGCTGCTCACCGCACCAACTACCCGATTGGTGTCACCAAGGACTCCAAGAACAAGGAACTGGCCAAGGAGTTCATCGCCCTGGTCACCGGTGAAGAGGGCCAGAAGGTTCTCGGGGACGCGGGCTTCGGCAAGCCGTGACTCTGATCCGTCCGCCGGCCGTCGTCATCGCCCTTGCGGCGTTGGCGGCGGCCAGCGTTATATTCCCCCTCGTCTCAGTGCTGGTAAGTATCCCCTGGGGCGAGTCGATGGACCTGCTGACCACGCAGGAATCCCTGGAGGCGCTGTGGCTGTCGCTGCGCACCTCCGCGATGTCTGCCGTGGTGTGTCTACTGCTGGGGCTCCCGCTCGCGGTGCTGCTGACCCGCACTAACTGGCCCGGCCGCTCCGTGCTGCGCGCCGCCGTGCTGGTGCCGCTCGTGCTGCCGCCCGTGGTGAGTGGCATCGCGCTGCTCATGGCCTTCGGGCGGCTCGGCCTGTTGGGCCCGCTCCTGGACAGCCTCGACATGCGCGTCGTGTTCACCACCAGCGCCGTGATCATCGCGCAGATCTTCGTGTCTATACCGTTCACGGTGCTCACCCTCGAATCGGCGCTGCGCACCCTCGGCACGCGACCGGAAACCGTGGCCTCGCAGCTCGGTGCCGGCCCCACCCGTGTGCTCGTGACGATCACCCTGCCGCGTCTGGCTCCGGCGCTCATCACCGGTCTGGTGCTCGCCTTTGCGCGATCCCTTGGCGAGTTCGGCGCAACCCTCACCTTCGCCGGCTCCATGCCGGGAGTGACCCGCACCCTGCCGCTGGAGATCTACCGCGTGCGCGAGATGTCCCCCGAGTACGCCTCGGTGCTGAGCGTGCTGCTGATCGTGGTGGCGCTGCTGGTCGTGCTGCTCGCTTACGCCCGCCCCTTCCGTAGCGGTAAGGGCGCCCCGAAGGAGCCTGCCCGATGAGCGCACCCCAGCAGAATCAGAGTCAGCAGAATCAGAGTCAGCGGTATGACGGCGGTGAGAGCCGCCGGCCCGGGGCTGACAAGTCGGAGGCGCACGCTGGTGCGCGCGGCGTGGTGATCGACGCGCGCGTTCCCGAACGCGATGTGACCATCCAGGCCGTCGCCCGCGCCGGGCGTATCACCGCTGTTCTCGGCCCCAACGGCGCCGGTAAATCCACGCTCCTCGGGATGGTCTCCGGTACCGTGCGCGCCGAAGGCACCCTCAGCGTGGACGGCAAAGAAATGCTCGGCCTGCCGCTTCACCGTCGTGGTATCACCCACCTCGCCCAGGACCCCACGCTCTTTGAGCACATGAGCGTGATGGCCAATGTGACCTACGGGCCGCGGGCTCGGGGAGTGAGGCGCGCCGAAGCCCGCCAGACCGCACAGCGGATGCTTGATGCCGTGGGCCTTGGAGACCTCGGGCCGCGCAGCGCCGGGCAGCTCTCCGGTGGGCAAGCCCAGCGCGTTGCCCTCGCGCGAGCACTGGCAACCGACCCGTCGCTGCTGCTGCTCGATGAGCCTTTCGCCGCTCTCGACGTGACCGCCCGCGGGCACCTGCGTGCCCTCGTGCGCAAACTCCTTGCAGGCCGCACCGCCCTGCTGGTCACCCACGACCTGCTGGACGTGCTCTCCCTCGCCGATGACGTGATCATCCTCGAGCAGGGGCGCGTGGTGCACAGCGGACCGCGGGACAAGGTGCTCGACAGCCCCCGCACCGAGTTCCTCGCCCACCTCGTGGGTATGAGCCTCGCCCGCGGTGAACTCCGCGACGGGCAGGTCCACACCGATGACGGGCTCATCCTTCCCTGCACTCCCGATGCGGGTGTGCAGCCGGGGCAGCGGGTGATCGCGCTCGTGGATCCCTCCCCGGTGCGTTTCGTGGAACAGCGCGACCGTGCCGAGGGGCCGCTCGACGTGACCGTCACGACGATGGACCGCACCGGCACGCGCCTGCTGCTGCGCTGCGGTGAACTCGCTGCCGAACTGCCCATCCACGGGGTTGATGTGGAAGGCCTTGTGCCCGGGTCCGTGGTGCGACTCGAGGTGCCTGCGCAGGCCGTGCGGGTCTACCCTGAGAGTGATGAGCACTCAGCAGCCCAGTAGTAGCCCTAACGCCACGCCGACTGCCGCCACGGGGATCCCCGAGCCGAGCCGGCTCCTGGAGATCGCCGTGGCGGCTGCGGCTGAGGCCGCGGAATATATTCGCGGCCTCGACCGCGACCACATTGGCCGCGAATACAAAACCTCCAGTCACGACATCGTCACCGTGCACGACCGCCGGTGCGAAGAAATCATCGTGGCCGCGCTGCGCCGTGAACTGCCCGAATGCCGCATCGTCGGTGAAGAAGGCGGTGAACGGCCCGCGCAGGACGCGGACGGGGACAGCCTCGATGCGCATAGCGCCGTCTCCTTCTACGTGGATCCGATCGACGGCACCAGCAACTTCGCCGCCGGCCTGCCACTGTTCTGCATCTCGATTGGGGTTGCGGTGGGGGACGACCTGGTTGCCGGCGTGATTGACGCGCCCATCTTGGGGACTGTGTTCACCGCTGCTGACGGGCCGGCCATGATCAACGGGGTGCCGATCCAGCCGCGGCCCACGCGTCCGCCCACCGATGCGCTCGTACTCTCCGGATTCCCGGGGCATCGCATCTCCCGCGAGGATTCGGCCTTTGCCGGTCGCGCCGCGGTGGACATGTTCACCGAATACTCGGCGGTGCGCCACCTGGGGACGGCGGCGCTGGAGCTGGCATACGTGGCTGCCGGCTGGGCTGATGGCACCTGCCTGGGCAAGATCAACGCCTGGGATGTGGCCGCCGGATTCCATATCGTGCGCCAAGCCGGGGGATCGGTACGTACCTGGCCCGGGGACGGTCCCGTGGATGCCCTCGATCATGAGCGGCCAGCCTACGTGGCCTGCTCCGGTCAGGAACGCCTGGAGCTGATGGATGCGCTGATGGACGAACTGCAGCGCAGCCGCGATGCGCAGCGGACGGGGGAGCACAGCGCGGGCTGAGGCGGGGCCTGGGGGTTTGGCTTGGGCTGGGCTCGACGAGGCTGGGCCTATCTCGCCCTGGGGCTTGAACCGCCCCCCTTGGCCCCGCCTTATCGCCGGCCTATCCCGCCCGTACCCGGCTGCGCGTGAGAAAACGGGACCCCAGCGGTCATAGCCGTGCATAGTGCACACCTCCGACCGCTGCAGTCCCACTAAAAAACGAGTTGCCCCTGTACGCACCTCCCATCCGCTGGAAACGAGCTGCTGTGAGCGTGGGAAGTAGCCGCGACAGCGCCCCCACCGCCCGCACTGGTGCCCTACGTTGGCGCGATCACCGCAGGGGCAACGGCATAAATCGGCTGGGGAGGACCGCGAGTGTGATCCTTGTCGCCAGCCATGCTGGGCCGCCTCCGAGGCCCTCGCCAAGTGCTAGGCTTGCGTGGTCGCCATAACCGGCAGGTCCGCCGACGGAAAAGGTGACATCCCACTTCGGGGCTATAGCTCAGTTGGTAGAGCGCTTCGTTCGCAATGAAGAGGTCAGGGGTTCGATTCCCCTTAGCTCCACCATTTAGACGCCCATTTTGATACAAAGCCCGCGGCGGTCGGGTGGTGGATCGGGATGGGCGTTTTCGCTGATATTGCGGGTTTTTTGCGGTTGGCGCATGCTCGAAGTGGTCACCCGGAAGCGGTTGTAACGCCTGCCAGGTGGTTGCTGGAGAGGCTTTGATGGCCGAATTGCTGGCAGTGGGAGGGTATCTGCCAAATTGTTTGCCTAGCGCCAAAAAGTATCGCTTGCGCCAAAAGGTTCACATATCGCATCAGGTTGCATACAACCCCGTGTTGGACGGAAATGGCGAACGTAGAGAGAAATTGGTGTGCGATCAGGTAAAACGCCAGTA
>JAEWEZ010000144.1 GCA_023389045.1 Actinomycetes bacterium
TCTCGCGACGCTCGCGTTCGATGGCGTCACGCTGAGTCTGGGCGAAGGAGGCTTCCTTGCCGGTGTCATCGGCATCGGCGGCAGCCTGCGCCTGCAGCATGGCGGTGCGGATCTCTTCACCCATGGAGCCGACGGCGCCCGGGTTGGAGGGTAGGAAGAGCACATTGGAGCGGCCGTTGCGGGCCACATCCTGCATGGTGTCGAAGTACTGCGTCATCAGCAGCAGCTGCTCGGCAGAGTTTTCGATGCCCACGCGGCGCAGCATCTCGTACTGCTCCGCGATACCCATGGCGATTGCCTTGCGCTGCGCAGCAACACCTTCACCCTGCAGGCGCTTGGACTCCGCCTCGGCCTCTGCCTGGGTGACTCGCTTGATCTTGTCGGCTTCTGCCAGGGACTGAGCGGCCACGCGGTCACGCTGGGCAGCGTTGATCGAGTTCATCGAGTCGCGCACGCGGGCATCCGGGGAGATGTCCTGCACCAGGGTGTTGACGATGTTGAAGCCGAACTCCTGCATACGTGCAGACAGCGTGGACTCCACGCTGCGGGCGATATCGTCCTTCGACTCGAAGGCCGCATCCAGTTCCAGCCCCGACAGGGCCGAACGCACGGTGTCGAACACGTAGGAACGAATCTGCGCCTCGGGGTTCGACAGACGGTAGTAGGCCGCCTCGACCTGTTCCTCGCGGATCACGTACTGCACGGCCACCGGCACCGTCACGAAGACGTTGTCCTTGGTCTTGGACTCGATATTCACTTCGAGCTGCTGCACGCGCAGCGAGATCGGCCGGGTGAGGCTGTCAATGAACGGCATTTTGAAGTTCAGGCCGGGCTTGGCCACGCGCAGGAACTTTCCGAAGCGCTCGACGATCACGTTCTCCTGCGTGTGCACGGTGAACATGAGCGAAGTGCGCAGGCCGCCAAAGAGCAGAGCGGCGACGATGATGAGCGCGAGAATGACGATGGCGAGCACGATAATGGCGGCAACGACGCCTTCCATGGGTCCCCCTTGAGGATGTGAATCAGGGCACCGGAACGGTGCCGTGTGG
Organism: Actinomycetes bacterium; assembly: GCA_023389045.1. GTDB lineage: Bacteria > Actinomycetota > Actinomycetes > Actinomycetales > Dermabacteraceae > Brachybacterium. Next base: position 1,050 of record JAEWEZ010000144.1, read on the forward strand.
ATGATGAGTTCACGATATCAACGCCGAGCCCCGTCGGACCCCCTACCCAGGGTGAAGACTGAGCCGGGAACGCTCGCGGGGCGTCAGGGCCGATAGAGTCCGACGGGTCCGACGGGCCGACGGGTCCGAGACGGATAGGTCAGGAGAGGAAAGCGTCCACTTCCTCGCGGGTCGGCACACTCGTCGGGCCCCGACGGGTCACCGCAATGGCCGCGGCCGCATTGGCCCGCGTTGCCGCCGACTCCCAATCCGCACCGAGCGCCCGCTCCGCGAGCAAAACCCCGGTGTGTGTATCGCCCGCACCATTGGTGTCCACCGCCACCTGCGGGAAAGCCGGAATGTGGGTGCCGCGCCCGTGATGGAAAACGGTGCAGCCGCGCACCCCGTCGCGCACAATCACCACGGCATGCGAGCCAATCCGTCGGCGAATCGCCTCGGGGGTGTCCTCCAGCGCTTCCAGACCGGTCAGGGCCCGTGCCTCATCCGCATTCGAGGTCCACACCGAGGTGAGGGCGAGCATCCGTCGGCGCACATCCTCGGGGAATGACGCGAAGGGCTCCCCGGGATCAAGCACCACAACCACCCCGCGGGGCAGAGACCCCAGGAAGGTGAACAGCGGCTCCCGGGTCGGCTCAAACAGGGTGTAGCCCGAAACGCAGAGCAGATCGCCCGGCTGCGGGTTCATGCGCGCCAAAGACTCCGCGGTGATCTCGCGTTCGGCGCCGTAGACGGTGACGAAGGAACGCTCCGCAGAAGGTTCGACGAAGACAAGGCAGGAACCGGTGTCGGCGCCGGGGCGGGGGTCATCGGCAAGCTCCACCCCGTCGGCCCGCAGTGTCTCGCGCACTAAATCACCGTGAGGGCCCGTGCCATGCGCGCCGCCGTGCACCGCCGTGGCGCCCGTGCGTGCGGCCGCGAGCAGGATGGTGGTGGCGCCACCGGCATAGCGTTGCTCACTGATCGCATTGACATTGCCGCCGGTGCGGGGGAGCGCGGGCACCTCCACGACCACGTCGACGAGGGCCTGGGCAGTGTGCAAAACGCGAGGCATGGCGCTCGTCCTGCTCAGCCCTGGTTCAGACGACGCGAGGCACGATCCATGGTGCGGCCCGAGATGAGCGCGACCAGACGCCGCGGAACCACCCGGGAACTGCTCGTGACCAGCTTGTTGAGGGCGCCGGGAACGATGGCGGGGCCTGCCAGCGGCTTATCGAGAGCGTTGATGGCGCAGCGGACCACATCGGGCGCTTCCATCTCCGGCAGGCCACCGCCGGCGCCCTTACCGGCCACATCGAAGAACTCGGTGCGGGTGGGGCCGGGGCAGAGGGCGAGCACCCGCAGCCCGGCATCTCGGGACTCGTACCAGAGCGATTCGCTCAGGCTCAGCACATAGGCCTTGCAGGCGCTGTACACCGCGAGGCGCGGATTGGGCTGGAAGGCGGCGATCGAGGCGATATTGATGAGGAAACCGCCCTGGGCGGCGCGCAGATCGTCGATGAAGGCGCGGGTGATGTCCGTCAGCGAGGCAACGTCCAGCAGCACTTCCTGGCGCAGACGGTCCGCGTCGATCTCGTGGAAGGCGCCACCGGTGCCGAACCCGGCATTATTGATCAGGGCCGTGGGAGTAAGGCCCTCGGCCTGCAGCTTCTCCTTCAACACCACGCCGGCATCGGCGCGGGCGAGGTCCATCGCCACCACATGCGCGCTAATGCCGGTCGCGTTTTCGAGACGCTCGGCAAGAGAACGCAGACGATCCTCCCGTCGGGCCACGAGGATCAGATTCGCGCCGCGCGCGGCGAGCTGCTGAGCGAACTCGACACCGAGCCCGGAACTCGCACCGGTGATCAGAACGAGCTGGTCGCGGAGGTCATGTGCGGTCACGGCAGGGTCCTTCCCGGGGACGGCGGCGGATACGGCCAGGTTAGCGCAGGCGGGGCATGCAGAATCCGGGGTAACCGGTTCGCTCACGCCACCGTCACTGCCTAGGGTGGGAGCCGTGACGGCCCGCCCGAGCGGCCCGACGAACATGCCACGGTTGCGTTGAAAGCGCCGCGGAGATCAGGACGGAGACGAGGACCCCGCATGGCTGAGCGAATGTTGATCGTGGTCGATGTGCAAAACGACTTCTGCGAGGGCGGAGCGCTCGCCGTGACCGGCGGCGCGGAGGTGGCCGCACGGGTGGCCGCGCATCTGCGTGACCACGCCACGGACTACGACCGCATCCTCTTCACGCAGGACTGGCATCGTCCCGACACCGACAACGGCGGGCACTTCGCCGCCGCTGCCGCCGGAGCGCAGGTGACGGTGCTGCGCGACCTCACCGCCGCGGTGAGCCCGGACAATGATGAGCAGGTGCTTGGCTCCCTCGCGGCAGCGGGTGTGCAGGTGCGGTGAGCCCCATGCCGCCCGATGACGAGTCAGAACCGCACCGCCCACGCCCCGAACCCCTGCCCCCGATAATGCGCAGTGCCGCCGATCAGGCGCTGGATGAGGCGATGGCGCGCGGTGACTTCAACAACCTTCCCCTGGCGGGCAAACCCCTCCCGCTGCGGAATCGAGACGATCCGAACTGGTGGATCCGCGCAAGACTCGAGGAGGGGGACCTCGACCGGGATGCTCTGCTGCCGGTGGTCATGCTGCTGCGGCGGGAAGCCGATCAGCTCGAGGACACCCTGGCCGCCCTCACCTCGGAAGACGACGTGCGTGCCTATGCGGAGGACTTCACCTCGCGCGTGCTCGCTGATCGGACCGCGAATCCCCTGGCGCGAATGCTCGCGCCAACCCTGGATCCCGACCTTGCCGTGGACCGGTGGCGCCGAATCCGGGGCGCAGAGACCCGCTGATAAGCGGCGGATGGGGGACCTGCCGGGAATCTGCGGGGCGCCCGACGGACCTCTGACGGCATCTGACGTGACGAGGATCGCACCGTAGGGGACCGCTTCAGAGTCGCAATAGTTTTCGGCGTTTTCCGGTGGGAAAGGCCTGAGGTCCCTGGCGCGAGGGAGGCTCGCTGTGCTTCGCGATGTGTGCGCCTGTGAGGCCGGTGTCGCCGGGCGATCGGTTACCCCGCGAATGCTCTGGTCACAGTGACGTAATGGGGGCGTGGCGAGGTGCCGTCGTCGGCCGAATCCCGGGCGCGCAGCCTTGCCGAGACGTCCCACCCGCGCCGCGAGATGACCGCCCGTCGACGGGCGTCACGCCGCCGGAATCTTCCCCCGGACGCCCGTCCGGTATGCGCGACGCAAAAGGGTCTACCTGCAGGAATGCTTGAAACTGACGCAGTCCCGGGGGCCGGACAAATCGGGGTTTTCTGTCAGAACGATGGACCAACTGCCCCGCGCGAAGCCCCCGGAGCTATCTAGGGTCGAGGTGTTCAGAAAACAAAAAGAGAGCATGGCTCGGGCGTCAATTCCGCCCTATGGACCACCCGGGTCAGCCCTCCGAGCAGAATGAGGACGACGACGATGTCCAGTTCAGCCTCCACCGTCTCCCCCGACACCTCAAGCGGTTCAGACGCCCTCGTCCCCGACGAGATCATCACCGACCAGAAGGCGGCCAAGCGCCTCGATCTCAAATGGGCCGTGAGCCTCTTCGGCACCGCCGTCGGTGCCGGCATCCTCTTCCTTCCGATCAACGCAGGCATCGGCGGCCCCTGGCCCCTGATCATCGTCACCCTGCTGATCGGCCCGATGACCTACCTCTCCCACCGCGCACTGGCCCGCTTCGTGTGCGTCTCCCCCCGCAAGGGCGAGGACATCACCGTCGTGGCCGCCGACTACTTCGGCAGCGCCGTCGGTAAGGGCATCACCCTCCTGTACTTCTGCGCCATCTACCCGATCGTGCTGATCTACGGCGTCGGTATCACCAACACCGTGGACTCCCTGCTGGTGAACCAGTTCGGCCTGCCGCAGATCCCGCGTGCACTGCTGTCCTTCGTGCTCATCGGCCTGATGATGCTGGTCATGATCTTCGGTGAGAAGCTCATGCTCGCCGTCTCCAACCTGATGGTGTACCCGCTGATCATCATCCTGTTCATCCTTTCGCTGTACCTCATCCCCTCCTGGGACTTCTCCGGCTTCAGCCAGATGCCCACCCTCGGCTCCTTCCTGATGAACATCTGGCTCGTTATCCCGGTGCTGATCTTCGCCTTCAACCACTCCCCGGCGATCTCCCAGTTCTCCCTGGCCATGCAGCGCGCCCACGGTGACAAGGCCGCCGACCACGCCTCCTGGACCCTCCAGCGCACCGCCGGCATGCTCGTCATCTTCACCATGTTCTTCGTGTGGTCCTGCTCCCTGGCCCTCGGCCCCGACGGCATGATCGCCGCCCGCGAAGCAAACCTCCCGGTGCTCTCCCACCTGGCGAACGTGCGCCACGAGGCCTTCATCTCCTACATGGGCCCGCTCATCGCCACCCTCGCCATCGGCACCTCCTTCTTCGGCCACTACCTCGGTGCCGCTGAAGGCGCAGCCGGCATCGTTCGCTCCGTGGCTCCCTCCGCGGGCAAGAAGGGAGTGAACATCGGCGTGGCCGTGTTCATCTTCCTCACCACCTGGCTGGCCGCGATCCTCAACCCCTCGATCCTCAGCCTCATCGAATCCCTCGGTGGCCCGGTCATCGCCGCGATCCTCTACATCATGCCGATGGTCGCCATCTACAAGGTTCCGGCCCTGGCGGCCTACCGCAAGAACACCGTGGCCAACGTGTTCGTGATCATCGCGGGTACCGCAGCCATCGCCGGCATCCTCTTCGGTCTGGCCGGTCTGCTCTTCGGCTGATCGAATCGCCCATTTCGAACATCGGGCGGGGGCAGCGCCGCCCCCGCCCGGAAGGAGAATCCCATGACCGTCAGCATCTTCGACATTTTCAAGATCGGGGTGGGGCCGTCCTCGTCCCACACCGTCGGACCGATGGAGGCGGGAGCGGACTTCGCGCAGGCCCTGCGTGAGCGCGGTCTGCTCGAGAAGACCGCCGGCCTGGAAGTCGAACTCTTCGGCTCCCTGGCCGCCACCGGGAAAGGCCACGGCACCTTCGGCGCCGTCCTGCTGGGGCTCGACGGGCACCGCGCCCGCACCGTCCTGCCGGACACCGTCGAATCGCGCCTGGCCGACTTCGAGCAGAAAAAGCCCCTGCGGCTGGGCGGTGACGGGCCCGAGATCGTCTTCGGTGTGGAGGACATGGTCCTGCGCCCCCTGACCTTCCTGCCACGCCACTCCAACGCCCTCACCTTCCGCGCCCTGGATGCCGACGGCGCCGTGCTGTACGAGCGCACCTCCTACAGCATCGGCGGCGGTTTCGTCGTGCACGACGAGGACCCGGGCGAGGAGAACACCGCAGAAGAGAACACTGAGGCGGCCGATGCCGCCACGGAGGAGGCAGCAACCCCCGAGCTGCCCTACCCCTACTCCTGCGGCGATGAGCTGCTGGCCCACTGCGAACGCGAAGGCAAGAGCATGAGCGAAATCGCCATGGCCAATGAGATGGCTCTGCGCACCCGGGAGGAGATTGAAGAAGGCCTGCTGGAACTGTGGCAGGTGATGGAGGACTGCAAGAACAACTCCCTCACCCGCACCGGCGAACTGCCCGGTGGCCTGCACACACGGCGCCGTGCCCCCGCCTGGCATGAACGCCTCAGCGCCGCCGACCCCACCTACGATCCCGCCAACTGGATCGAATGGGTGAACCTCGTGGCCCTCGCGGTCAATGAGGAAAACGCCTCCGGCGGCCGCGTGGTCACCGCCCCCACCAATGGGGCGGCCGGCATCATCCCGGCAGCCATCTTCTACGCCACCCACTACACCGCCCGCGCCATGCTCGGCGGGAAGGAAGCCTGCCCCGGCATCGTGGTGGACTTCCTGCTGGCCGCCGGTGCAATCGCCTCGGTGATCAAGGAGCAGGCCTCCATCTCCGGCGCTGAAGTGGGATGCCAGGGCGAGGTCGGATCGGCTTCCGCCATGGCCGCGGCTGGCATCGCCGAGGTCATGGGTGGCACCCCGCAGCAGGTTTCTGCCGCCGCAGAAATCGCCATGGAGCACCACCTGGGCCTGACCTGCGACCCGGTGGGCGGCCTGGTGCAGGTGCCCTGCATCGAGCGCAATGCCATCGCTGCCGGCACCGCCGTGAACGCCGCCCGGATGGCGCTGTTCGACGGCGCCGGCGCCCTGGTCTCGCTCGACGTGGTGGTGCGCACCATGAAACAGACCGGTGACGATATGTCCACCAAGTACAAGGAGACCGCGCAGGGCGGTCTCGCGGTGAACCTCGTTATCTGCTGACCCTCGGGGGAGGGCGATCAGCGCCCCGGAAACGGTCGGGTCCCAGGCCGTTGACGGGGCGCTGACGCATGCAGCTGCAAAACGGTGCGCTCCTGGAGGATGTACGCGTGCGGGCAGCGCTCGCCATGGTCTCGGCTGTCTGCGCCCACCCCCTCCCGCTCGACGAGGTCATCGAGGCTGCCGGGATCAAGGAACTGTTCTCCAAGAACGCCGGAAAACTCTCGGGCGGTGAAGCCCAGCGGGTGCGCTTTGCCCTTGCCCTGCTCCCTGATCCCGAGGTGATCCTGCTCGATGAGCCGACGGTCGCCATGGATGTGGACACCCGCCGCCGCTTCTGGGAACGCATCCGTGCCCTCGCCGCAGCAGGCCGGACCATCGTCTTCACCACCCACCACCTTGAAGAAGCCGAACAGAACGCGGACCGCGTGGTGCTCCTGCATCACGGGCGGATCGTGGCCGACGGTACCGGCGACGAGATCACCGGAAGGATCGGCGGGCGCTCCGTCACCTGCGCCCTCGGAGCGGGCCGCAGTGCCTTCCCGCCCGATCTCGCCTCCCTTCCCGGCGTGACGGATACCGGGGTGGATACGGAAGGCCGGCTCCGGCTGGCCAGTGACGACTCCGACCGCACTCTCGCAGCGCTTTTCGCGCCCGACGGGCCGGCGGCCAGGGGAGATGTGCGGGATGTGGGAGTGAGCCGCCCGAGCCTCGAGGAGGCCTTCGTGTATCTGACCCAGTCCTGAGTCGCCAGCCGACCCGTCTGACCTGCCCATTGGAAACCGCCCGTCGAACCCCCGTCGGATCTGCCCGTCGATCCCACAACCCCGTCGGATCCATCCCGAAGGAGCCCTGCGATAACCACCGCACACCAGACCACAGGCGCCGCCCCCGCGATCGGCGCCCCGCGCACCGCCGCGCCTGTCTCCGAGGCGCGCCGCATCCTGCGCTACACCCTCACGTCCATTACGACCACGCTCAGCAATGGGCAGTACCTGTTCTTCATCATCGCCCTGCCGGTGATTATGTTCATCGCCATGACCCAGGCCTTCGCCAACGCGCCCTTCGCCGCGGAGACCAACACGATGGCCATGGTGAACTTCGCCGCCTACGGTGGCCTCACCACCGCGATCAACGGCGGTGCCAGCATTCAGGCGGCGCGGTCGAGCGGCTGGCTCCGGAACGGGCCGACGGGAGAGAATGAGCAGAGGAGGAGAGCCATCGTGACACGCACCGAGCACAGCACTGACGAGTTCCCCTTCACCCTGCGCGGCCTGCGGGAGGCCGTCGCAGCCAGCGGCACCTTCTACGCCACCGCCCCCACCTCATCTTCATGCTCCTGGTGATCGTGCCGAGTTGGCTGCACGCTTCTGCGCTGCGCGCCTAGCTCCCGCCGGACCGCGCCGAGCAGCCGCCGTCGGCGCTGAGCACTGTGGTGTGAGCCGAACACCCCTGTCGTAGATACCCCTGGGGGGTATAACCTGCGGGTAGGAGGTGCCATGAGCAGCAGCACGATCACCGGGCCGGACGCCGCAGAGGAAAGCCCCCAGAGCACCCTCATCGAACTTGAGGTGGGCGGGATGACCTGCGCCAGCTGCGCCGCCCGCATCCAAAAGAAACTCAACCGCCTCGACGGTGTGGAAGCGAGTGTCAACTACGCCACCGAACGCGCCACCGCCGAAGCCCCCGTCGGCACTGACCCCGCCGAACTCATCGCCCTCATCGAACATCTCGGCTACAGCGCAACCCTCCCGCGCCCCACCACCCCCGTCGAAAACCCCGCTGACCATCCCGCCGGGACCGCTGACGGCACCGCACCCGACGGCGGTGGCTCCGCAGCCGATGCGCCCGATCCTGCCCTCGCCGATCTGCGCCAACGCCTCATCGGAGCGGCAATCCTGACCACCCCCGTCATCGCCATGGCGATGATCCCCGCCCTCCAGTTCGACTACTGGGGATTCGCCTCCCTCACCCTCGCCGCCCCCGTCGTCGTCTGGGCGGGATGGCCCTTCCACCGCAGTACCCTCGTCAATCTGCGCCACGGCGGGGCCAGCATGGACACCCTCGTTTCCCTCGGAACCCTCTCCGCGTTCACCTGGTCGGTGATCGCCCTATTCATCGGGCACGCCGGTCACCCCGGGGTGCGCCACGCCTTCCACCTCACCCTCGACCGGGGCGATGCGATGGGGTACATCTACCTCGAAGCCGCCGCCGGGGTGATCACCTTCGTGCTGCTTGGCCGCTACCTCGAAAAACGCGCCAAGCGTGAATCCGGTGCTGCCCTGCGCGCCCTGCTGGACCTCGGTGCGCAGGACGTCAGCGTGCTGCGAGGCGGCCGTGAAGAAAGGATCGCCGTGAGTGCCCTGCGCCGCGGGGACCACTTCGTGGTGCGTCCCGGCGAGAAGGTGGCGACTGACGGTCGGATCCTCGACGGCACCTCCAGCCTCGATGTCTCCATGCTGACCGGAGAATCGGTTCCCGTGGACGTCACCGCCGAAGATGCCATCGCCGGCGCCACCGTGAACCTCACCGGCCGCCTCCTGGTGGAAGCCACCGCCGTCGGAGAAGAAACCCGGCTCGCCCAGATGGCGAAGATGGTGCAGGACGCCCAGAGCGGCAAAGCCGCTGTGCAGCGCCTGGCTGATCGCGTCGCCGGGATCTTCGTTCCCGTCGTGCTGCTGATCGCACTCGGCACCGTGATCCTGTGGAGCATCGGGGGAGCCGGATGGTCCTTCGCGCTCACCGCGGCCGTGGCCGTTCTCGTGATCGCCTGCCCCTGCGCGCTCGGCCTTGCCACCCCCACTGCACTGCTCGTGGGCACAGGGCGCGGCGCCCGCATGGGTGTGCTCATCAAAGGCCCCGAAGCCCTCGAATCCGCCCGTCGGATCGACACGATCGTGCTGGATAAAACCGGCACCATCACCACCGGAAAAATGCGCCTGTACGAGGTTGCCCCCGCCGAGGGAACAAGCACCGAGGAACTTCTGTGCCGTGCCGGTGCCCTCGAAGCCGCCAGTGAACACCCCATCGCCCGCGCCATCACCCAGGCAGCGGAAGAGCAGGTGGGGCAGCTCCCCGCCGTCGAGAACTTCCAGAACCTTCCCGGTGCCGGTGTGAGCGGGATGATCGACGGCACTGCCGTGCTGATCGGCCGCGAGAGCATGCTGCGCGAGAAAGGGATCAGCGTCAGCGCTGAGCTCACAGCCGCCCGTGAAAAAGCCGAAGCACAGGGCCGCACCGCCGTGCTCGTCGCCTGGGACGGCCAGGCCCGCGGCATGCTCGCCGTTGCCGACACCGTGCGCCCCGACGCCGCCGAGGCCATCACCCGCCTGCGCGACCTCGGTCTGCGCCCCGTGCTCCTGACCGGAGACAATGAGCGCACCGCCCGGCACGTTGCCGCCGAGGTTGGGATCGACGAGGTCATCGCCGGCGTCATGCCCGAAGGGAAGGTCGAGGCGATTGAGCGCTTGCGCGGTGAAGGCCGCAGCGTGGCCATGGTGGGCGATGGCGTCAACGACGCCCCAGCCCTCGCCGCCGCCGACCTCGGCCTTGCCATGGGCACCGGAACCGATGTGGCTATCCAGGCCGCCGATGTGACCGTCGTGCGCTCCGACCTGCTCGCCATCGTCGATGCGATGCGCCTTGCACGCCGCACCCTGCGCACCATCAAGGGGAACCTGTTCTGGGCCTTCGCCTACAACGCGGCGGCGATCCCCGTCGCTGCTCTCGGCCTACTGAACCCCATGCTTGCCGGAGCCGCCATGGCCTTCTCCAGCGTTTTCGTGGTCACCAACAGCCTACGGCTGCGGCGGCTGCGCTCCGTGAGCACAGCCGCCGCAGATAGCTGAGGAATAATCCCGCGATCAGCCCTTGACCGCACCGTCCTCGACGCCCTTGAAGAAGAAGCGCTGGAAGGTGGCGAAGAAGATGATGATCGGGATCAGGGCGATCATCGTGCCGGCCGCGACCACACGCGGATTCGAGCCGAAGTTCGACTTCAGGTACTGCATACCCACGGTCAGGGTGAAGTTATCCGGATCGGTCAGCACGATCAGAGGCCACAGGAAGTCATCCCACCCGCCGATGAAGGCGAAGATCGCCACCACCGAGGCCATACCGCGCACCGACGGCCACACCACATTGCGCAGGATCTGCCAGGTGTTGGCCCCATCAAGGGAGGCCGCATCGAGCAGGTCGATCGGAATGGCACGGCAAGCGGCCGTCATCAGCAGCACGTTCACCGCGCCCACCAGGCCGGGCAGGATCACGCCGCCGAGCGAATCGGCCAAGCCAAGCGCACGGATCGTGAGGAACTGGCTCATCAGCGTGACCTCACCGGGCAGCAGCAGCGTGGACAGCAGAATCGCGAAGGCGATCTTCTTGCCGCGGAACTGCAGGCAGCCCAGGGCGTACCCGGCGACCGTGCAGAAGACGACATTGGCCACGGCCAGGGTGAGCGCCACGATCAGGGAGTGCCAGGCGTAGCTGATGATCGGAACGGTGTTGGCCACCTCCACGTAGTTGTGGAGGGTGAAGTCCCGCGGGATCAGGATCGGCGGGAAGCCGTAGATCTCATCGCGCGGGCCCTTGACGCTGGTCGACAGCTGCCAGACGAAGGGGCCGATGGACAGCAGCAGCATCAACACAAGCAGCACGTAGCGGGCGATCAGGCCACCGAGGGTCGGCTTGCCGAAACCGCCGGCGCCCTTGGCGCGCCAGGGACGGTCGGTGCGGCGCTGCGTGACCGGAGCGGCCGCAGCAGCGGGAACGACGGTGCTGGTCGGTTCGGTGGTAGTCATCGCGTCTTCGCTCCGTCCTTGCGGTTATTGAGGTAGGCGACCAGCAGGAGCGGGCCAATCGTCAGGAAGAACAGCACGACCGAGAGAGCCGAGGCGTAGCCCAGGCGGCCCTGCAGGCCGGAACCGGTCTGCTGCACCAGCATCACGAGGCTGGCCGCTTCACCGCCGGGTCCACCCGAACCGTTCGAGAGCACATACAGCTCGGTGAACACACGCATACCGCTCACCGTGATCAGCGCGCTCACCAGGAACATGGCGTTCTTGACGCCCGGGACGGTGACCGACCAGAAGCGACGCCACAGCCCTGCCCCGTCCATAGCGGCTGCCTCATGCAGCTCACGGCCCACATTCGCGAGAGCGGCCAGGTACACCACCATGTAGTAGCCCAGGCCCTTCCAGACCGTGAGCAAAATGGCGGTGGCCAGCAGGCCCCAGCGGGAGGCCAGGAAGGGAAGCGGAGCGTCGATCAGGTTCAAGAACTGCAGGGCCTCATTGATCAGGCCGCGCGAGTCGAACAGCCACGACCAAATCAGCGCCACGACCACGACCGAGGCGATCACCGGGAAGTAGTAGGTGGTGCGGAAGAACGAAATGCCGGGGATCTGCGCATGCACCAGCAGGGCAAGCAGAAGCGGCAGGAACGTCAGCAGGGGAACACAGACGAAGGTGAAGATCAGGGTGGTGCTGAGGGCATTCCAGAAGCGCTGGTCCGAGATGATGTCGATGTAGTTGTCGACACCGATGAAAGTGCCGCCGGCCAGGGGACGGGCGTTGGTGAACGACAGTACGGCCGTGTTCATGAACGGCCAGAGGGCGAAAACCATCACCCAGATCAGAGCCGGCGCCACGAGCAGCCAGGGCATGATCCAGTTGCGAGTGCGCATGGCAGGTCCTTCGATTCGGGGGAGGGGAGACGGGGCGGGGCCGTGCGTCGGCCCCGCCCCGTCAATGGATCAGGCGAGGTTGTCGTTGCCGTACTTCACGGCGTTGTCCAGAGCCTCCTTGGCGGTGATGTCACCGCGCATTGCCTTGGCCATCTGTTGGGTGAGGTTGGTGTTCATGTCGTCCGTCCACAGCACGTTGGTGGTGTCGGTGGCGGTCTTCATGGACTCCGAGGCGATGGTCACGGCCTTGTTCTGCAGCTCGATATCGGACTTCTCGGCGAACTTCGAGGGATCCGCTGCAGCTTCCTTGGTGCCGGGCAGGAAGCCCTGGGCCAGGGTCACGAAGGCGATCTGGTTGGCGGTGTCGGTGGCGAACTTCGCGAAGGCCAGCGCGGTCGCGGGGTTCTTGGACTTCGCCGAGACGCTGATGCCCTGCACGAACAGCGGCGGGGTGTCGTACTTCGGGGTGACCGCAGTGCCCTCGAGGATCTTGGGGGCATCGTTCTTGAGGTCGCCGGCGAAGCTCGAGGTGGCGGTGGTCCACAGCACCTTGCCCTGCTTGAACAGCGCCGCGTTGCCGGTGTAGTCGTTGTTGAGCACCTCGGCGGGCATGGCACCGGCCTTGTACAGGTCCACGTGCTTCTGCAGGTACTGAACGTTCTCCTCCGTGTTGAAGTTGAACTTGCCACCCTCGGTGGTGATCTTCAGCTGCGGCATGGTGGAGAACAGCGGGGTCTTGCCGCCGTCCTTGGCGATCTTCATCGCCAGGTCGTACATCTCGTCGAAGCTCTTGGGCAGCGAGCCTTCGTCCACGCCGAACTTGGAGAGCTCTGCGAGGTTCCACCAGTTCATATCGGTGCCGAGGTACCACGGGTAGCCGAAGCTGCCCTCGATCTCGGGCATCTGGTAGGCCTTCACGCCACCTTCAACGTAGACCTCGTTGAGCTTCGGATCGGCCTTGGCCAGGTCCAGCAGCATACCGGCCTTTGCCAGTGCGTAGGCGAAGTTCGGCGGCACGTTGACCACGTCGGGCAGGGAGTCGGAGTTGGCCTGGGCCAGGAGCTTGTCCTGGTAGCCCTCACCCGGCTGGTCCATCCACTTCACGGTGGTGCCGGGGTGCTTCTCCTGGAACTTCTTGACGAGGTCCTCGAAGTAGGGGGTGAACTTCTCGTTCTTCAGCGACCAGGTCTGGAAGGAGATTTCGCCCTTGATTTCGCCTTCGGCGGCTTCCTTGGCGGCCTTCTCATTGGCCTTGTTGCTCGATCCGCTCAGACCGCAGCCCGCCAGGGCCAGGAGGGCGGCGCTGGCGCTGGTCGCGCCGAGGAACGTACGACGGGTGGTGAACATGTCTGCCTCTTCCTTGAGATGCATCCGGTGGGTGGGGGTGTGGTGTGAACGGGTCACGGATGTCGGGTTACTTGCCCGGCAGGTTGAGGGGGCGGAGGCGTCCTTCACGCGCCTCCTGGATCCAGGTGTCGAATAGGTCGGAACGGGTGTTGGTGCGGGACCGATCGGAGCCGTCCAGGGCCAGATCGGGTGCGTCCAGGGGATCGACGGAGCTCTGCGCCGGGACACCGTAGCGCTTGACCTCGGCGATGAGTTCGCTGAGGGCCTGGCCGATCGGCTTGGTCTGCCCGTGGGTGTCGATCAGGCCGAGGGTGTATTCGACCTCGGGGTAGTCGGGCAGGTCACGGCTCACATCATGCGAGCACCACCAGGTCACGGTGGTGACCTTGGGGTGGGAGATCGCGGCGCGCACCGAGTTTACGGCGAAGTCGGGGGCGGCCTCGGGAGTGACCCACGGGGTCGGGGCGCCGATCTCCTGCAGCCAGATACCGCGCTCGGGGGAGACCTCCAGGGCGCGGTGCCACATATCGGCAATCTCGATCAGGTAGCGAGCGAAGAAGGCAAGGGCCGGGTTGTCGATGCCGTAGCGCTGCCCGGCGCCACCAAAGACCCAGGAGTGCACGGTGGTTTCGGCGCCGAGGGTCACGGCGTGCTCAGGGGTGAAGGGCTGGGCGTCGACGAACCAGAGGTCGTCATCGAAGCAGTGGGTGTGGCGGCCGCGTGGGAAGGCCTCGGTGGCGGTCTCCAGCAGACTGCGGGTCCAGGCCCCGGCCTCCTCGACGCTGGTCACCTGCTGGCTGGGGTGACGCGGGGCGGCGAACTGGCCGATCTCATTGCCGAGGGTGAGGCCCGTGCAGTGGGGGCGCTCTTCGAGCTGGACGCCGAGGGTACGGGTCAGTTCCTGCTCGGCGGCGATCACCTCGGGGTCGGTGAAGATATTGCGCTGATGCCAGGTGGTCACCCAGGAGGGGAGGAAGTCGAAGCTGGAGAGGTGGCCGTTGAGCACATCGACGGAGACATCGAGGCCGGCTTCGCCGGCGGCATCGACGATGTTGAGCACGGTATCGACGGCGTGGGAGTCGATGAGCCCGCGGGAGGGCTGCAGATGGGGCCACAGCGGGAAGATGCGCACGTGGTCCAGGCCGAGCGAGGCAATGTGGGCGAGATCTTCGCGGGTGTGGCTGAGGTCCAGGTGGGCCTGGGAGTGGAACCAGCCGCGTCGCGGGGTGTAGTTCGCCCCGAAGCGCATCGTTGTGGCCACGGGTGATCCTCCTGGGTTGGCGGCGTCGGCGGCGTCAGTGCCGGGGTCCGACGGACGGGGGAAAGCTCGACTAAAGCGTTTAATCAAAGTATGCACCCCGATTTCGAGCACGGGGGGACTTTCGGCACGGAAGGGACGTCACTGACGCAGGACAGAGCAGACATCGACCGCCTCGCGCAGTCACATCATGAACCTCGGATGGCAGCCGCAGAAAGGTCCCGTCGGTCCCTTGTTTCTCCCCCACCGGACCGAGGGCTTGCGCGCCCACCGGGCCGACGGGTTTTATCCCACCGGTCCGACGGGCCCGATCCCGTCGGGCCCCTTGCTCTCGCACCCCAGCAACCCATCGATGTTGAGCCGTCGCAGGGAACGCGCCGTGTTCCTTGGTACTCTTCGCCCATGTCGGTCTCTGAGCTTTCGTCCAGCTCCCAGAACTATCTGAAGGCCGTTTGGACACTCCAGGAGTGGACCGACGAGCCCGTGACAGCCACCGCCCTTGCCAGCCGCACCGGAGTGCGCCTGTCCAGCGCCTCCGATGCCGTGCGCAAACTCGCTGACCAGGGCCTCCTGGATCACACGCGCTACGGCTCGATCGCGCTGACCCCGCAGGGGCGCGCCTACGCGCTGACGATGGTGCGCCGCCACCGTCTGATCGAAACCTTCCTCGTACAGGTGCTCGGCTACCGCTGGGATGAAGTGCACGATGAGGCCGAACAGCTCGAGCACGCCGTCTCCGACCTACTGGTCGAGCGGATTGCCGCGCAGCTCGGTCACCCCGACCGCGATCCGCACGGCGACCCGATCCCCACCGCCGATGGCGAGGTGCATCTGCCGACCACCGTCGTGCTCACCGACCTTCCCGCCGGGCATCGCGGGCGCATCGAGCGCATCTCCGATGCCGACCCCGAACTGCTGCAGTTCTTTGCAGCCAAGGGGATTGACGTGGGTGTGGAGTTCACCGTGGAGGCAGGGGAGCCCTTCTCTGAGTCGATCTCACTGGTGCTCGACGGCGGTGAGACGGTTCCGTTGGGGCGTGCAGCAACCGATGCGGTGCGCGCGAGCGACCTCAGTGAGATGGCCTGAGCGGGCTAGAGCCAATCCGACACAGCGCTCCCTCCGCGCCCCGAGGGCACGGGCGGGCACCCGTCATAGCGGGGCCGGTCAGGACGCTGCCGCTGCTTCCTCCAGCGCTTCGGCATGGCGAGCACCGCGCTGATTCATCCACCGCCGCACCCGGCTGATCACCACGGCCACGACCAGGATCAGACCGAGGAAGACCGCCATGGCCGCGCTCGTCGGCAGGTCGATCACGTAGGCCGCCCAGAAACCGCCGAGCGCACCCATCGCCGCGATCCCTGCGGATAGCCACAGCATGTCGGTGACCGTGCGCGACAGCAGAAGCGCAGCCGCCGGCGGGATGATCATCTGCGCGATCACGAGCACCGCACCGGAGGCGTAGAAGGACGCCGTCCCCGTCAGCGAAACCATCAGCATGAAGACCATCTGCAGCCGCAGCGGGGACATACCGAGCGTGCGTGCGAAGGCCGGATCCAGGGTGGTCAGCGTGAGGCGCGGGAACGTGACCGCGATAAAGATGACGTTCATCAGCAGCACCCCGAGCATCACGAAGAGATGCTGCGGACCGAGGGTCACGCCAAAGAGCGAGAACTGCTTGAAGGCCGCCAGGTTCAGGTCACCGACGAGCACCGTGTGCTCATCCAGATGCACATTGGAGGCGTGATCGGTGATGAGCAGAACACCGATCGAGAAAAGCGCCGGGAACATAAGGCCGATCGGGGCATCACCCGTGAGCAGCCCGGTATGCGAAAGCCACTCCGCCGCCATGACGACGACGAGCCCCGCAATAGCCGCGCCGATCACGAGCCACGGTGAGCTGAGGTCCTGCGTGAGGATGTAGCCGATGGCAATACCCGGAAGGGCCGCGTGGCTGATGGCGTCCACCATCATGGCGTCGCGGCGAAGCACCACGAAAACACCGGGAACGGCACAGGCCACGGCCGTGACCACACCGAGCAGGGAAACACCCATGAGGAAGCTCATCGGGCACCTCCCGCGGTGGGGGCGGCAGCGGTGGGGCCGACGGTTGCATCGCCGGGCTCGGCCTCGCCAGAGGCATCCCCGGTAGCCCGCAGGCGGCGGCGCCGCAGCTCGGTGGCCAAGATGCCACGGCGAGGCGCCGCAATGAGCGAGAAGAGCACGATCACGAAGAGGGCGAGAACCACGATGGGGCCCGTCGACATCCTCCAGCCGATCGAAGCGATCGCACCGATCGCACTACCGATCGCCCCGATTACACCGGCGAGCACAACCATGCCGCTCGAGGTGCGCACCCACTGCCGGGCAGCCGCCGCCGGGGAGATCACGCAGGCGACCATGAGCACGAGGCCCACCGAGCGCATACCGATCACCACGGCGACCGCGATCGCGGTCAGCACCACCACATCCACCACACGGCTGGAGAAGCCGAGGCTCTGGGTGTGGGCGGCATCGAGGCTGTGAGCGATGAGCACCTTCCACAGCAGCATGACCAGCACGATCGCGGCGACCGCAAGGATCATGGCGGACTGCACGTCACCGATGGTGAGCGTGGCCGCGTTACCGAAGAGGTAGGTGTGCACGCCACCCTTGCCGGGGAAGGGGCCGTCGGAGATCACGCGCATCAGTAGCATGCCGAGGCCGAAGAAGATGCTGAGCACGCAGGCCATGGCGGCGTCGATCCGCAGGCGGGTGGTGCGTGCCAGAAGCTGCGAGAGCAGCACGGCGAGGGTTCCCGCGATGGCGGCGGCCGGAAGCATCGTGTACATGCTGCGGCCGTTCAGCCCGAGAATCCCAGCCATCACCAGGAAGGACCCCATGGCGCCGGGAAGCGCAGAGTGGGAGATGACGTCGGCAATCAGGGACTGCCGACGCAGATAGGCGAAACAGCCCAGCACAGCAGCGGCCAGACCGATCGCGGCCGAGCCCAGGATGACCAGACGGAAGGTGTGGTCAGTGAAGAGGCTGAGCACAAACTCGGTGGTCATCACGGCGCCAGAGGCTCCTCATCGGCGCGCGGGGTGGTCACCGGTTCGGCGGGCATAACCCCGTAGGCGGAGGCGATGGTCGCGGCGGTCAGCACCTCATCGGGGCTGCCGGTGGCGATCACATCGCGGTTCACGATGGTCACGCGGTCGCAGAGCCCACGCACCGTTTCGAGGTCGTGGTGGATCAGCAGAACCGCGATGCCTTCATCGCGCAGATGCTCGAGCACAGCGGAAATATCGCGCTGGCTTGCCGCATCCACGCCCTGGAAGGGCTCATCGAGCAGGCACAGCTTCGGTTCCTGCACGAGGGTGCGCGCCAGCAGCATGCGCTGGCGCTGCCCGCCGGAGAGTTCTCCGATGGGCTGGTCGGCAATGTGGGTGATGCCGGTGAGTTCGAGGGCACGGTCGGTGGCCTCGTGCTGCGCGCGACCGGGCCAGCGGAACCAGCCCAGACGCCCGTAGGTTCCCATCTCGACGACATCGCCGACGGTGGTGGGGAAGTCCCAGTCCACTTCGACAGCCTGGGGCATGTACGCGACGCGATCGCGCACCTGCGCCAGGGGCTTGCCGAAGAAGAGGGCGCGTCCGCGGAGGACGGGGGCGAGCCCGAGCGTGGCCTTCATCAGCGTGGATTTACCGGCACCGTTAGGGCCGACGATCCCGGTGATGGATCCGGGGTAAACCGTCAGATCGGCGTCGCGGAGCACTGTGGCCCGGTGATAGGCCACAGTGATTCCCTCGGCGCGCAGGGCCGGCTCGGGCTCGCCATGCGTCACTTCACGTCAGCCTTTCCGCCGAGGGCCTTAGCCACCGCGGTGGCGTTGTGCGCGAACACCTCGAGGTAGGTGTCCACCTCGGGCTCGGCACCGAGGGAGTCGGCGAACAGCTCCTTGGTGGAGATCTCGACCTTCCAGCCGGCGGCCTCGACAGCCTGCTTGAGGCTGGTGATGGCCTGCGGGTTGGCCTGGTTGTCCTGGAAGATGACGGGCACCTTCTTCTCGGCGATCACGTGCGCCAGCTCGCTGATCTCGGCAGCGTTACGGGCAGCCTCGGTCGAGACGAAGTCGGTGGCGTACACCTCGAGGTCGAAGGTCTTGCCGAAGTAGTTGAAGGCGTCGTGGCCGGTGATCAGCACGCGCGGGTTCACGCTCTCCAGCTGCTTCTTCGCGGTCTGGTAGACCTTGTCGATCTCACCCTGGTATGCCTCGGTGGCCTTGGTGACCTCGTCCTTGCGGTCCGGGAGCATCTCGGCAACGCGCTCGCCGATGAAGCCAACGCACTTGCTCCAGGCCTCCGGGCTGTTCCAGATGTGCGGATCGTGCAGCTCATTGCCCTGGTCGTCCTTCTCGGGCCAGGGGAGCAGCAGGTCCTTGGGCAGCATTTCGCCCACGCACAGCTGCTTGTCGCCCAGGCTCTTGAGCTGGTCGATCATCTGGGCTTCGAGGTGCAGGCCGTTCCACAGGACCAGGTCGGCATCCTGCATGGCCTGGATATCCTTGGTGGAGGGCTGGTAGGTGTGCGGGTCGCCGCCGGGGCCAACCATGGTGGTGATCTTGGCGTCTCCCAGGATCGACTTCATGGCGTCGGCCAGGTAGCCGGTGGTGGCGTAGACGGTGATGGTCTTCTTGTCGCCGCCGCCGTTGCCCGAGGCCTTGCCCTTCTCCTTGCTCTCGCCCTCGGAGCTGGAGCCGCCCTTATCGCCGCAGGCTGCGGCGGTCACGGCCAGGCCAAGGGGGAGGGAGACGAGCAGGGCACGCCGGCCAAAGCGGTGGGGTGCGCGAGCGGTACGGGACATCAGGATCTCCTTGGGTTCGGAGTACTACCATTGAATGAACTAGGGGCGACGAAGGTCATCCTAACTTTGCACCCTCGAACTTTTGAACGCAGTTAGTCCAGTATGCTGAGGGGAGTCTGAGCATACGGACGGACGAGTCGTGACGGCGCAGGTCGTAGCCCAGATGCGAAAGGGCCGACGGCCTCAGCGATCTGGCTCACACCGCATTACCATGCGGCCATCATCCTGCGCCCCCGTGATGAGCGGTGGGCGCGCACCTCATCACACTCACGAACAAGGGGGCCCGGTATGGGGTTCATTCAGGCATTCAAGGGCGCAGTCGGCGGCATGCTCGCCGACCAGTGGCGGGACTTCCTGACCATCCCCGATGGTCTTCCGCAGACGGCCGCTCTGTTCCCGGCCGCACCGCAGGGGCGTAACGCCGGCCGCGGCTCCAACTACCGCGGCTCGGAGAACGTCATTTCCAATGGCTCCCGCATCGTCGTGCCCCAGGGCTACGGCCTGATCACCATGTCCGATGGCCGCGCAACGGGCCTCATCACCGAGGCCGGCGGCTACGAGTTCCGCACCGATGCCGTTGATACCCGCTCGATCTTCGCCGGGGACGACATCCTCGCCTCGACCATCGGCATGTCCTGGGAGCGCTTCAAGTACGGCGGCCGCCCCAGCACCCAGCAGGCGGCGTTCTTCGTGAGCCTCAAGGAAATCCCGGGCAACCGCTTCGGCACCCAGTCCGAGATCTACTGGGACGATGCCTACCTCAACTCCCAGGTGAGCGCCGTGGCTCGCGGTTCCTACACCCTGCGGATCATCGACCCGCTGCTGTTCGTGCACAACTTCGTGCCGGCCGGGTTCATCTCCGCGGGCGCCCCGGTCTTCGACTTCTCCGATCCGGAGAACGAAGCCGGCAACCAGCTCTTCCAGGAAGTCGTCAGCTGCCTGGCCTCGGCTTTCTCCCGCTACGCGAACGACCCCGACAAGGGCAACCGCATGGCGAAGATCCAGAGCGATGCGGTGGGCTTTGCCCAGTCCCTCTCGGCCGTGGTCGAGGAGGAGTACCGCTGGGCCACCGACCGTGGCCTCGCCATCGTCAAGGTGGCGCTGTCGGCCATCGAATACGACCAGCGCACCCGCGAACTGCTCGCCGATGTGCAGAAGGCCGATGCTCTCTCCGGCGGACGTTCGCAGTCCTTCGTGAACCAGGCGGTGGCACGCGGCGTGCAGGCTGCCGGTGAAAACGGCGGCGGTGCGGGCCTGGCCATGTTCGGTGCCGGCATGGGCGGCGTGGGCAACCTGGTCCAGCCGGTGCAGCCGTGGCAGGCGGCCCCCGGAATGCAGCAGCAGGGGGCGGCACCGCAGGGCGGCGCGGCACAGGGCGGTGCACCGGCATCGGAGGATCCGGTTGCCAAGCTCGCCCAGTACAAGCAGATGTTGGAGCAGGGTCTCATTAGTGAGGAGGACTACGAGGCCGCCAAGAAGAAGGCGCTTGGTCTCTGACATGAGCACGCCTGCGATGTGGCCGCGTCCGGCGGAGGATCCGGACGCGGCCGATAACTCTCGGGCCCAGTGGGGGCCGCGCATGCCGGAGGACCCCGACGGGTCCACGGCTGCCCCGCAGATGCCCGACGTGTATCGCGGTGCTGCCCCGGGGTCGACGGCCTCCTCCCACGCCCCGGGCCCCGGTCAGTCCTTCACGCAGGGAGGGGCTGGCGTCGGCACCCAGGATCGTCCACTCCCGCAGTGGCCGCAGCAGCGCAGCCCCGAAGAGACGGCGGCGGCTGCTTCCGGCCCGCCGAGCCGCGCCGAGAACAGGGTGAGTTCTGCCGAGCAGACGCCGCCGCGCCCTGATCAGCCGGCACGGATGCTCGGGAAGGAAGAGGTAGGTGCCGCCCAGCGGGAGCTGGAAAATGCCGGTGGGCGCGTTGTCGATACCTCCTCGGGACGTACCGACGGTCTGAACAAGTGCCCGCGCTGTGGCAGCTCCGAGACTCGCTATGAGATTTCGATGCGTGCGCTGGTCTGCATGTTTTGCCGCCACCAGTGGAATGAGGCCAATGCGGAGGAAGCTTTCGGGCTGAACACGTCGATTGCGGGCCTGCAGGGGCACACCCTGGCCTCCGGCACTCGCAATATTGATGAAGCTGCCGCCTCGATCATCACCCTGAAATGCCAGGGCTGCGGGGCGGAAGTGGTCATCCCCGTGGATGAAACGCTGCAGGCACGCTGCCACTGGTGCCGTCAGACGCTCTCGATCAACACACAGATCCCCAATGGCGCGGTGCCCGATGCGGTGCTTCCCTTCCTGCTCACCCGTGAGCAGGGGGCGGCGCAGATCCAAGAGTTCGTGAAGTCGCGCTGGACCTTCGCCGATGAGCAGTTCAAATCCCAGTTCCGGGCTGAGAACGTGATCGGCGTGTACATCCCGTACATGGTCGTGGACGGTAACCTGCACACGGAACTGCACGGTGTGGGTGAGGTGACCACGCGCGAATACCAGGTGCGTCGCAAGGTGGGCGAGGACTCCTACCGCTACGACACCTACTACGACGCGGATGTTTATCAGGTGCGCCGGGCCTTCGATCTGCTGGTTGACGACCTCACGATCGAAGCGGCCAGCCGCTATGACGCCCGTGAGGCAAGGTCCGCCACGAACAACATCCTCAATGCGGTGCAGCCCTATGACACGGATGCTGCCGTGGCCTTCAACCCGAACTACCTCAAGGGTTTCAACGCCGAAAAGCGCGACCTCAACGTGCGAGACCTGGACGATCGCGTGGAGGAGAAGTTCCTCTCGATCGCCCGGGAGAAGGTGCGCCCGACCATCTCGGAGTACGACCGCGGTGTGCGGTGGACGGCCGAGGGTGTCGCGGTGCGAGGCAGTCGCTGGTTCGTGGTGGCAGTGCCGGTGTGGCTCTACTCCTACGCCCAGGAAGCGGCGGGTGGACAGGGCCTCACCCACTATGTCGCGGTCAATGGTCGGACCGGCAAGACGATGGGTTCGGTTCCCGTCTTGCACGGGAAGATCTTTGCGGCCTCCTGCGCGCTGGGTGGTGTCGTGGGGGCGATCGCCATGATTGTTGCCATCATCGCGCTTATCTCGTCGATGAGCTCGTAAGCGGGGAAGGGGAAAACGCATGTTCACAGAACTGATCTGCTGGGCCGGTCCTCTGCTGAGTGAACCAGCCGGAGCGCTTCCATTGCTTGCCGAGCCCTCGGAATCTGACGAGGCTATCGGCCAGGGTGCCTTCCTGCTGGCCCCGTTCATCCTGGCGATCATCGTTGCTGCCGTCACCTATAGCGCCATTTACACCCGCTACCGCAACCCGGGGGAACGGCACCGCTTCGAAAAGGAAGTCGAGGTGGCGGTGGGGAACCTGGTGCGCGGGGATCGCAAAGTGGGCGAGAACAACCGCCAGTCGTACCGGTACATGAGCGGCTCGAATGAGGACACCCCGCTGGAGCGGGTGCAGCGCCTTCGGATTACGGAAGAGGCCTTGAACTCGCGGACCCGTCCACGACGGGACTGACACTTCCTCGCGGTGGCTACCTCGGCGTGACCCGTCGGACCACCACCGTCGATGCAGCGCCATCCCACGTCAAAGCCCGTCGGATACCGCCCTAGGGGCGAGTTCCGACGGGCTCTTGCGTGTGCGGATGGGGTGCGGACAGAGCGCGGGGAGTGGGTGGGCCTGAGGTCAGCGCCGACGGTGTACGAGCATTGCGGAGAAGTCGTGCTCCCCGCGTCCCTCCTCCTGCTGCTCTTCGAGGGAGCTAAGCGCGGCTTGCACTGCCGGCAGAGTCTCGGGCGCGGCTGTTTGTTCAGCATCGGCGTTGTCGGTCGAAGCGTCGGCCACCGTGGCGAGCATCAGCCGGGCATCCTTCGCGATGGCATCGACGGTGAAGTCCCCGCCTTTAGTCTCGCGCTCGCCGCGCACGAAGGGTCCCTTCATACCGGCGATGAAGGCGAGGCCGGTGGAGGAGAGCATGTCGAGCACGGCCTCGGGGGAGGTGCCGGTCGCTTCACCGAGGATGAGCGCTTCCCGCAGGCCCTGGGCACTGACCGCGAGGGCGAGGTTCGCGAGCAGTTTCCCGACGGCGGCCTCGCGGGCGCTGCCCACACTCTTCAGGCGGTCCGGGTCAGCCCAGGGAGCCACAAGATCGAGGGCGAGGGCGCGCAGTTTCTCATCGGGGGTGCCGACGTACACGCCGAGCTTCCCCGCGCGGGCAGGCCCGAGGGTGCCCACGACGGGGCAGGCGATGTAGGTGGCAATGGTGGCCGCGAACTCCTCGGCATCGGCGGGGGAGACCGTGGTGGTGTCGATCCACGGTGTGCCCTCGGGGATCAGCCCGGGGCCGGTGACGACCTCACGGACGGTGTCGGGCCCGAAGAGAGCGGTGACCACCACCTCGGCGCCCGCCACCGCGTCGGCTGGGGTGAGCGCCTGATGGGCGCCAGCCTCCACCAGCGGGGCCGTGCGTTCAGTGGTGCGGTTCCACACCGTCACCTCATGGTCTTTCAGCAGGTGGAGGGCCAGTTCCGTGCCCATGCGTCCGGTGCCGAGGAATGCGATCTTCATAGCGCCAGTCTGGCACGGATCAGAGCCTCACCGGTGATCCGGGCCACAGGCAGAGAAGGGAAGGGGCCGATCGGTCACTCGTGGGGAGGCGAGACAGGCAGCCGGCCGGGCATCCGCGGGAGCCCCGCCGAGAGAGTGCCCTCCCGACGCTCCCGCAGGGAGGTGCACAATGGGGGCATGGTTCCGCATCGACGCACCGCCAAAGCTGCTATGAGCCGCCGTCGCGCCCTCACGGCTGCGGCCGCCGCCGGTCTCGCACTGCCGATCGCGAGTGCGGCACGGGCGCTTCCGGAACCGCAGCGCCCCGCCGCGCCCTGGGGACGGGGTCGCCGCGTTCGCATCGCCACCTTCAACACCTCGATGTATCGCGCCACGGAAGGTGCCCTGCTCACCGATCTAGCCTCCGGCACCGATGAGCAGATCCGGGCCGTCGCCCGCATCATCCAGGTCAATAACCCCGATGTTGTTCTGCTGAACGAAGTGGATTACGACGCGACGGGGCAGGTGCTCGACCTGCTGCGTCGGAAGTATCTGGAAGTGCCGCAGAACGGATCCACCCCGGTCTTCTACCCCTACGCTTTCACCGCCCCGGTCAATACGGGTGTGCCGAGCGGACTAGACCTCGACGGTGACGGCCGCACGGACGGCCCCGGGGACGCCTGGGGATTTGGCGCCTTCCCCGGCCAGTTCGGGATGCTCGTGCTCTCGCGTTTCCCGATCCTCACCGACCAGGTGCGTACCTTCCAGAATCTGCGGTGGTCGCAGATGCCCGGGAACCTTCTGCCCGAGGGCTATTACTCGCCGCAGGCTGCTGGGGTGCTGCGTCTGAGCTCGAAATCGCACTGGGATGTGCCGGTGCGGATGGGGTGGCGCACACTGCATGTTCTCGTGGCGCATCCGACGCCGCCCGCCTTCGACGGGCCGGAAAAACGCAATGCGCGCCGGAACCATGACGAGATCCGCTTCTGGGCGGACTATCTCACCCCGGGTGAGCAGTCCGAGTGGATCGTGGATGACGCCGGTCGACGCGGAGGTCTCGGGGACGCGGAGCGCTTCGTGATCCTCGGCGACTACAACGCTGACCCGGTCAAGGGTGACTCCTGGCCGGGCGCGATCAGCCAGCTGCTGCTGCATCCCCGAGTGCAGGATCCGAAGCCGGTGAGTGCCGGAGCAGCCGAGGCTGCCGAGCGGATCGCGAAGGAGAAACCGGAACTGCGCAGCGCAATCCCTCGCGGGGATGCGCCGGCGTTAGCGGACCCTGCGGCTCTGTCCTGTGAGAGCGATACCGCCGATTTCAGCGATGAGGAGGGGATGGGCACTCTGCGCGTGGACTATGTGCTGCCCTCCTCGAATCTGACGGTGGCTTCGAGCGGTGTGTTCTGGCCGGCTGCGGGTACCCCGGGCGCGGAGCTGGTGGCGGTTGGGCCGGCGGTCAGTTCCGATCACCGTCTGGTGCGGGTGGATCTGGACATCTCCCCGCGCTGAGCCCCGTCGGTATGAACCCCGACTGACCACCCGACCCTGCCTGACCACCCCACATTTCCCGACCACCACCCCGTCGGTCCACGCTCTCCCATCCCATCGGCGCTGACCCTCCCAAGCCCGTCGGCCCCCTTTCCTACCCTTGCGTGAAATGAGGTTCCCGTGATCGACCCCGTGATTGACGTTGCCACCCTGCGCGATCTGCAGCAGAAGCCGGAGACCGCCGCGCGGCTGCGTCTGGTGGATATCCGCTGGGCACTGGACGGTTCCAAGGGCGTGCACACCTACGAGGCGGGGCATCTGCTGGGCGCCGTCTACATCGACCTGCACACCCAGCTCGCAGCCCCCGTCACCCCCGGGTCGGGGCGCCATCCCCTGCCGGAACCGGAGGACTTCGCCCGCACCCTCGGTGAGGCCGGAATCAGCGCTGAGGACCTGGTGGTCGCCTATGACGACACCGATGGTTCGCAGGCATCCCGTCTGGTCTGGATGCTGCGCGCCCTCGGGCAGGACGCGGCCCTGCTCGACGGCGGGCTCGGCGCCTGGGACGGCCCGCTGGAGACCGGGCGCGTGGAACCCGAGGCGGTGACGGTGCCGGTGCGAGAGTGGGGGTCTGACGTGACGGCCACAGCCGATGAGGTCGCCGCCGGCGTGCCCACCCTGCTCGATGCCCGCGCCCCCGAGCGCTACCGGGGTGAAGTGGAACCGATCGACGCCCGCCCCGGGCACATTCCCGGCGCCCTCAATGCGCCGACCAGCGCGAACACGGGAGACGACGGGCGTTTCCGCTCCCCGGAAGACCTGCGTGAACACTTCCTGAGCATCGGGGTCGATCCCGAGCAGGAAGTGGTCGTCTACTGCGGCTCCGGCGTGACCGCCACCCATGATCTGCTTGCCCTGGAGCGGGCCGGTTTCAGCCGCCTGCGCCTCTACCCGGGCTCCTACTCGCAGTGGAGTGCGCAGGCCGAGCGCGACGTGGCGGTCGGTGACCAGCCGCGCGGACACGAGGACGCCCGCTGAGGCCGTCTCCCGCAGCGAGGATTTGAGGGCACGGTCGAGGATCTGAGCGCAAGGCCGTCACGCCTGCGCTCGCCGACTCTTAGGAGGGGCGGATGGCGTCACGGCGGATCGCTTCGATGATGCGCGTGAGGCGGCGGTCATACGCGGCACGGTCCCCGTCGGCCGGATCCTGCCCGAGCACCGCCGCCCACATCGGCACCATCTCCGCGTGGTAGGAGTGCCCGTGCCCGCCGGGCATGGTGGTGGAAAGCGGCATATCCGCGGCAAGCTGCCAGAAGGTGATCCACGGGAACCAGCGGATCGCGGGGGAGACGTCATGCCCGGCGCGTTCCCGCAGCCAGTCCGGTTCTTCCCACAGGACCGAGGGCTGCCACCAGGCCACCGGATCGGAGGGGTGCTGCGCGTAGACCACGCGGCGCTTCCCCCAGGGTTCATAGAGCCCACCCCAGTAGTTGCGCTCGAGGTCAGCCAGACGGGTGACCACGCGGATCCGCCGTCCGTTCTCCAGAATCGGCGCGATCGCGGGGGAGCCGGGGCGGCGGCGCGCGGCAAGCTCCTGCCACAGCGGAGTGAAGCCCGGGGTGCCGGTCCAGACGGCCCCGTCCACCCGCGCGAGCATGTCGTCGAGGTTCGTGAAAGCGGCCTGCCCGCCGAAAGATCCGAGGGATTCCCCGGCCACAAAGAGCCGCGGGCGCTGCTCGGGCGGAAGGCTCGCGAGGCGTTCCTCCACCGCTTCGAGAAGGAGCCGGCCCGCCCGTTGGGGTGACTGCCGATCCAGCACGTAGCTCAGGGCGCTGGTGTACACCGAGTACTGCAGGGAGGCGGTGGCGCAGTTGCCGCCGGTGAGGAACTCAATGGCAGAAAGCGACCATTCCTGCAGCCAGCCTGTGCCGGTGCCCGTGAAGAGAACCAGCACGTCACGCTCCCACGCGCCGGTGCGATCCAGCTCCGTGAGAACCACCTGCACGCTCTGTTCGAGACTGCGGGCAGTGGACTTTCCGGCGTAGACGCGGATCGGTTCCATGGCCGGCTCGCCGGTGGCCTCGGCGATCGCCTCGGCACTCGCGCCGCCCGCGACGATCTTGCGTCCCGGGGCGCCGAGCCCGGCCCAGTCCTCAACCGAAGCGGCGCTGCCGGAACGCAGCGGGGACGACGGCGGGGCCATATCCGGGGCGATCAGACGGTTAGCCGCTTCGGCCCGTTCAATCGCTCGCTCCAACATTTGCCCGCGCACCAGACGCTCAGCCACCACCGCGACCGTGGCGGCGGTGAGCAGCAGGGAGGCAACCTGCACTGCCCGCGGCGGAAGATACGGGGCGAGCAAAGCCCGGTACAGCTGGCCGGTGGCAACCACGGAGCGCACCACGACCAGGGCGCTGAGAGAAAACGCAACGCCAGCACCCGCCCCCACCACCGCGGTGGAGAGGTTTTTGGGTTCCTGCTGCACGAGGCGGCTGATCTCTCGCTGCCGCAGCACCCCGCGAGTCCAGGAATAGGCGGAGATTCCCGCGAGGGCTGCGGCCCCGAGCAGGCGGGCGCGACGGCGATGTTTGTCGTCGATACCCAGGCGGGCGCCGAGGGCGCTCGCGGTGCGGCGGGTGAGGCTCGAGGCGAGCACTCCGGCGGCATAGCCGTAGGTTTGCGAGAGGGCGATATTCGCGCCCCACATCCACCAGGTGCGGGGGAGGAGAGACGGTGAGGTGGCGATCCAGCTGGCCGCCGAGGCGCCCAGAAATCCCCCGGTGGAGAGGGGACGGGCGATAGCGCTGCGCTGCACCTGATGACGGGTGGCGCGGGAGACGCCCCGCACGATCCGGAGGGCAGCGTGCAGCGCCGACGGGGCCGGTGCGGTGGGTGCGCCGGGAAGACGCTGGCCCGTGATGGAACGCGGACGAGAACGCAGGGCATCAGAGCGCAGCGACCAGCGCGAATGCGAGCGAAGGGAGGGGCGGTCCCGACCGGGAAGGCGGAGGGGCACGATCATGCGGCGAGCCTATCGGAGGAAACCTCAGCGTCCCGGCGGCGCCGTGGGAGTGGGCCGTCCCGATAGCCTGGGTGCATGAAGATCCTGCTGCCGAACACGACGCCCCTGAGCACCGACCTCCCCGACGGCTGGGAGGCCGCGGTGATCGACGCCCGTGAACCGATTCCCGCCGAGCACCACGATGCCGAAGCGCTCGTGGTCTGGGGCGCATCGCGCCGTCACCTCGCCTCTGCCGCCACGGAGCTTCCGAAGCTCCGCTTCGTGCAATCGCTGGCCGCTGGAGTGGACGGGATCCTTGCGGCCGGATTCCGTGACGACGTGGTGATCGCCACCGGTGCCGGGCTGCACAGCCAGACCGTCTCCGAGCACACCCTGGCGATGCTCCTGGCCGTGCTGCGCTCCCTGCCGCAGTGCCTGAAGGCCCAGGAACGCCATGAATGGGCCGATGAGCTTGGCGGTATGCAGGAGCTGCGCCCGGAAGGCCGCCTCACCTCGCTTATGGATACGCGTGTGCTGATCTGGGGCTTTGGGCAGATCGGCCAGCATCTTGCGCCCCTGCTGAGCGCGCTCGGGGCGCAGGTGCAGGGAGTGGCACGCAGCGCCGGGGAGCGTGCCGGTTGCCCGGTAATCGCGGAAGACGCCGTGATGGACGCCCTGCCCGAGACGGATGTGCTGATCTCGATCCTGCCGGCCACCGAGAAAACCACTCGGATCGTGAATGCCGAGGTGCTCGCGGCGCTGCCGGATCATGCGATTTTCGTCAATGTGGGGCGCGGGGCGACCGTGGATCAGGCCGCCCTTAAGGAGGCGCTCGAGGCCGGAACCCTCGGCGCGGCCACCCTCGATGTGACGGAGCCCGAGCCACTGCCGGCAGACGATCCGCTGTGGCAGGCGCCGCGGCTGCTCATCACGCCGCATGCTGCGGGCGGCCGGCCCGTCGGCGCCGATGAACGCATCCGCGCGAACCTGCAGGCACTCAACGACGGTGGGGAGATCCTGCAGCCCGCAGACCGGACCGTGAACGGCTGAAGAGCCAGCCCGGGGAGCGCGAGGAGCGCACGGAACGATAAGAAAAGGGCCGACGGGGGAAGAAAAGGGCCGACGGGGAACTGCCCCGTCGGCCCTTCTTCTATCGGTGGTCTCAGGCGACGTCCTCGCGGGCGCCGAGCCACATGTCCAGGCCGTCGTCACGGCCGAGCCACTGCGCGAAACCGCGTCGCCACTCCGCCTCGGTCAGCAGAGAGTTCTCAAAAGCGGTGCGCACCCGGATCGCATCCTGCGCGTGCACACCGGTGATGACCATGTGGGTGGTCGGGTCGGGTTCGCCGGGCGCAGCCTGGGCATGCACACCGACGGAGACCTGCCCGCCGGCACCGTCCCAGCGGCAGATGGACTGCGGACGGGTGGGCAGCCAGAAACGGCCGCGGCTGCGCATGAAACCGGCGCCGAGAAGTTCAATGTTTTCGAGGAACCGCTCGGGGTGGAAGGGGCGCTCGCTGCGCAGCTCAATCGTCCAGGTGCCGTGCTCGCAGGGGCCGCCGTACATCCGCAGGGTGCGCACATCCACGCGCTCATCGGCCCGCTTGGGATCGTGCCGCGGCAGGAACACCCCGATCTCACCGACCCGGTGCGTGCCGGTGATGAGTTCCTGTTCGGGGGCGAGCAGATGCGTGAGCAGTTCGCGGCCGGCCCGCGGGTGCTCGCAGGCATCCACCACCACGTCGGCGAACTCGATCTGGGCGGCCAGAGCCTCACCCACGGAGCGCTCATCATCCACGGCCCAGCGCAGCCCGCGCTCGGCCAGAGTGTCTTCCCCGAGCAGATCCTCATGCGCGTGCGTGGAATCCATCACAGCGATGACACCGGTGATGGTGGTGCGCATCGGCTGGGCCGACAGCGCCCGGGTAACCACCCAGGGATCGGCGCTCACGGGCAGGACCAGCAGGATGGCGCGCCAGCGCCCATCGGCGGCCAGGGCCTCCAGGAGGGGCACCGCATCCTCGCGCATCGCGCAGGAAACGCAGGCGTGCTCCAGGTGAACCTCGCGCTGTTCGATCACTCCCGTCACGTCCATGACCAGGCGGTTCATGGTGCCGTGCCGTGGGTCGGCGTCGTAACGCAACACGACGACACCGGGCTCATCCAAGATCACATCGGTGGTGACGGCATCGCGCAAGACAACGTCGAGCGAGCACAGCAGGGTGAGCGGAACCCGGCCCGGAAGGGCACGAGGATCAGAGGACATGACGCTCCTAACAAACACAGGCACTCCGGCTCATTGCAGCAGGTGAGCGGCGGAGGAGGGGGCGGGCAGGGGCGAACCCGCGCTGTTGACGATAACGGTTCTCAAGATCTAGTGTCTGTCCTCATGTCCCGTCACTGTCAAGTCACCGGAGCGAAGCCCTCGTTCGGCAAGAACGTGTCTCACTCGCACCGCCGCACCTCGCGTCGCTTCGACCCGAATATCCAGAAGAAGAGCTACTTCGTGCCCTCGCTGGGCCGTAAGGTCACCCTGCGGGTTTCGCCCCGCGGCATCAAGACCATCGACCAGCGCGGTATCGACGTCGTGGTCGCCGAGATCCTCGCCCGCGGCGAGAAGCTCTGAGCGACCCGCCCCCAGGAAGAACCCAAGGACCACCATGGCCAAGAAGAGCGACCTTCGCCCGAAGATCAAGCTGCGCTCCACCGAGGGCACCGGCTACACCTACATGACCACGAAGAACCGTCGGAACACCCCCGACCGCCTCGTGATGCGCAAGTACGACCCCGTGCTGCGTCGCGTGGTTGATTTCCGAGAGGAGCGCTGAGATGGCGAAGAAGTCCAAGATCGCCCGCGATATCCAGCGCCGCGAGGTCGTGGCCCGCTACGCCGAGGAGCGCGCCCGCCTCAAGGCCGTGATCAAGTCCCCGAACTCCTCCGACGAGGAGCGCGAGGATGCCGTCCGCCGCCTGCAGAAGATGCCGCGTGATGCCAGCGCCACCCGCCTGCGCAACCGCGACGTCGTGGACGGCCGCCCCCGTGCGCACCTGCGCCGCTTCGGTATCTCCCGTGTGCGTTTCCGCGAGATGGCGCACCGTGGCGAGCTGCCCGGCGTGACCAAGTCGAGCTGGTGAAAGGAACGACAGCATGAAGCAGGGAATCCACCCCGAATACCGCCCCGTCGTTTTCCGCGACCGCTCGGCGGACTTCGCCATCCTGACGCGATCCACCCGCACCTCCGACCAGACCGTGACCTGGGAGGACGGCAAGGAATACCCGGTGATCGACGTGGAAATCTCCTCCGCGTCCCACCCCTTCTACACGGGCAACGCCCGCGTGGTGGACACCGCCGGCCGTGTGGAGCGCTTCAACCGCCGCTACGGCAAGAAGAAGGCCTGAACCGACAGCCTCACCGCGTCGGAACAGTCCAGCACTAAGCGCCCCACAGACCCATAGAAGGAGCAAGACCATGAAGGTTCGTGCGTCGCTGCGTTCGCTGGCCCGCAAGGACGGCGCCCAGGTGGTTCGCCGCCGTGGCCGCGTGTACGTGATCAACCGCAAGAACCCCCGCTTCAAGGCCCGCCAGGGCTGATCGCGGGGACACTGCAAGGCCGGGCCCGGTGCGATATGCACCGGGCCCGGCCTTGTGATGTGGGGGTGGGGCGACGGAGGCCCTGGCGACGACAGGTCCGGGGGCGCGCCGCGATGGCACGCCCCCGCTCCAATCACGCCGTCGTCGGCCCCGGCTTCTCCCCAAGATCCGGAGCGTCACCGGTGGTGTTCAGCTCCTGAAGCTGAGAAGAAACCTCCTGCTGCACCTGGGCGGCAACGGTCTCCTCGACATGTGCCGCCACGGTCTCCTGGACCTGCGCAGCCACGGTGTCCTCCACGTGAACGGCGACCGACTCCTGCACCTGAGCCGCCACAGCCTCTTCGACATGTGCCGCGACTGACTCCTGCACCTGCGCATTAACCGAGGTTTCGACGGACTTCATGACGTCTTCGCCCACGCGCTCGGATACACGCTCCGAGACAGACTCGGTGATCGTGTCACCCCAGCGCTCCACGAAGGCCTGCTGACGCAGACGAAGCTCGATGCGCTCAATCATCTTGACCTCGCGCGCGAGCGCCCGCCAGATCGAGATACACATACCGATCATGACCACCGAGAACGGCAGAGCCGACAGCAGCGCGAGTGCCTGCAAACCGGCCATACCGGCCATCGGGTCATCCGAGGAGAGCGAACCCACCCAGATCAGCACGGCAGCGATCGCACCGCTGGCCGAGGCCCAGAAAATGCGGGTCAGACGCGGCGGGTTGGTGTCGCCACGGTGGGCGATCATGTCCATCACGAAGGTGCCGGAGTCGGCACTGGTGATGAAGAAGATGGTGACCAGCAGAACCGCCACACCCGACATGATCATGCCGCCGGGTAGGGTGTTGAAGACCTCGAAGAGGGCGGTATCCGCATTGATGGAGCCGGTGCCACCGGTGAAGTCCTTGCCCTCGTACAGCGACTTGTACAGGGCGGTGCCACCCATCACGGTGAACCACAGAATCGTGACCAGGCTGGGCACCAGTAGAACACCCATGATGAACTCACGCACGGTGCGGCCGCGGGAGATCCGGGCGATGAACACGCCCACGAAGGGCGACCAGGAAATCCACCAGCCCCAGTAGTAGGTGGTCCAGCTCGAAATCCAGGTGGCTCCGTCGTCTCCGAGGAACGGCATGGTCTGGAAGGACAGCTGAATGACGTTCTGCAGGTAGTAGCCGATGTTGGCCACCAGGTCGCGGAAGAGGAAGAGCGTCGGACCCAGGATCAGCACCGAGATCATGAGCAGCGCTGCGAGGGAGAGGTTCAGATTGGAAAGGATCTTGATGCCCTTATCCACGCCGGTGGCAGCCGAGATGGTAGCCAGAGCGGTCACGGAGATCACGATGGTGACGCGCAGCGCGGTGGAGGCAGGAATGATGCCGAGGTGTTCGAGGCCGGCGGCAATCTGATTGACACCAAAACCGAGCGAGGTGGCGATACCGAAAAGCGTGCCGACCAGGGCGATCACGTCGATCGCATCACCCATCCAGGTGTCGGTGCGCTTACCGAGAACCGGTTCCAGAGCCCAGCGGATGGAGATCGGTCGGCGCCGACGGTGCACGGCGTAAGCGATCGCGAGGCCCGCCACCACGTAGATGGCCCAGGCGTGCAGGCCCCAGTGCAGGAACACCTGGCCGAGGGAGCGCTGTGCACGGGCAGCGTCATCGAGGTGCGTAGCGTTCGGCGGGATCCCGCTCGGGCCCTCCGAGGCGTAGAAGGTGAGCGGCTCGGCCGCGCCCCAGAAGACCAGGCCGATACCCATGCCGGCCGCGAAGAGCATGGCGAACCAGCTGACGAGGCCGTACTCGGGTTCGTCATCATCGCGTCCCAGCCGGATGTCTCCCAGCTTGCTGATCGCGACCACCAGTGCGAAGCCCACAAAGCCGGTCACAACCAGCACGTAGTACCAGCCGATGGAGTTGACGACGGTGCTGTTCAGGGTGGAGATGGTCTTGTTGAACACCTCCGGCAAAAGCAGCGCGAACAGCAGAGCAAGGAGAACCACGCCGGCAGTGCAGGCGAAGACGCCTTTAGCCAGCGGAAGATGCTGAGGGGACTGCGGGCTGTCAGTGGTGCTCGGGGAGGTAGACGCCGAGGTCGATGGGGACATGACACTCCTGGAGGGAGGGAGGGGGAAAGGACGCGACCGAGGCCGGTTTCGTCCATAGCGGGCAATAGGTTTCGTTCATAACGGGCAATGGTGACTCTCTAGCCCTATCACGAACCCCTTTCCGGCAGAGGACTCAGCGTGGGCGATACCACGATGACACCGCTGCTCACAGGCCTGTTCCCGCCGTTTCAGGCCAGTTTCTTGGCCAAAGCAGCCACCGCCGCGGCGGAGCGTTCGGCGACCACGTCGATTTCCAGATGGAACTGCTGATCGGCCGCCGGGCCACACAGATCGGAGACGGCCCTCAGCGCCACCATCGGCACTCCGAGGGTATCGGCGGTGCGGGCGGTGGCGGTGGTTTCCATGTCGGCACTGAGCGCCCCGGGGAAACGTTCACGCATCGGGGCCGCCAGGGGAGCGGTCACGAAAGCATCCCCGGAGAGCATGAGGCCGCGACGCACGGCGCCGCCGACGCTCTGCGCGGCCGCCTCGGCCCGATCCACCCACTGCGTCTCCGCCTCGAAACGGGCGGGGGATCCGGGAACCTGACCGGGCGCATACCCAAAGGCGGTGGCGTCGGCAATCGAGTAGGTGAAGCTTTCGCCCACGATCAGGGTGCCCACCTCTACATCGGCTGCGAGTCCACCGCAGGAGCCGGCAGCGACCACCAGACGCGGCTGCTGCGTGATGATTGCCCAGGTGGCGGCGGCACTCGCGGCGGCGATCCCGATCCCGGTGGTGACCACCACGGTGGCAGCGCCCTCCAGGGTTCCGGCGACGGCGCTCACCCGGGCGAGCGGGCAGGGCAGGTCGTGAGCGTCCTGCAGGTGCTGCAACAGGGGAGCGGCCTCCTCCGGCATCGCAACGAGGACGAGCAGCGGCTGGGTCGTGTTCTCACTCACCGCGCCAGAGTACCGGGCGGGGTGAGAACGTGCCGCTGCCGCGCGGGGGAGGGATGAGCGCGCGGTAGGGGGCGACGGGGCGACGACGGGTGGGCGAGGCATGGGCGACGGGCGAGTGCGATGTGAGCGATGGGCGGTGCCCACACAGAGCGGTGGGCACGGGGCCTGCTGCGGGAACCCGCCGACGTTCGGAGGGTCCCGACGGGAGCCGTGCCCGCTAGGCTGGACCGCACGGCGCGACATCGCGCCACGGCAGTCGACGCAGCCTGGAGGAGGCCGAGATGGGACGCATCCGCGACGCACTGGTGATCGGCGCACGCACGGTGGCGAGGGTGCCGATTCCCTCGGCGATCACCACGCATGCGCTGCGCGAGGCGCGGATGGCACTTCCCCCCGGTGGGGTGCAGAAACGTCATGCGGTGGATGTGGAGATGGTGGGCCGCACCCGTTGCGTCTGGCTCGACCGGCACCATGCCGATCAGGGCGTGATCGTGCATCTGCACGGCGGTGCCTACACCTCGGGTCCCTTCGCGGCCGACTGGAACTGGCTCTCCCACCAGGTGGACAAGCACGGCTGTGCCGGGGTGATGGTCGATTACCGCACCGCCCCCGATCACGTGCACCCGGTGGCGATCGACGACGCCCACGCGGTGGTGGAGGCGCTCGCCGAGCGCGGCGATCTGAAGGCGCCGTGGGTGCTCTCGGGACATCACGCCGGTGGCGGCCTCGCCATGGTGCTCGCGCGTCGCCTCGCCGATCAGATGAGCATCGCGCAGCCCGCCGCACTCATCGTGGTGTGCCCCTGGCTCGACCTTGAACTCAGCAACTCCGGGCTGAGCGAGACCGGCCAGCATGATCCGGTGCATGAGCGGCGCATCATGCGCGAGGCGGCTCGCGCCTACGCCGGTCGCACGCCGCTGGATGATCCGGAACTCTCACCCATCAATGGCTCCCTCGAGGGTCTGCCGCCGATTCATCTTTCCGTGGGCACGCGCGACCTGTTCCTCTCGGATGTGCGCGTGGCCAAGCTGCAGCTGGAAGAGAACGAGGCGGAGCTCAAGTACCGCGAACTGAACGGCCGCCTGGGTCTGCGCCTGTGGGCGCGGCGCGGGGAGGACATGCAGCGTCTGGTGAGCGAACACGCGGATCTGATCCGACGGGCCTTCCGCGGGAACTGAACCCCGACGGTCCCGTCGGCCCCTCGGATCCTAACCCGACGGCTGCGTCGCTCGCGCGCCCATCAGCTCTCGGCGACGGCGAAAACCGGCCCGGCAGGCGGCGCCGCGGCCGTTGCCCAGCGCCGCTGCGGCAGGGTCTGCACGAGCCCGGCCACGATCAGGGCCTGCGCGAGGAAATAGGTGGCCATGACCCACATGGCAGAGTTCGGCAGCCACGCTCCCGGCAGGAACCAGACCATGCCGAGCAGCGCATTGGAAAGCATGAAGACGGTTCCGCCCGTCCAGGTCAGGGCATTGACCCCGGAGGCCAGGAACACCATGACCGCGAGAACGATCGCGTAGCCGATCAGCAGCGGAAGCAGCGATCCGGCGCCCTTCTCGAAGGCGAGGAAGAGGCCGATCACGATGCCGCCGTAGGGAATGATCAGGAAGTGCCGTAGCGGATCACGGTTACGCGCCCACAGGGGTGCGAGTGCGGCGCAGAGCAGGATCAACGCCGGGAGGAAAAACACGGCCGGAAGGGCGCGTTCGTCGAGCCCGGGAACAAAAGGCGGGAGCAGATCCGCCATCCACGAGCAGGCGAGGCCCGCCGTCACCAGCACGGTGGTGCGGTCGGCGCGGGTCGAGGCGGCAAGGAGCGCCAGGATCAGGAGGGGATTAGCCAGCGGCTGGGTGACCGTGCAGACCCCGGGCGCATGGGCGAGCATGGCAACCAGGTGGACGATCGCCACCACGGCATAGGCTCCCCACGCACTGAGGTACACGGCGCGGCTGGCAGGCATGAATCAAGGCTATGTATGTGTCGCCCCGATAAGTAGCCGCGCTAGCGACGTTTGGGACACGGTTGGATTACGCGAGTGTCACGACGGGATGACCCGGCTCGCAACCCCCGACGAAAGTCGCAGAAATCTGGGATGACCAGGAAATTGGGATGCACCAAAGGCGGAGAGCGCCGGGGCTGCCTTGGCAGTCCCGACGCTCTCGATCCGGTGGTCGCTCTCCGGTCAGCTCACATCTGCTGCGGAGCGTTCACGCCCAGCGCGTCCAGACCGTCCACAAGCACCTTCTCGGTGAGGGCGGCCAGAGCCAAACGCCCGGCCCGCACCTCGGGGTCCTCTTCCTTCAGGATCGGAGCGGCGTCGTAGAAGGAGGTGAAGGCCTGCGCCGTCGCAAACAGGTAGGCACACAGACGATGCGGCTCATAGT
This sequence comes from Actinomycetes bacterium, assembly GCA_023389045.1. Classification (GTDB taxonomy): domain Bacteria; phylum Actinomycetota; class Actinomycetes; order Actinomycetales; family Dermabacteraceae; genus Brachybacterium. The sequence goes on from JAEWEZ010000144.1 coordinate 38,489, forward strand.
CCTCACCCACGGCGGCAAGCACCGGGCCGTACTCGAGCAGCTGCAGGGCCAGCGCCCGCTCCGCGTCGTGCGCCACGAGCGGGGCGGTATCGGGGTCGATCTGCACGCCCTGCTCGGCGGCGCGGCGGCGGATCGAGCGGATCCGCGCCACCGCGTACTGCAGGTAGGGGGCGGTGTTGCCGGTGAGGGCAAGCATCCGGTCCAGGTCGAACACATAGTCGGAGTCGTGCGCGGTGGAGAGGTCCGCGTACTTCACGCCACCGATGCCGATGTCGTGGGCGATGGCGGCGCGTTCCTCTTCCGAGAGGTCCGGGCGCAGTTCGTCGATCACGGCCCGCGCCTTCGCCACTGCCTCTTCGAGCAGCGCCATCAGACGCAGCGAGGAGCCGGAGCGGGTGCGCAGGATCTTGCCGTCCTCACCGAGAACGGAGCCGATCTTCACATGCTCGGCATCCACCCGCTCCGGAAGCCAGCCGGCCTCCCGGGCGGTCGCAAAAATCATCTGGAAGTGCAGTTCCTGGGCGGTGCCCACCACGTACCCGATGCGATCGGCGCCCAGGGTGTCCACGCGGTGACGGATCGCGGTCAGATCCGTGGTGGCGTAGCCGTAGCCCCCGTCGGACTTGCGAATAATCAGCGGGAGTGGCTGCTCGTCACGGCCCGTGAACCCCTCGGGGAACACGCACAGCGCCCCGTCGGACATCCGCGCGATCCCGGCGGCCTCCAGATCGGCGCAGGTGCGCGCGAGGTCGTCGTTGTAGGTGGATTCGCCGGCGAGATCCTCATCGGTGAGGGTCACATCGAGCATGTCGTAGATGCGGTGGAAGTACTGGCGGGAGAGCCCCACCAGGTGCTCCCAAATCTCCAGGGTGCGCTCATCCCCGCTCTGCAGGGTCGCCACGCGGCGCCGCGCGCGGGCCGCAAAGGAGTCCTCGCTGCCATCGGCCTCGCTCGCATCGAACTTGGCGCGCGCCGCCTGGTAGAAGGCATTGGGGTCGGTGCGCAGCAGATCAGCCTCGGGGGAGTCCTCCCCGACCTCCAGCAGATGCTCGATCAGCATCCCGAAGGGGGTTCCCCAGTCGCCGATGTGGTTCTGGCGCACCACGCGATGCCCCAGCTTCTCCAGGGTGCGCGCGAGGGCGTCGCCCACCACGGTGGTGCGCAGATGCCCCACATGCATTTCCTTGGCCACATTCGGGGCGGAGTAATCCAGCACCACGGTGCGCTGCTCCTGCGCGGGGGCGCCGAGGCGCTCATCGGCCGCGATCTGCGCCACCTGCTCGGCAATCCACTCGGTGCGCAGGCGGATATTGAGGAAGCCGGGACCCGCGATCTCGACGCTTTCGGCCACATCCTCCAGCTCCACGGCCTCCAGAATGCGGGAGGCAATCTCGCGGGGGGAGGCGCCGAGCTTCTTCGCCAGACCCATCGCCGCATTGCACTGGA
>JAEWEZ010000168.1 GCA_023389045.1 Actinomycetes bacterium
CTGTTGACCCTGGTGGTTGTTCCGCTGGTCGCACTGATCGGCACTCCGCTGCATTGGACAGCCCTCTCCGCCGGCCCCATCTCGCAACTCGCGATTTCCGTTGTGGCTGTGCAGGTGGCATGGGTCAGCGTGCGTTCCCTCTGCTCAGCACATCGTGTTCTCGCAATCCCCGCAGCCTCAGCCCTCGAAGCAACCGCCCGCTATCACTCCGACCCCGCACGCCGCCGCGCTGCTGCGGCCGCATACCTGGTCCAGGACCGACGCCACCTGCCGCCCACTCCCGGCTCGCCTCAGGAAAAGGCAGCCTTTACCCCCCGCGGCTGGGCAGTCGCAACCCGCCTCATCCTCCGTTCGAGCCTGGCATGGGTGGTTCCCGCGATGGCGGTGGTGATCTGGTTCAGCGGAGGAATCGACGACCTCATCCTCGTGTTCACCGGCATCGGACATGACCCGGTGACGAAGCTGCAGATGCGCGGCATGTCCCTGACCGGGCTGGCGATTATTGTTCTCGTGGCCATCCCGGGGATTCTGGCCACTGGTTTTGCACCGGCGCTGGCCATCTTGGCTTCACGTGGCGCTCGCCGGCGCGTCCTGGATCAACGCACGTACATGGCATGGGAACACCGTGCCCGTGTGAATCCCTGGGAAGCTCGAGTGGTGGCGCTCACCGGCTGGTTCACCGCCGCGATCATCCTCTGCACGCTCGTCACCATCACTTTTTTGCTGTCGATCGTTCTGGGTAAATCCACCCCGATCACCATCATCATGACCCTCACCCTCTGGTATCTCATCGGCCTGCCCTTCGGGGCTGTGGGTGCCTCGGTCGCGATGCGCTCCGGGCTACGCGATGTTCTCTACGGACCGGCGGGCTGGTATACCCGACGCAATGTTCCGATTGCCCTCATCGCCCCGGATATCGGCACGCGCACTCAACGCGGCCAAGACCCCGCGGTGCGGGCTGAAATGCGCCGCCGGCTCCGTGACGCTCAGGGTGAGCACAGCCTGGAGCTCTTCGACGTGGAACATGCGGAAGGGGAGCGGCTCTGGGTGGATGACTCGCTGCCCGGGGCGACCCCCACGCAGGTGCGTGCCGCAGACATCGCCCGAGGGGTCCTCCCTGATTTTGGTGCTAGCGCGAGCGCTGGTGGTGCGGATGGGGCGGGCTCTGGACGCGGGGCGGGGAGTGGTTCGACCGCAGCCGACGGGGCCCGGTTCACCTACCCCCAGCACGACATCCCCGACTCTGTCACCGGGCTGAACGAGATTGGCGATCCCCGCGAGCGATGATCGGGGTGGGTGGTAGCTGATGCGGGCACACCCACCGCCAACCGCGTCCGGGCGATCCAAAACCGCCCCAGCCCCCGCCGCTTAGGCGATGCGGGTGCCCTTGCCGAGGCGTTTGATCGGCACCGACAGGCGCCGCGTGGCCACCGCGACACCGCCGAGCCCCACCAACAGCCAGCAGGCCGCACCCATCGGCCAGACGGGGAACGCCTTCGACGGATCACCTTGGTAGCCCGAATCCCGGGCGATCCCCTCGGGGTAACCCGCGTCTTCAGGACTGCAGTGGTTCCGTACCTCGCTGCCCTCATGGGCAGTGAGCGAGACATCGACCCCCAGTTTGATCAGGCGCAGGATCTCCGTCGGGTGCGGGTCAGCGGAGTCAGGCCCAGCAATCAAGGGGTTACCGTCTGGGCCGATCGGAGGCGCAGTCTCAGCCAGCAGAATCACAGGGTTCGGCCAGATCAACGGCTGCGCGAGATCCATGCGGAACACGGTTTCGCTCATGGTGCCTTCACGGCATTCACTGCGGTACGCCTGCTCACCATCGGCGCCGGCGATCTCCTCGTAGTGGGTCTCGTAGATCGTGACCTCCCGCTGGTAGTTGAGTACGGCCGCGCTGCTGCCCCAGACCACCGGGAGGATGACGGAGGTGCCGAGAACCACGACGTAGGTGAGCACAACGGAACCGAGCTGCCGGTTGGTTAGGGAGGAAAGACCAAGCCCGAGCGCCACGATGCAGAAGGCGAGAAAGACCAGCACGAGCAGCACTCGCAGCAGGTAGAAGACGTCGATACCGCCGAGGAGAGCGGTCGGGACGAGGGACGGCAAGGCCAGGATGATGAAGGCGATGCCGGTAATCCATCCCGCCAGAAGCTTGCCGATTACGATCTCGAAGGGACTGAGCAGTGTGGCTTGCAGTGTGGCCAGGGTGCCAGCGGTACGGTCACCGTTGATGGAACCGGCGGAAAGCGCCGGTAGAACGAGCAGCACTGCGAAGAGCACCACGAGGGCGAGCATGCTGAACATGACGGCCGCGACTTCGCGCACCGCATTGATGTCCCCGCCAAAACGCCAGGTGGGGAGCAGAACGATGAGCCCCAGGACGATCAGCGCGAGGGTCCAGAGCCCCAGGGCCACGTACCAGCGGATCGACCGGACTCGCTGCCGGAGTTCCAGTGAGGTGACGAGCCAGACGCCACGCGGACGCAGAGCGAAGTTTCCGTTCATCACAGGGCTCCTTCTCGGGACGCGGCGGCCGTAGACATGTAGGCGGACTCCAAACGCCCACTTGCCGGGCCGAAGGCAACGATCTGCGCGTGCGCCGCAATCAGATCGGCGAGGAGGCGGGCGGCGGTGGCTTCGTCGGGCAAATGCACGAGCGCCTCGGCATGACCGCTGGTCGTACGCTCGGGGGGCAGCACCTCGTCATGCTGCACACCCACTTTTTGCAGAGCAGAAGTGAGCGCGGCGAGATCGAGGGATTCGATGCGCCATGGCCGGGGACGATTGGCCAGTTCTCGCACGGCACCGGAGGTCACGGCGGTGCCGTGGTCCATGAACACCACGTTGTCGGCCATCTCTTCGAGCTCGGAGAGGATGTGGCTGGAGATCAGCACGGTGGCACCATGGGCGGCTGCATCGCGCACCACATGCAGGAGCCGACGCCGTGACGCCGGGTCGAGCCCGGAAGCGGGTTCGTCGAGAACCAGCACCGAGGGGTTATGCACGAGGGTGCGTGCGAGTCCGAGTCGCTGTTTCTGCCCGCGGGAGAGCACATGCGCTGGCTGCTCCGCGAGAGAGCCGAGGTCGAGAAGGTCGAGAAGCCCCTCGATCCGGGCGTTGAGCTCATCGCGCTTTTGGAAGTACGCCTGCCCCGTGACCTGCAGAACTTCTGCCACGCGCAGGGAGTCCCAGGCGCCGAACTGGTCGGGCATCCATCCCACGCGCGCACGCACGGCAGGGGAGTTCACCGCCGGGTCGATTCCGTCGATCAACACCCTCCCGCGGTCCGGTGCCAGCAGGCTCGCGAGCATCAGCATCAGGGTGGATTTGCCGCATCCGTTGGGGCCGACGAGGGCCGTGACCTGCCCACGCGGGGCGGTAAAGCTCAGGTTATTGACCGCGTGCACGTTCCCGAAGGATCGCGATACCCGTTCCACACGGATCCCCATCGGGTCCTGCTGGTCCAGTGAGGGGGCCGACGGGGCAGCGCTCGACGCAGCCGGATCCGTTCCTGCGGTGCCGCTCGGGTGTGCTGGCGTTGTGGCACTGTGCTGCGACGAAGCGGGATGTGCTGGGCTCGACGGGGCTGCCGTGCCCTGCTCCGCATCGACAGCGGGTGCGTCAGGGTGCGGTTGCTGCGGTGAAGCGGCCCCGTTGCCGTACTGGTACTCGGTCATGCGCACACTCTGCCACCGGGGTGCGACATTCAGGCACTTCCACACACAACCTTTCCGGGTCCTCTCCGGATATTCACGGATGAGCGACGGTCTCCACGAGCCCTCCCCATTCCGGGTTGTCCCCACGCTGCGGGAGGAAACGCGCGCACGGCACAGACGCCGCCTATGCTCGCGTTATGAGCACCGCGCCTTCCCGCCCCCTGCCCGACGAGGACCCTCACGCCTCGATCTACCGTTACGGCTACGCCCGAGTAGCAGCAGTGACACTGCCCGTGGCCCTCGCGGATCCGGCAACTAACGCTGAGCGGCACCTGGAGGCCCTCCGCGACCTCGATGAGCAGAAGGTTGCGCTCGCGGTGTTCCCCGAGCTGAGCCTGACCGGATACTCCCTGGATGACCTGGTGCGGCTCGACACCCTGCTGAACCAGGCGGCGCAGGCGGTGGAGACGCTGCGGCAGGCCAGTGAGGACCTTTTCCCGCTGATCGTGGTTGGTGCGCCCCTGCGCGTGAGCGGGCATCTGCTCAACTGCGCCATCGTGATTCACCGCGGGCAGATCCTCGGGATCGTCCCGAAGAAGCACCTGCCCACCTACGGGGAGTTCTACGAACAGCGCTGGTACACCTCGGGAGAGCCAGAGCCCTTTGCCTCCCTGCAGGAGACGGTGATCGCGGGCCGTACCTACCCGATCACCCCGCATGCCCTGTTCCCCGTGGCGGATGTTCCCGGCCTCGTGCTCGGTGTGGAGATCTGCGAGGACATGTGGGTGCCGGTTCCGCCGTCGGCCCAGGCTGCGCTCGCCGGTGCCACGGTGATTGCGAATCTCTCCGGATCGCCCATCACCATCGGTCGGGCTGAGGACCGCAAACTGCTCGCACGGTCGGCCTCAGCGCGCTGCCAGTCGGCCTACATCTACGCCGCGGCCGGTGAAGGGGAGTCCACGACGGATCTTGCCTGGGACGGGCAGACCTTCGTGTACGAGTGCGGGGACCTGCTAGGAGAGTCGGAGCGTTTCGCGGCCGGCGTGACCTGCACGATCGTGGATGTGGACCTCGACCGCGTGATGGCGGAACGACGCCGACAGGGCTCCTTCACCCAGAACCAGCGGCACCACCAAAACGACCTCGGGGGAACGTGGGCACCCGTCGAACCCGTGCAGCTTCTGGGGACGACCGACGATGCCGCGGAGTTCCCGGCGACAGGGCCGCTGCGTCGCCCTCTCGCGCGCTTCCCCTTCGTGCCGGCTGATCCGAGCCGCCTGGCCCAGGACTGCTACGAGGCCTACAACATCCAGGTGGCAGGCCTCGTGCAGCGCCTGCGGGCCATCGGCGGCGGGAAGCCCGGCGGCACCTGCCCGGTGATCGGGGTGTCGGGCGGTCTGGATTCCACGCATGCCCTGATCGTGTGCGCGCACGCGATGGACCTGCTCGGCAGGCCCCGCTCCGACATTCTCACCTTCACGATGCCGGGCTTCGCCACCACGGAACACACCCGCTCGAATGCCCAGCGGCTTGCCGAAGCACTCGGCTGCAGCTTCGAGCAGATCGACATTCGCCCCGCCTGCACGCAGATGCTTAAAGACATGGGGCATCCCGCCGGTGACGGCGAAGCGGTGTACGACGTGACCTTCGAGAACGTGCAGGCCGGTCTGCGCTACGACTACCTGTTCCGTCTTGCGAATCAGCGCGGCGGAATCGTGGTGGGAACCGGGGATCTCTCCGAACTGGCCCTGGGCTGGTGCACCTACGGGGTGGGCGACCACATGTCGCACTACGGGGTAAACACCGGCGTGCCGAAGACCCTCATCCAGCACCTGATCCGCTGGGTTATCGCCGAGGATTTGTTCGACGAGGCAACCGGCGAGGTGCTCCAGGCTGTGCTGGATACCGAGATCACCCCGGAGTTGATCCCGCATCAGGAAGGACAGAAGGCACAGTCCACCGAGGACTCGATCGGCCCCTACGCCCTGCATGACTTTGCCCTGTACCACGTGATTCGTCGCGGCTACGGTCCCGCCAAGATCGCCTATCTCGCGCATCAGGCCTGGGGCGACGTGACCGCCGGAGACTGGCCGGCCGGTTTCCAGGAGGACGAGAAACGCGAGTTCACCCGCGCGGAGATCAAGCACTGGCTCACGGTCTTCACCCGACGGTTCTTCGCGAACCAGTTCAAACGCTCGGCCCTGCCGAACGGGCCGAAGGTGCTCGCCGGTGGTTCGCTCTCGCCGCGCGGTGACTGGCGCGCGCCCTCGGATGTGTCCTCGCGGATCTGGCTGGAGGAGATCGAGAAGGAGGTTCCGGGAGAGGGGTGAGGCTGCGGCTGAGCGCATAGACACAGCGCGCGCCAGGACAGCACGAAACCTGCCACCGCACCGAGCACAGCCAGCGCTCAGCGCGCGTCCATGGATTGCTCGGCAGCCTTGAAGCCGACGCCTCTACACTGGCGATGGCCGCACGGTCGGCATCTCGTGACCAGCGATCTGCCCCGTCGGCCCTCCCTCCCACGCCTGCTGGGAGGCGTACGAAACGACCGTGAACGATCACACCCCTAACCCTTGAGGAGGCCTAAGGCATGAGTCTGGTGGTCCAGAAGTTCGGCGGATCCTCCGTGACCGACGCCGCCTCCGTCAAGCGCGTGGCCGAGCGCATCGCCCAGTACGTGCGCGGGGGGCATCGCGTGGTCGTGGTGGTGTCCGCGATGGGCGATACCACCGACGAACTGATCGACCTCGCCGAGGAAGTCACCCCGAACCCGCCGCCGCGAGAGCTCGACATGCTTCTCACCGCCGGGGAACGGATCTCCATGGCGGTGCTCTCGATGGCGCTAAACAACCTTGGCATCCAAGCCCGCGCCTACACCGGCTCCCAAGCTGGCCTCATCACCGATGGTGAGCACGGCCGCGCTCACATCATGCGCGTGACCCCCGGTCGGATCCGCGCCGCCCTCGACGCCGGGGCGGTAGCGATTGTTGCCGGTTTCCAGGGCGTTTCCGATGAATCCAAGGACATCACCACCCTCGGCCGCGGCGGCTCCGACACCACCGCCGTGGCGCTCGCCGCGGCACTCGAGGCAGACGTCTGCGAGATCTACTCCGATGTGGACGGAGTTTTCACCGCCGATCCGCGCATCGTGCCCTCGGCCCGTCGGGTGCCGCTGATCTCCTGCGAGGAGATGCTGGATCTCGCCGCGAATGGCGCGAAAATCCTGATGGTCCGCAGCGTTGAGTACGCCCGCCGTTACGGGGTGCAGCTGCATGTGCGCTCCTCCTTCTCCGGTCGCCTCGGGACGATCGTGAGTGACGACCTGGAGCGCGAAATCCCGATTGACCCGGGCGTTGTGGTTCGCACCGCAGACGTTCCCCACCGTGACGCCGCCGACCCCACCAAGGAGGTTCCCGTGGATAAGCATCTGGATCCCGGACTCGAAGCGCCGATCATCTCCGGCGTCACCCATGACCGCCACGAAGGCAAGATCACCGTGGTGGAGGTGCCGGACACCCCCGGCAAGGCAGCGCTGCTGTTCGACGTGGTGGCTGCTTCCGGCGCGAACATCGACATGATCGTGCAGAACTCCTCGACCACCGACCAGACCGTGGCGATCTCGCTGACGCTCCCGCAGGCCGATGCGCCGGCAGCACTGGAAGCGATCGAGGCGGCCCACGAAACCATCGGCTACGCCGAGGTGCGCTACACCGACCAGATCGGCAAGCTCTCCGTGGTGGGGGCGGGGATGAAGTCCTCCCCGGGTGTCTCGGCCACCCTGTTCCGGGCGCTCGGCGAAGCCGGCATCAATATTGACATGATCTCCACTTCCGAGATCCGTATCTCGGTGGTGACGGAACTGTCGCGCCTGGATGACGCGGTGCGGGCCGTGCACACCGCCTTCGGCCTGGACGCCGAGCAGGTAGAGGCCGTGGTTTACGGAGGAACCGGCCGATGAACACCCAGCCCACCCCGGATTCCAGCAGCCCGAGCCCGGCCCCCGGCTACATCCCGGATGGCCCGGTGATCGGCGTGGTCGGTGCAACCGGCCAGGTGGGGCGGGTCATGCTCCTCCTCCTCGCCGAACGTGCCGTTCCGCATTCCCGCATCCGTGCCTTCGCTTCGGCGCGCTCGGCCGGCTCCACCGTGGAGTTCGCGGGCTCCGAGGTACTGGTGGAGGATGCCGAAACGGCTGACCTCACCTCACCCGCGGGTCGTGTGGATATTGCGATCTTCTCCGCCGGTGGCGGCACATCGCAGCGTCTCGCCCCGCGCTTCGCGGCAGCGGGAGCCGTCGTCGTCGACAACTCCTCGGCCTGGCGGCGCGACCCGGAGGTGCCGCTGGTGGTGGCCGAGGTGAACCCGGTGGCGATCGCTCAGCGCCCCAAGGGCATCATCGCCAACCCCAACTGCACCACGATGGCGGCCATGCCCGCGCTTAAGGCTCTGCATGAGGAGGCCGGCCTGGAGCGTCTGCGCGTGGCCACCTACCAGGCTGTGTCTGGCTCGGGGGTGAAAGGCGTTGCCGAGCTTGCGAGCCAGGTGCGTGCCGGGGCCGACCGGATGGAGGAACTGGCCCTGGATGGTTCCGCCGTGGAACTCGGCGAGCCCTCCTGCTACATCAAGCCGATCGCTTTCAACGCTCTGGCCATGGCCGGTTCCCTGGTCGATGACGGGTCGGGGGAGACCGACGAGGAGCAGAAGCTCCGCCATGAGTCGCGCAAGATCCTGTCGCTGCCGGATCTCGCGGTGGCCGGAACCTGCGTGCGTATCCCGGTGATGACCGGACACTGCCTCGCCATCCACGCCGAGTTCGCTGAGCCCATCACGCCGGAGCGTGCCCGGGAACTCCTCGCGCAGGCACCGGGGGTGCAGCTGATGGACGTGCCGACGCCGCTGGACGCCGCCGGCCGCGATAGCACCTTCGTGGGCCGTATCCGACAGGATCAGTCGGTTCCCGAGGGGCGGGGACTGGTGCTGTTCGCGGTGGCCGATAACTTGCGCAAGGGGGCTGCGCTGAATGCGGTCCAGATTGCCGAGATCATCGCCCGAAAGCAGTCCTGAATGATCAGCTCTGATTCCTTCCCCACCCCCGACTCGATGACTGAGCCGGCCTCTGCGTCGACCGCGAGCTCGGCTGCTGACAGCGCCCCCGCTTCGGGTGTGCTGACTGCGCAGGCTGACCCTCTCGCGGCGGCCCTGCACAGTCTGGATGCGATGGTGTCTGCGGAGGAAGCCGGTCATCTCGGCGGCACTGTTCCGGCTCCAGCCTCCGGTGACGGGAAGGGCCCCGCCAATGGCCCTGGTCAGGATCCTGCCAGTGGTATCGCGCCGGGAGCGAACACGGAGGAACCGCAGGGAGGAAATCACGGATCATCCTCGGGTTCTGCCCGCCGCGAGGAGATTCTCGACGGGGCTGCCGCCCTGTTCGCAGAGCGCGGCTACCACGGTTCGAGCCTGCGCGATATTTCCCGACGGGTGGGTATTTCGCATCCGGGGATGCTGCACTATTTCTCTTCTAAGGAAGCCCTGCTGGGGGCGGTCCTGGACCGTCTGGAAGCTCATGCGCAGGGTCTTTTGGACTCTGTTCCTCAGCTGCAGCGCTCGCCTCGTGCTTTGCTCGCCGCCCTGGGTGGACCGTGGGATCCCTCCAGTCATCCGATTCAGCTGCTGGCCACGCTCTGCGCGGAAAGCGTGAATCCTCAGCATCCCGGGCGTTTCCGCGTCGCGCGTCTGCGCCTCGTGCATGAGAACATCCTGGCCCGGGTGCTTTCGGCTTTCGGGGAACGCGGGCTGCTGGTCGAGGGTGCCGATCCGGCCTTCTTTGCACGCTCCACGGTCTCGGTGATGCTGAGCCTGTCGGTGCGGGAGAACTCGGTGCGTGCCCTCCAGACCACGAGCGATGTGGGCGATCCGGTGCAGGATCTGCGTCGTGTGGTGAGCTGCTACTTGCGGGATTGACCCACCCCGTCGGCCTACCCCGTCGGCCCACCCCGTCGAGTCGCGCCGCCATCCCAGCGACCGGCACCAGCCCGCAGTTTTCCCACCGTTCCCGTGCCATGATCGAGGTATGACAGCGACCAGACGCGAGCGGGTCATGCGCCTCGCCTCCGCCACCGTCCGCACCCCCGATGGTGAACGCGTGGGGCGAGTGAGAGACGTCTACCTGCATGACGCCGACGGGGAACTTGCCGCCCTCGGGGTGCAGACGGGTCGGATGCGTACCCGGCAGTGCCTCCTCCCGCGGGGTGCGGTCACGGTGCGCTGGTCCGAGGGACCGCGGCCGGAGCCAGATGTGCGACTCGCTGTTCCCCTGGAAGTCCTTCGTGATGCGGTCGAACCCCCGGATGAGGGGCATATCAGCGCGGAGGAACTGCAGAAAGCCGAAAGGGCACTGGGGCTGACGGGGCCCGAGTGAGCATCTGATGCCTAGTGGGACACCCGGGCCTGCCCGACAGCCCCACTCGCTGCCATACTGGCCCCATGCGCGGCATCATCCTGGCCGGGGGGACCGGCTCCCGTCTTCATCCTTTGACCATTGGCGTGTCCAAGCAGCTCATGCCCGTCTACGACAAGCCGATGATCTACTACCCGCTGAGCACCCTGATGCTGGCGGGAATCCGAGAAATCCTGATCATCACCACCCCGCAGGACCAGGAAGCGTTCCAGCGCGTCCTGGGGGATGGCACCCGCTTCGGCGTCCGCTTTGAGTACGTGGTGCAGCCCTCCCCGGACGGCCTCGCCCAGGCCTTCGTTCTTGGTGAGGACTTCCTGGCGGGCGAGCGGGCGGCGCTCATCCTGGGCGACAACCTCTTCTACGGTCAGGGCATGGGCTCGCAGCTGCGTCGTTACGCCGAGGTCGATGGCGCGGCCGTGTTCGGCTACTGGGTCAATGATCCGCGGGCCTATGGCGTGGTCGAGATGGATGAGAACGGTCGCGCGATTTCCCTGGAGGAGAAGCCCGAGCGTCCCCGCTCGAACCTTGCGGTACCCGGCCTGTATTTCTACGACTCCACCGTGGTGGAGCGCGCGAAGGCTCTGAAGCCCTCCGCCAGGAATGAACTGGAGATCACCGATTTGAACCGCACCTATCTGGAGGAGGGTTCTCTGCAGGTAGAGGTGCTCACCCGTGGCACGGCCTGGCTGGACACCGGAACCTTCGACGATCTTGCCGCTGCTGGCGAGTTCATTTGCACGGTGCAGAAACGTCAGGGTCTGTCGGTCGGCGCACCGGAAGAGGTGGCCTGGCGCATGGGCTACCTGAGCGATGACGAGCTGAGGGAGCGTGCCAAGCTGCTGGAGAAGTCCGGATACGGCCGCTACCTCCTGGACGTGCTGCGTCGTGAGCACGGGGAGGGTGACGCCGACTGAGCCGGGCGGTGGCTGGCGGCCTCCGCGCGGCCGCACTGCCGTTCATCGGTTCCTGTTCTTCGTCTGTTCCCGTTCCGCCCCGTCGGCCCGTTTCCCGCACCAAGCCCGTCGGCCCTGATCTCCCATCCTGACCATCCCGCTGAGAGGACACCCCCATGGCGCCCCGCCACCTGCTCGTGACCGGTGGAGCCGGTTTCATCGGCTCGAACTTCGTGCACCACGTGATCGCCACGACCGATCACACCGTGACCGTGCTGGACAAACTCACCTACGCCGGCAACCGCGCCTCCCTGGCGAGTCTGCCGGCGGATCGGGTGAACCTCGTGGTGGGCGATATCGCGGATGCCACCGTGGTGGATCCGCTGGTGGAGAAGGCCGATGCGGTCGTGCACTACGCCGCGGAGTCTCATAACGACAACTCCCTGAACGACCCCTCGCCGTTCCTGACCACGAACCTGATTGGCACCTACACGCTGCTGGAAGCAGCTCGCCGCCACGGCACCCGCTTCCACCACATCTCTACCGATGAGGTGTACGGGGATCTCGAACTGGATGACCCGGAGCGCTTTACCGAATCGACCCCCTACAACCCCTCCAGCCCTTACTCCTCGACGAAAGCCGGCAGTGACCTGCTGGTTCGGGCGTGGGTGCGCTCCTTCGGGGTGCAGGCGACGATCTCGAACTGCTCCAATAACTACGGCCCCCGTCAGCACGTGGAGAAGTTCATTCCCCGCCAGATCACCAATCTGATCGACGGGATCCGCCCCCGCCTGTACGGCGCCGGCCTGAATGTGCGCGACTGGATCCACGCCGATGACCACTCCAGCGCAGTGCTCGCGATCCTGGAGAAGGGCCGGATTGGAGAGACCTACCTGATCGGGGCCGACGGGGAACTGAACAATAAGCAGGTGGTTGAGATGATCCTGCGCCTCATGGGCCAGGAGACCGACAACTACGACCACGTCAATGACCGCCCCGGCCACGATCTGCGCTACGCGATCGACTCTACGAAACTGCGTGAAGAACTCGGCTGGGAGCCCGCCTACGGTGACTTCGAGGCCGGCCTGGCAGCGACGATCGACTGGTACCGCGAGAACGAAGCATGGTGGCGTCCGCAGAAAGCGGAGACCGAAGCGAAGTACGCCCGCACCGGGCAGTGACCTCCCCGCCCCGCCCTGCCTGCCCCGCCC
>JAEWEZ010000002.1 GCA_023389045.1 Actinomycetes bacterium
GTGGTCGGCTGGTCGGTCTGGGGCGAATCGGGGCGGGGCGAATCGGTGTCGGGCACATCGGGGCCGGTGGTGCGGCCGTCGTCCTCGGGCGAGGTCATGGCATCTCCAGGGCGGTGACGATGGTGAGCAGGGGAATGATTCGTGAGGGCGGGATCGACCAGGCGCCACGGCGGGCGGCGGTGGCCCATCCGGCGGCCTGCAGGGTGGATAGGTGGTGGTAGGCGATCGACGGGGAGGACAGTTCGAGCGCCTCGACCAGTTCGGTGACGGTGCGCTCGCCGTCCAGAAGGAGTTGGAGCAGGGCCAGACGCAGCGGATGCCCGAGGGCGGAGGCGCGGTTGGAAAACTGCTTCCAGTCGCTGTCGTGCAGGTGGGTGGCGGTGCGGCCCCACTGGTAGCGCACCGGCCCCTCGGGGGTGGTGACGGAGCCGGTGAACAGCACGCCGCCGGGGCTCGGCACGCGGCGTTCGAGTTCGTGCAGGGCCCACATGGGGTCCGATGGGTCAGTGGGCGGGGTGGCGGTGTCGGGGGTGGTCGGGGTGGTCGGGGGGCCGACGGTGGCGTCCTTGGGTGCGGCCTGCGGTGCACCATCGCCGACTCTACGAGAGTGGATTTCTAGGGCTTCGACGCGTGCGGTCAGGGCGGCGAGACGCTCCTCGAACGACGGGGTGCTCATGTCTCTCCTTACCGTGACCTCGGACGATGAGGCGGCGAGCTGGCGTGCTGCCGCCTTCCTTTCTTGACGCTAACAGAGAATCTAAAAATCTAGAAGTTTGGATTCTGTGGGCGCGTGGGGTGGGGAGTGCGGGGAGCGGGAGTGCCGACGGGGTAGGTCTTCGCCGGTGCGCGGCTCACCACAGAACCGCACGCAAGGCGCAGCACACAAAGCGCTGCAAAGCCGTGCAGTTCGACAGTGCCGTGAGGCAGTGCAGTGAGGCAGCGCAGTGCAGCGAAGCAGCGCCGTCAGGCGTCGCGGCGGTGCTGCTGCTCGGCCCGCAGATCCAGCACATCGCCCACCGTGGCCGAGGCGGTCACCTGTTCACCTGTCACCACGAGCGGAAGCGCGGCGCGTCCGCCGTGGTCGGCCAGGAACTCGCCGGCGGCCGCATCCTGGTAGACGTTCACGAACAGCACATCGTCATGCCGGTTCCGCAGCGCCGCATGAATCCGCGAAGACAGCGGATCCCCGGGCGCCCACAGGATGATCGTGGCACCCTCGTGGCGGCGCGCCATCGCCTCCGCGAACGGCATATGAGGCCCTGAGCGCAGCGGGCTCGTCCAATACGCCATCCCCAGGGTGACCAGCGCAAACACGACCGCAGCGACCGGCTGTCCCGCGATCCACAGCACTGCCGTCAGAGCGAGCCCGCCCAGCAGAACCAGCCCGGGGCGCAGCCACGCGCGGGCCGGGATGCGCGCGACGGCACGCGAGGAAGGGCGCGGGCGGTCGGCGTCGGGGGAGGGGTGCGGTGAAGTCACATGCCCAGGGTAGTGCGCCGTGCCCCGTCGGCCCCCGCCTGATATCCCACCGCTGATCAGTGCCGACGGGAGGAGGTGACCTCCATGAGTGCGTCGCGCAGCGCGGCCACCGCCGGGATCGCGAGCGCGCCCTTGCGGTTGACCAGGCCGATCATGCGGTCGGGGAGGTCCGGGAGGGAACGGGCAATGACGTTCTCGCAGGGCGAGGCTTCCATGGCGATCTGCGGGAGGAGTGCCACGCCGCTGCCGTGCATGATCAGACGCTGCACGACCACGGCATCGTCGGTCGAGTAGCGGATGGTCGGCTCGAAACCGGCGGCGCGCGCGCTGTGCAAGAGGTTCGCGCGGCAGCGCTCGCAGCCGGCCACCCAGGTGTCCTCGGCGAGGTCAGCAAGGCGCAGGTCCGGGTCGTCGGCGCGGGGGTGGTCTGTGGGGAGCACGGCGAGGACGGCGTCACGCATGAGCGGGCTCCACTCGAGGGTGCCTTCGGCGTCGATGTCGCTGCCGGGGTAGCGGAAGACGAGGGCGAGGTCGATCGTGCCTTCGCCGAGGGCCGCTACGGCGTCCGGCGGCTCGAGTTCCTCGAAGGTGACCTGCAGGTCAGGGGCGGTGCGCTGCAGATATGCGAGGGCTGGGGGCAGGAGGGCGGCGGCAGCCGAGGGGAAGGTGCCAAAGCGCACGGTGCCGCGGCGCAGAGCGGTGATATCGGCGAGTTCCTCTTCGGCGGCGTGCAGCTGGGCGGCGATCGCCTCGGCATGGGCGAAGAGTCGCCGGCCGGCCTCGGTGGGCTCCACTCCGGTGGAGCTACGCAGGAGCAGCTGGGTGCGCACCTCTTTCTCGAGCGCCGCCAAGTGCTGGGACACTGCGGGCTGGGTCCAGCCGAGCTCGCGGGCGCCCGCACCGATAGAGCCCTTGCGCACCACGGTGCGGAAAATGAGCAGGCGTCGAGGATCCATGCTGCTCATCGTAGGAGGTCGACGGGGCTGCCGCTCCGTTGCTGCCGCCCCAGCCACCTCAACCTCAGCCCAGCCCGCCTCAACCTCAGCCCATCCCGCCGCCCTGCCTCAGCTACCTCGCCTCAGCCCACCCCGCAGCCACCATCGCGTGGTTACCGGCTGGGAATTGGCGGAATATCGCCGACTGCGACGTATATGTCGCAGTCACTCACATAACGCCAGTTCTCCGCGGAGCCAGCCCCGGCTGCCGCCGCCC
>JAEWEZ010000015.1 GCA_023389045.1 Actinomycetes bacterium
GGGGTGGCTATGGGAGGAGGTCAAGGAGCGGGGTGTGGACCAATCCCAAAAGTTATCCACAGCGATCTCCACAGTGGTGGATAGATGACACCGTTGTGGTTCCGCAGGATGGCTCGGGTTATCCCCAATCTTGTCCACAACTGGGGATAATCACAGCCATGTGATTCGGTGGGCGACACGTTTGCGTCCCCAGCCTGGGGTGTTTCCGGGGTGGGGCGTGAAGGGGCGGGCGGTGGCCAGTGGAAAACCAGCGGTCGGCAGAGCACCCGCTGGCGATCAGGAAAACCGCTGGCAGGCAGCGCAACGTCAGGTAATCGGGGCAACCGCAGGCAGGCGGGCAAGCACTGGCAATCGGAACCACCGCTCGCCGTCGAGAGAACTGGCGTTATACGGTCAGCTACGACATATACGCCGCAGCCGGTCATATACCGCCAATTCCCAACCAGTAACCACGTGAGAGTGAGGCTGGAGCGGGGGGTGCAGCCGGGCTAGGGCCGGAGTGGGGACCGAGCCGAGGCAGGAGCGAAGGGCTCGGTGCGCGGAGCCATCCCGTCGTCGAACATCCAACTGACCAGGTAAAACAACCCAGAACCCGCCTCACCAGGTGGCAAAAGCCTCCGGGCCCACGGCAGCAGCCTTGATCGCGATCAGCACCAGGCAGAGCACCAGCCCACCAGCGAGCACCCCAGCATGCATGAGGGCAGACTTGCGCGCCAAGGCCACCCTGTCGTCCCCCGGGCGGGCCGTGGGACGGAGCGCGAACATCGCCGCCGTCATCGCCGTGCCCAGCACCAAACCACCCAGGTGCCCCTCCCAGGAAATCCCCGGCACGGTGAAGGTGATGACCAGGTTCAAGACGATCAGCACCACCACCTGACCGGCCTCCGCGCCCATCTTGCGCTGCGCAATGAAGAGGCTGCCGAACAGGCCGAACACACCGCCCGATGCACCGAGCGTGTGCGTCACCCACGAGGTAGACGCCGGATCAGCGAACAAGAGAACCGTCACGTGACCTGCGATAACAGACACCAGGAAGAGGCCCAGGTAGCGCCAGCGTCCGAGCGCCTGCTCCATGTAGCCGCCGATAGCCCACAGAGCCCAGCCGTTCAGCAGCAGATGCATGATCCCGCCGTGCACAAAGCCTGCCGAAATAAAGGTCCACGGCATGGCGAGCGCCCGGTAGGGACCGAAAATCGCCAGCGTCTCCACGAGCCCACCGGAGACCAACTGCCCCAGGAAGAACAGGCCCAGCAGGGTGTAGGTGACCACCGGGGTGTGCGAGGCGATCCCGCCGCCCATGGCATTACGCGGGGCCGAACCGGCCTGACGTCGTGCCAGCTCACGGTCACAATCCACGCAGCGCACGCCCACGGCTGCGGCGCGCTGACACTCCGGGCAGGCCGGCAGTTCGCAGCGCTGGCAGCGCACATAGGCCACGCGGTCCGTGTGGCGCGGGCACACTGGCTGCCCGTCGGGGCTCGTGGGAACGGGCTGCGGTGCGTGCTCGCTCGGCTGTCCGTATTCGGGCCGACGACGCTGCGTGGGGAACGGCTGCGCTGGTGAGGGTGCCGACGGGTCCGCTGCGGCCGGCTGCGGTGCGGCCGACTCGGATGCGGCCGGCCAGGGTGGCGTCTGCGCCGCAGACGATTCGTCGCTGCGGAAAGGCGAGGGCTCGGGCTGCTCCTGCGGGTTTTCGTCCGGGGCGCCGTAGCCGTACGTGGGGCGTTCCATGCCTCATTCCTACACGAGTGCGCTGAACAGTGGCAGGTGACGGCACTCTCCTTTCGCGACGGGAGTGGCGGCGAGGTGCGGCGGCGGGGGCAGGGGCGAGTGCGACGGGGCGCCGTCGCTGTAGTGCAAGCGCAGTGGGCAACCCCACCCGCGCACCCCACCCGGAATACATCGAACGGTTGATCCGCCCACTACCTGCGGATTCATAGTGCGAATGCCATCTCCTCCGCTCTGAAAGGACCCGTGATGGCCACGTTCCTCACCGGCCGACGCTCCGCCTGGGGCGTGCTGGCTATTTCCCTTCTTGTGCTCCTGGCGATGATGGGGCTGCTTCGCGGCTCCGGCCCCGTCGCCGGGATGGATGCACTCCCCTCCTCCGCCGAATCCTCACGTGCCCTGGCCGTGGCCGATCGCCTCGAAGGCTCCCGCTTCCAGCCGGTGTTTGCCGTGGTCACCCGCACCGACGGCGGCCCACTCACGGCGGAAGACGCTGCCGCGATCGCGCAACTGCGCAGCGATCTGAGTGCGGTCACGGGGCGGGACACCGTCGGCCCCATGCCCTCCGAGGATGGCCGCGCGGATCTCGCCATGGCCACCGTGGATACCGGCCAGAGCAATGAGGCGGTTGACGCGGAGATCACCGCGCTGCGGCAAGCCGCGCAGCACTGGGCGCCAGATTCGCTATCGGTGCAGGTCACGGGCGGTCCGGCGGTCGGCTCGGACATTCGCGGGGCTTTCGCCGATGCCGACTTCACGCTGCTCGCGGTCACGGTCGCGGTGGTGGCGGTCCTGCTGCTTCTGACCTACCGCTCGCCGGTGCTGTGGCTGCTGCCGCTCACGGTGGTCGCGCTTGCCGACAGCGCCTCGAAGAGCCTGACCGACAGTCTCGGCGAGCATTTCTCCCTGGCCTTTGATGCGGGCGTGATCAGCGTGCTCGTCTTCGGGGCCGGCACCAACTACGCGCTCCTGCTGATCTCTCGGTATCGGGAGGAGCTGCGCCGCCAGGAGGATCACCGTGCTGCGCTGGCGACTGCGTGGCGCACCACCGCTCCGGCCATCCTGGCCTCGAATGTGACGGTGGTCCTCGCACTGCTGACCCTGCTCGCGGCGATCATGCCGGCCACCCGCGGGCTCGGGGTGGCTGCAGCGGCGGGCCTCCTCGTGGCGCTCGTGGCGGTGCTGTTCCCGCTCACCTCTCTGCTGGCGGTGTGTGGTCGACGGGTGTGCTGGCCGTTTGTTCCGCGCCCGACGGGGGTGTTCGCCCCGGGTGGGGTGGCCGCAGTGCGTGGAGGCGTAGCCGGGTGGAGCGGCGGTTCCTCCACAACCGAGCGAGACCGCGAATCCTCCACAACCGATTCCTCCCCACACCACGCTGCCGAGCACGAGGCCTGCCACGAGGCCGAGCGAGGATTCTTTGCCCGCATCGCCTCCGCCGTCACGGCACGGCCCCTCTTCGCCGCGGCCACTGGCCTCACACTGCTCGCGGTGATGGCTGCCGGTCTGCTGGGAACCAGGGTCGGACTGTCACAGAACGAGCAGTTCGCCTCCGCTAACGAGTCCTCCACAGGCTTCGCGGTGATGGCGGAGCATTACGGTGCAGGCCAGTCCGCGCCCCACCGCATCGCCGTGCCCATCGCTCAGGCCGAGGCTGTGCAGGCTCGGATCGCGAAGGTGCCCGGCATCGAGAGCGTTCGACCGGCCGGCACCACCCCCGACGGCTGGACGGTGCTGAGCGCCGTCGGCACCGCGCAGCCCGAGTCGCCCCAAGCCTTCGACGAAGTGCGCGCCGTGCGCGATGCCGCCCGTGCCGACAGCCTGGACGCGCTGGTGGGCGGAACCTCGGCCAAGGCCTTCGACGTGCGCGAAGACTCCTTCCAGGATCTTGCGATGATCGCCCCGCTGATCCTGCTCGTGGTCCTCGCCGTGCTGGTGATCCTGCTGCGAGCCGTGGTTGCTCCGCTCATCCTGCTGCTCGTAAATCTCTTCAGCGCGGTGGCCGCGATCGGCCTCGGGGTCGGCGTGGGCAAGCTCTTCTTCGACATCCCAGCGCTCGACGTCACCGTCCCGCTGATCGCCTTCCTGTTCCTGGTAGCGCTTGGGGTGGACTACACGATCTTCCTGGTGCATCGGGCGCGGCATGAGGCTGCCCGCTTTGGGACTCGACGCGGCATGGTCCGGGCTGTGTCCTCCACCGGCGTGGTCATCACCAGTGCGGGTGTGGTGCTCGCCGCGGTCTTCGCCGCGCTCGGCGTGCTTCCGCTCGAGGTGCTGTTCCAGCTGGGCCTCATCGTGGGCCTCGGCGTTCTGCTTGACACGGTGGTGGTGCGCACGATCGTGGTTCCGGCACTGTTTGCCCTGGTGGGTGACCGGATGTGGTGGCCGACGCGGCCGGCGAGCGCGGAGCCCGCCGGGTTGGCTATCGGGGCTTCTGCTGAGGCTGCAGCCTCGTCGCCAGCGGAGCCCGGCAGCAATGACAGTGCCGCCTCGAAGAAGGCCACCGACGCAGACACGCCCGAGCCCGCCAAGACCGGCGTGAGCTGAGCAGAGCCACGGCACCGAGCAGAACTGGCGGTATAGAGCCGACTGCGGCGTATATGTCGTAACGGGCGATATACCGCCAGTTCTGCCGTGATGCCGCGGGCCAACGCTCGATCCGCCGCCGCTTCCACCCCCCATACGGGGCTGGAACTACGCCTCGGTTTTCTCCGCTCTGAAGGGCCGCCCGCTTGGGTTACCAGCGGGGAATTGGCGGTATATCGCCGGCTGCGGAGGATATGTCGTAGCTGCTCAAATACCGCCAGTGCCCCCACGCTCACCTCTGCTCCGCACCGGCCACGCTTCGGGCACACCCCGGCAACGTCCTCACCCGGCAAAGCATTTGCCGCTATCCCTGCCCAGCCACAACCCCTGCCCAACCACACCCATCTCCGGCCACAGCCCTTCCCCAGCCACGCCCCCTCCCCGGCCACAGCCCCGCCGGTCACCCTCGGCCACAGCGCTGCCAAAGGGATAGCCGCCCTCGAACCACTCCACCCCTCCCACTCAGCAGCGCTTACACGGGCATCAGCCCTACACAAGCCACAGCGCCGCCCTCCGGACCGGAGGGCGGTGCTGTTGCTTTCGCTGGACTATTCAGGCTGGTCAGGGGTGGTTCCTGCCAGCCCCGTCGGCCCTATCCAGCTCACTTCTCGATGGTGACCTTCTCGATCACGACATCCTCGAGCGGACGGTCACGCATGTCGGTCTTCACCTTGGCGATCTTATCCACAACCTTCTTGGAGTCCTCATCGGCCACCTCACCGAACACGGTGTGCTTGCCGTGCAGGTACTGGGTGGGGGCCACGGTGATGAAGAACTGCGAGCCGTTGGTGCCGGAGGGGCGGCCGGTGATCGCGTTCATGCGCTTGCCGGCATTGGCCATGGCCAGCTTGTAAGGCTCGTTGAAGTTCTTCTCGGAGATCTCGTCGTCGAAGGTGTAGCCGGGGCCGCCGGTGCCCACGCCCAGGGGGTCGCCGCCCTGGATCATGAACCCGTCGATGATGCGGTGGAAGATCACGCCATCGTAGAAGGGGCGGGTGACCTTTTCGCCGGTCTCGGGGTCGGTGAACTCGCGGCTGCCCTCGGCGAGGCCAACGAAGTTCTCGACGGTGCGGGGGGCGTGGTCGGGGAACAGTTCCAGGCGGATATCCCCGTGGTTGGTGTGCAGAGTTGCGAACATGCGGCCATCCTTGCACACCCGCCCTGACGGATGCTCAGGATCCTGCGGGCGATCGGGGCGTGCCACGTGCTCTGCAGAGGGTTGATCAGCGCACGCGACCACACGCAACACGCGAGCCGAACCAAAAGGGGCCTCCAGCCGCAGCAACTGAAGATTTCCTCCACCTCCAGCTACCACAAGCCCCTTTTGCGCACGCCCACACCTCACATCCACGCCCACACCTCACACCCACGCACACACCCGCCTCCCCCACCCACACCCCTCCCTACCCCCATCCCCTGTCCACTCCCCGGGAGCCCTCAGAGTTCCCGCCAGGTCGCGATAGAGTAAAGCCACGAGTGCCGGAGTCTGCCTGCACCCGCCCTCAAGGGTGCGGGGCCCGGCCACGGACCACCGCCGGCCCATCGGGCCGAACGACAGGAAGGGGATCCCCCATGGCGCTGAAGAAGGCCCAGAAGAAGGCCAAGAAGCACGCCGAGAAGTCAGCGGCCAAGGCGCAGGCCAGCGTCACGAAGGCCGAGCGGGCCCTGGAGGAGCTGCAGAAGCTTGCCGCCACTGCGGGCCCCGTCGTCTCTGAGGGCGCGCGCGAGGCCCGTGCCCGTGCGCTGGAGTTTGTGGATAACGTCCGCCCCGGGGTGGAGGAGAACCTCCGCGCCGGCCGCGAGCGGTTCTCCCAGTTCTCCCATGACCTCGGCGAGAACCTGGGCCCGCGTGCCCAGAAGTTCCGTGAGGACGTCGAGGGCGACTACCTGCCCCGCGCCAAGCGCACCGCGACGGCGACCGGCAATGTGCTGCGTGCTGCCGCCGAGGCTGCCCGCAAGGAGTTCGACAAGGGCAAGGGCGACATTCGCTCCGCCGTTGTCACCCCGGTGAAGCCGGCTAAGAAGAAGTGCGGCCTGGGCAAGACTCTGCTGGTTGTGACCCTGGTGGGCGCTGGCGCGGCCGCCGGTTACGTTGCCTGGAAGAAGACCCGCCCGGTTGAGGATCCGTGGGCGCCGCCGGCTGATTTCGCTCGCGCGCACTACCCGGCCTCCGCTGGCACCGAGTCCGATTCCTCCACCGTGTCGGACACCGTCGGCTCTGCCGATGCCGGCGACGTAGCCAACGCCCTGAAGGGCGATGACCGCTCCTCGGACACCACGCCGAAGGCCGTCAAGGTCGACTCTGCCGACCCGAAGGACGCCAAGGAGGCGAAGCCCTCCGCGAAGCCTGCGGTGAAGGCGGAGTCCAAGCCTGAGGTCAAGGATGCCAAGCCCGAGGTGAAGTCGGCTGCGAAGGACGGCGACAACGGCAAGGTCATCGACCCGGTCGGCAACCCCAAGGAGAACCCGGCTGATCCGAAGAAGCGCGGCAACCACCGCGGCGAGGCCTGATCCGGTCCCGATCCGCGATGCGCAGCGCGCATCTGACGCCTGGCGCGGCGGCCCCGTCCTCGGAC
>JAEWEZ010000025.1 GCA_023389045.1 Actinomycetes bacterium
AAGCCGATCAGTGCGACGATCGCGCCGGTCACCACCGGTGGCAGGGTCAGGTCGATCCACCGGGTTCCGATCAGGTGCACCACCACGCCGATGAGGATCAGCAGCACCCCGACGGCGATCAAACCGCCCAGCGCGCTGCCGGTTCCGTGCGCTGCCACGGCCGCGGTGACCGGGGCGATCACCGAGAAACTCGACCCAAGATAGCTCGGTAACCGGTTGCCGGTGATGATCAGGAAGAGCAGGGTCCCCAGACCGCTGAAGAGCAGCGTCGTGCTCGGCGGGAAGCCGGTGATCAGCGGCACCAGGAAGGTCGCGCCGAACATGGCGACCACGTGCTGGGCGCCGATGCCGATGGTGAGCGGCCAGCTGAGGCGCTCATCGGGGGCGACGATTTCGTCGGCGCGGACGGTGCGACCGTCGCCGTGCAGCGTCCAGGTGAACATTCAGGGCTCCTTGGGCAGGCGGGATGGGGGTCAGGGCGGTGGGACCGACGGGTTGGGCGTGCGGGCGTAGGCCGGCTGGCTGGTCGGGATGTCGGGCCCGACGTGGGTGGAGGCATCCGGCAGGCGCTGCCCGGCGTGCAGTG
Source organism: Actinomycetes bacterium (assembly GCA_023389045.1). Taxonomy (GTDB): domain Bacteria; phylum Actinomycetota; class Actinomycetes; order Actinomycetales; family Dermabacteraceae; genus Brachybacterium. The sequence goes on from JAEWEZ010000025.1 coordinate 587, forward strand.
CAGCCGCCGGGAAGGTTACCGCTGCGGAAAGACTTTGCGCACGGCGCGGGCGGCAGCCACATCGGGGATGCGTGAGAGCAGCGGATCGCCTTTCTGTGCGCGGGTGCGGAACTCGGCGAACATGCGGGCCAGGTCGGGCGCCCCAAACTCATCGCGCACGGGTGCCGGCACGGTGAGCATGAGGGCGGCGGCGATACCGGTCACGAGGGCGAGTGCCCCGGTGACCAGCCCGGCTCCGGCCCCGGTGCCCACGGAGTTCACGATGACGGTGAGGAAACCGACCACGATCATCGCCACGGAGGCGACAACGGCGGTGGTCCGGGCTTCCTCGGCCGGGCGCTGCAGGAGCGCTGCCCGTGAGAACAGGGAGAGGGCAACGAACACCGCGCAGACGGCGGCGTCGGCCAGATGCACAATCAGACCTCCCGGGGTGAGTCCACTGCCGGCGGCGAGCGCCGCACACACATTCCACAGGGCCGCCACGATGTGCATCAGCGCAGAGAACTCGAAGGCCCGCACCGCGTACACGATCCAGTCGGCGCGCTGGAAGGAAAGCGGCATGGTGCGCACGAAGGATCGGGAGACCATCACGCCGTGTGCGGCGAACAGGATCGGCAGGTAGACGAAGCCAGTGGCAACGCTGAGGGGCGCTGCGAAGGAGAGCCGCAGGGAGTTGTCGGCCAGTGCGGTCAGGACGAGACCGCCAGTCGCCGCAGCGGAGAACACAAACCAGGAGCGTTCGCGTAGCAGCGCCGAACCGAGCACGGTCACCAGGAGGAGCGCGGAAATGGCGGTGTCGGCAAGGGTCATGAGGGAGAAGGCCCAGCCGGTGGTCATGATCCGCCCCAGGCTCATGACCAGGGAGAGAACCAGCATGACCGCGCCCCACAGCCCAATCCCCACAAGCACCAGACGGGTGCGCCGACGGGCAAGGGCGGTGGGCAGGTAGCCCTCGTGGGCGCGCGGTTCCATACCGCTGATCGCGGCGAGGAGCAGGAGGGAGGTGCCGACGCCCACGCCGACCGGGGGTCCTTCGGGCAGGGGCTTGAACAGCACGGGGATGCCGGTGACCAGGTCCGTCACTAGCACGGCGAGGGCTGCGAGAAGGGCCGGTGCAAGCCCGATCGCCCGGAGACGGCGGATCCAGGCCAGGGGCGGGGTTTGAGGGATCCAACGCAGCAGGTGCACGGCGAGCAGGGTGGCAAGTCCGATGCCGATGGCGATCCGCGCGCTCAGCACGAGAGCGGGGGTGTCCCCGAGGGTCAGGGTGGTGGTGAGCGCCGTCATCAGGCAGACGAGCGCCATGAGGTCTCGCACCGCGTCGAAGACGCGCAGGTCATGGAAGCGCGGTGGGAGTTGAAAGACGGGGCTTGGTCCGTCGGTTTCCGCATTCGGGGTGGTTCCGGAGCGGGCGTAGGTGGGGACGCGCAGGGGGGTGGTGGGGCTGGCCGCTTCCCCCGACGACGGGGCGAGGCTTGCACCCGCGTCGGCGCCCGTCGGCTCCATCCCTGCGTCGGGACCCATCGATTCCGCGGGCTGCGCCGGGACGCTCGGTTCCGGCGTGTCCCCTTCCGGCGCGTCCAGCGCCATCGCGCCCGCATCATCCGCAGCAACGCCAGTGCCCTCTGCCGCTTCGCTCTCACGCTCGCGACGCAGCTCCTCCACCTGGGCATCCAGCCCCGTCAGATTCACGGTCTCCTGGTTGCCCAGGGCGGCGCGGCGTTCGGCCCGTCGGCGCGACCGTTCCTGTTCCTTGTCGCGCAGGAGCGGAGCGGCGTACTTCTGAAGCTCGTCATGCCCGGGCAGGCGTTCGGTGGGGAGGGCGCGCGGATCGGCGTCGGCGAAGATCCAGTCGTCCTCGGTGCGCTCGTAGTCCTCGGCCATCTGCTCCTGCCCTGTCGTCACGATCGCGGGACCGTCCCTCGGGGCACGTCCAACCGGCCGAGCCCCGTCGGCACCCTGTCACTCTCGCCCGTGCGTCTCACTCGGGTCTGCTGACCCGGCTTCTCACCCGGGTGGTGTCCCGTCGGCTCTTTTCGGATTCTAGAGAGCCCGACGGGGCAGACGGCGCCGACTCGCCGCCCCGGGACGTGCCGCTCACCACGACGGGACCGTTCACGCACTCCCGGCCGGCACCCCCGGCGCTACTCTCGGATCATGACTGCACCCGAGATCGCGCTCACCGAACGCTTCCAGCGTGCCTTCGCCACCGCCTTCGGCAGCGAGCACGCGCAGGCCGACCCGATCATCCGCCC
>JAEWEZ010000040.1 GCA_023389045.1 Actinomycetes bacterium
CCTGTGCACACTGCTCGTGGACCTCGGGTACCTGTGCGAGGAGGGGGAGCAGGATCTGCGGCCGACGGAGGCTGGCCTGCGCCTGCGTCGTCTCTTCTCTGAACGCGACCTGCTGATCGCCGAATGCCTCGAACACGGCGCCTGGGAGGGACTGGATCCGGCAGGGCTCGCGGCGGTTGTCTCCGCGGCGGTGCATGAGGGCCGACGGGACGACGGCTCCGTGGCCGCCATGCCCGAGGATTCGCGAGTGCTTGACGCCCTCGAAGCGAGCGCCCGTATCGGACGTCGCCTCACCAGCGCAGAAACCGCCCACGGCATTGAACCGACCACCCCGCCGGATCCGGGCGTGTGCCTCATGGTCCACCGGTGGGCGCGCGGCAAGCACCTTGCCGCAGCCCTCGACGGCTCCACCCTCACCCCCGGAGATTTCGTGCGCCACTGCCGCCAGGTGATCGACATGCTGGATCAGCTCGTGTCGGACCCTGCCGTTGGTGCTGCCGCCCGCGCCGCCGTGCCCATGGTGCGCCGCGGACTCGTCGCCCAGGAGATCAGCCGATGACTGACACCCATCACACCAACCCCACCCCGCCGGAGACGGAGCCCTGGCTGCTCACCGGCGTGGTGCTCTACTCGACAGGGGCACCGGAAGCCGATGCCCTGCTCGTGCGCGAAGGCATGATCGCCTGGATCGGACAGGCAGATTCAGCGGCAGTGCTCCACCCCGAAGCCCGTACCGTGGAGGCCACCGGTTGCCTCGTGACCCCCTCCTTCGTCGACGCCGCCGCGACGGCGGATGGCTCAGCACCCGATCCGACAGGGGAGAAGGCGGCAGCCGCCCTCGGGATCACGCAACGTCTTCCCGGGCCGACGGGTGAACGCGAGGGAATGCAGGTCATCGCCCCCGTGACCGAAACGGCTCCGCTTCGCACCCTCAGCGGTGACGGGACCCCCATCGCTTTTGGCTCCGCCGGTGCCGTGGAAGCCCGTGACCCCTGGTCGTGGGTACGCGCCGCCGCGCTGGAGGGCGATCCCGCTGAACGCCTGAGCGATCGGGCGGCATTCCTTGCCGCCACCCGTGGCGGTCGGCGCCTCGCGGGGGAGATGCATCCCGGGGATCTGCGCACCGGGTCGCCCGCCACCTTCGTGGTGTGGGAGCCGTGGGATCTGACGGTGCGCTCCAGCGCCCCGCGCCCACGTGAATCCTGGTCCACCGATCCGCGCTCCCGCACCCCGCTGCTGCCAGACCTTGACCACGGAAGCCCCCGTGCCCTCCTCACCGTCGTCAACGGCGCTCTCGCGTATGACGCCCTGACGCAGAAGAAGGCCCCGTGAGCAGGACACACAGCAGTGATGGTGGGATCGTCTGGAGCCCCGGCAGCCTGGATGACGTCGCCGAAAAACGGGAGAAGCGCGAAAACCGCCATCGCGACCACACACACGATGCCGTCACGCCGACCCCCTGGTGGGCCGGCCTGATTCTCGGCGCCCTCGGCGGTATCGCCTCCTATCTCGCCTTCCCACCCACCAACCTGTGGTGGCTCCTCCCCATCGGCATCGCCCTGCTGAGCATCGCGATGCTCATTCGCGGGCTGATCGCCGCCATCCCCGGGGCCTTCGCCTATGGGCTCGGCTTTTTCATTCCGCTCACCGAATGGGCGAGTACCTACGCCGGCACCCAGCCCTGGATGGCGCTTGCCGCCGTGCAGTCGCTCTACCTTGTGCTGTATGCCCTGCTCACCCGCACCGTGCTGGTGCGCCGCGGCCCGGGTCTGCTCAGCGCCCTGCTGATTGCCTGCCTGTGGGTTGCCGTGGAGACACTGCGCAGCCACGTGCCCTGGGGCGGTCTTCCCTGGGGGGCCGCGGCCTTCGCCCTCTCCGATTCCATGCTCCTGAACCTCGGGCCCTGGATTGGGGTGGCCGGCCTCAGCTTCGTGGTGGCATTCATGGCGCAGCTGCTGGCCTTCGGGCTGCTCGCCCTGGCCGGGCGCCGCCGGCGCGGCCTCACCGGCATCGCGGGCGTCTGGCCGATCGCTGCCGTGCTCATCGCGATTCTCGCCTGCCTCGTCGTACCCCACCCCGCGCACACTGTTCCCGAGGGGCGTCCCTCCCTGCGCGTTGCCGGCATCCAGGGCTCCATGGGTCCGATTGACCCGGTGGCGCTGACCATGCCGCCCGAGGTGTTCGAGAACAACGTGAAGGTCACCCAGGAGGTGACCACGACCGCCCAGAAGCAGAACCGGCCTCTGCAACTCATCGTCTGGCCGGAAGACTCCACCGGCGCGAGCCCGCTGGCCGATCCCGGACGCGCCCAGATCCTCGGGCGACTCTCCGAAAAAGCAGCCGCCCCGGTCCTTGTCGGAACCCAGCGCTTGGTCACCAACGACGCCGGCGACGCCACCGGCCGCTACAACATTGCGCTGCTCTACGGCGCGGCCGGTGAACCGCTCTACGAGTACGCCAAACGCCACCCCGTTCCCTTTGGCGAGTTCATCCCGTACCGCGACTTCTTCCGCAAACTCTCCCCGCTCGTGGACATGATCGCCGTGGACATGCTCCCCGGTGAGAAAGTCGGGGTGATGGACCTGGCTGCCCTCGGGGAAGGCGCCGGCAAGGTCGGGGTGCTTATCTGCTTCGAGATCGCCTACGACGACCTCGTGGACGATGTGGTCACCGACGGTGCCGAAGTGATTGTCGTCCAATCCAATAACGCCCTCTTCGGCCACTCCCACGAAGCCATTCAGCAGCTCGCGGAAGCCAAGGTGATGGCGGTCGTCTCCGGGCGCTCCGTTGTGCACGTTTCCACCGTGGGGCACAGCGCCATCTTCACCCCGGAAGGACGGCAGCTCGCCTTCGTGGACCATTGGAAGCAGGGCGCCGTGGTGGCTGATGTGCCGCTACGCACCTCCATCACCCCGGCGGTTGCCGCCGGTGCCTGGCCCGCCATCGGCATGTGCGCGATCGGTGCCCTGGGCTGGCTCATCTGCGTCTCCGGGCCTCGACGGGCCCTTGCCCGCTACGGCCCCCGTCGGCGCCGCTAAGACCCATCGCCGCCAACACGCCCCGACGACCACCGCCTCCTCCCCGAGACGAAACCGAGCAAACGATGACCAGCAGCCTCCGCACCCTCGTCGTTATCCCCACCTACAACGAGCGCGAAGCCCTCCCCGGCACCCTGCAGCGTTTGCGTGCCGCCGTGCCCACCGCCGATGTGCTCATCGCCGATGACAACTCCCCGGACGGCACCGGGCAGTGGGCCGACGAGGCTGCCGCCGCCGATGAGCAGGCGCATGTGCTGCACCGCGCCGGAAAAGAAGGCCTCGGCCCCGCCTACCTCGCGGGCTTCGCCTGGGGGCTCGAACGCGGCTACGAGGTGCTCGTCGAAATGGATGCGGACGCCTCCCACCGCCCCGAACAACTGCCGGGGATCCTCGCCGCCATCGACGAGGGGGCCGACCTTGCGATTGGCTCACGCTGGATCCCCGGCGGGCGTGTGCACGACTGGCCGCTGCAACGCCTGCTCCTCTCCCGCGGCGCCAATCTGTACGTGCGCATCCTGCTCGGCCTCGGCGTCAATGACGCCACCGCCGGATTCCGAGCCTTCCGTGCCGACCTGCTGCGCACGCTTCTCGCCCAGCAGATCGCCTCGCAGGGCTACTGCTTCCAGGTGGATATGACCCGTCGAGCCCATGCAGCCGGGGCGCGGATCCGGGAAGTGCCGATCGACTTCGATGAACGCACCGAAGGGGCCAGCAAAATGAGTTCCTCGATCGTGCGTGAAGCCCTCACCAAGGTGACCGGCTGGGGGCTGCAGCATCGCGCCCAGCAGATTCGCACCTGCCTGAACTACCGTGGACGACGCAGTGGCACCACCGCCGCGCAGACGCCACCGACCTCGCAGGAAGGATCCCGACGATGAGCACCATGCCGCCGCCATCCGCCGCGCCGGGCCAGGGGAACAACGCTGCACGTCGCCCTCGCCGCCGCGGCTCGCTCCTGCCCCTGGGGATCGCCCTCCTCGGTGTTCTCGAACTGACCATCCTCATCGCCATCGGTTGGGCCACCAACCTGTGGTGGCCGCTGCTCATCGTGGCGCTTGGATGGATCATCGGTTTCGCCCTCGTGGTCGCGGCCGGGCAGCAATCCTTTGTGCGTCTGCGTTCCCTGGTGCGTGCGGTACGCGGCCGCGGCGATGTGGAAAAGCACCTCTCGCGCCCCGCCTTCACGCTCCTGGCAGCGGTCTGCTTCTTCTTCCCCGGAGTCATCACCGATGTGATCGGGCTGGTTCTGCTGGTCACGCCGGTGCAGCGCCGTGCCGTTTCCGCGATGGGGCTCGGCAGCGCGTCTGAGGCATCCTCCCGGGTGCTGTACCGCCGGAGCAATGCCGGCGTGATCGACGGGGAAATCATCGTGCACGCCGATCCGGTGCGCCGGCCGGGGGAGGGCAGCGATAAAGACACCGGCAAAAACACGGACGGCGGACCCCATCCGCCGCTGATAACGCAGAGCTGAGCGCTCCACGGCATAGCGAAGGCCCGTCGGTTGTGATGACCGACGGGCCTTCGAGTCTGTGTGATGGGGGTGGGGAGCAGGGTTCTCACGGAAACCCGCTCACCGCCCGAACGCTGACACCAGGAGCTCAGAGAGTGCGGCTCGACTTCGAGTGCAGCTTGCCCGAGCGGAGCAATTCCAGACGCTGATCCAGCAGCACCTGCAGATCCTCTTCGCTGCGGCGCTCCAGCAGCATGTCCCAGTGGGTGCGCTGCGGCTTGCCGGGCTTCTCCTCGGGCTTTTCATGGTCGCGCAGCACTGCCGTCTGACCGCAACGGCACTCCCACACCGGCGGCACATCGGCCTCCACCGAGAAGGGGAGAATCGTGGACTTGCCACAGGGGCAGTCGTAGGCGGCTTCCTGGCGGGGTGCAGCGAGGACGCCTTCGTCGGTCTCCATGGAAAGGGAGCCGAGGCGGGTTCCTCGCAGGCTGCGGCTGTTCATGCGTTCTTCTCGCTTTCCTGCCGGGGCATGGATGGGGCGCGGCAAAACCCAGGGGCAACGGCCGGTACAACGCCACGGCGAGGCGGAGTATTCCTGCGGACGCATAGCGTGCGCGGTATCACGCAGGCTGTAGGCGATCGGGATGCAGGACGTGATGGTCTCAGGGAACCCGGCGCGCATTCTCGTGAGCGGATGCGCCACGCGGGATGCGGCGTCAAGCCCTGCCTTCTGGCATGCCCGTGAGCAGGTCAGACAGCAGATCGACGCGGTTGGTGATGATACCATCCACGCCCATCTCGAGCAGATGGCGCATCTCCTCGGGCTCGTCAACCGTCCACACGTGCACCTCGCAGCCGGCCCTGTGAGCCGCCGCCACCGTGCGGGGGGTGACCACGCGGATCCGCCCCTGGGAGGCGGGAACCTGCAGCGCCCCGTAGGGCCGCAGCAGGCGACGGATGACCGCTGCCGGGGCCTCGGCAGCGCAGGCGGTCAGGAACGCCACGATGGTGCCGCGGGACGGACTGCGCACCGGGAGAACACCGCTCGTGGCCCGCACCGCCTCGGCCGCGCTACGCGCAATCCGGTCATCGAAGGAGGTCACGCACACGCGGCGGGCTGCACGGGTCCGCGCGATGGCGCGAGCCGCCGGAGCGATGGCGTCGGCGCTCTTCACATCAATGTTCACCGGCACCTCGGGGAAGGACCCGAGCACATCCTCCAGGGTCGCCACCGGTTCACTGCCGGCGATGCGCAGCGCCGGCAGGTCCGCATCACGCAGGGCGCTGATAAGGCGGGCGTCACCGGCAACCCGCTCCAGCGTCGAGTCGTGCATGGCGAGGGCGGTCCCGTCAGCCGTTGCCCGGGTGTCGGTCTCCAGAATCTCCGCGCCTGCCTCGATGGCGGCCGCGAAAGCCCGCAGCGTGTTCTCGGCACCGTCGAGGGCGAGGCCGCGATGCGCGATCCGTCGCGGACGCGGACCGGGCATAAAGCGTGGGCGCGGTGGCTCAGCCCAACTGTTGGTCAATGAGGGCATCCTCTTCCTCCTCATCCTGGGTGCGGCGGCGCCGGCGGGTGGACGCAGGGCGTGTGCTGTGGGGCCGACGGGGGCCGGGCCTCTGCGGCGTGGCTGACTGTTGCGTGGGCTCAGATTCGCCGCTGGCGGCGGACGCATCACCCTGCGTCGGCGTGGAGTCGTTCGCAGTCTCCGCATCCTGTGCAGAGACGGCACTCCCGCGGCAAGCACCGCCCGGGACAGCCGCGGCATGTTCTTCAGCGTCTTCACGGATGCGACGGCGGGTCAGCAGCGCAAAACCCAGGGGGAAGAAAGCCGCGAAAATCCACCACTGGAAGGCGTAGGAAAGATGCGGACCCAAAGACGTATCAGGTTTTTCGAGGGGTTGCGGCGGAGCCGGCCCCGGATCCTCCGTCGCCATCACCCCGTATGCACCCGTGACGAGCTGCGACTCATCCAGGCCCAGGATCTCGGCAACTTCTGGCGGGGAGACGGTCTGCACCTGGCCCTCAGGATTGCTGCGGCCACGCAGGACGCCCTCGGCGGGGCGAAGCCGCACCGTCACCGTCGTCGGACCCTGCGGAAGCGGCGGTTTCATGGCGGGAATCGACCGCTGCTGGTCCATATCCACCCAGCCGCGCACCACCAGGATCATGCGGCCCGCATCATCGGTGAAAGGCACGAGCTGCCAAAAACCAACCACCGTGGAGAGCGGGCGGTTACGCACGTACAAATCGCAGGCCGGCTCCGTGCAGTACGAACCGTGCAGGGTCACCACGGTCCAGTCCTGCTCGGGGCGCAGGACATCATGCGGATGCGGGAGAACATCCTCCAGCGCTGCAGGCTCGGCGGCGTAGTTCGCCTCAATCACCGCCGCGCGGTCGCGTTTACCCTCGAAACGCCCGAACTGCCACAGCCCGAGACCCACGCAGATTCCACAGGCCAACAGCGCGATCATCAGCCCGAGCAGAGTGTCTCGGGAGAGGAGAACGCGGCGGACTGCACCGTGCCCGGAGGGCGCGGGCTGTGGTGACGCAGGGGCGGGCGTAGCAGCACCAGGGGAGGAGTTCACGACGGGAAACTCGACGACACAGCTTCGACGATGCTGGACTGAGCTGTGGGAATACCTCGCTCAGGCAGTTCCTTGATCGCAAAGTCTCGGGCCAAAACGAAAGCAACCACGGTGGCGGCGGCAAACAGGATGCCGAGCACCGTCACCGCAATCGTGAGCCCGAGACGAAGTCGCGGCCGCTGACGGACCGGCTTCGCCGGACCGAAACCGTAGTCCTCGTCCTCCAAATGATTCTCGGAGAACATTCCCGGATTCAGCGCGGTCACCGGATAGTGATCGACATGCGGGCGAGGGCGCGCACCGCTGGCAGGCACATCCTCGGAGGCCTGCAGAGGCGGTGTCGCATGCCCCGTCGGCTTCTCACCAACCCATAGGCGCCATCCGGCAGGAACCGGACCCCATGCTCGCTTCGGACGCCACCCCTCAGGCGGAACCCACCCATCCTGGGGAGGCTCCGGCCAATGGGGAGGCGGGTTGAAACGCTCGGTCACTTCGCGGGCACCGGCCAGGTGGTCTTCTCAGCGTGGGCGTCGTACTGCATCTTCATGCCACCAGCTTTTTCCACCTCGTAGAGGAGCTGCAGGGTGTGCTTCTCTCCGGTCTTGAGTTCACGCGGGCCATCAATACCCGAGGCCTTCAGGCTGTAAATCTCGGCAGACGGCTCGATCTTGCCTCCGTAGGGAGTGACGATCTGGAAGTTGTACGGGCGGACAGAGGTGGTGCCTTCCGTTCCGGTGAGTTCGACAGTGAGCACCAGGTAGGCACCGCCGGCGTACGGAGACGCCTTAATCTCGCGGTTCGGGTAGATAGACTTCAGATCGGTATGCGGGACCCACTTCATCTCGGCACGGGCCGTTCCCTTGCCCTCGAATCCCGAGATGTTCACGGGCTTCACGCCAGCCGGCACCGTGGAGGTTTCCACCGGGGTACTCGGGGACTCCGAGGGTTCCTCGGTGCTGTCACTGGGCTGCTCGGTCGGGGATTCGCTGTTTTCCTCCGACGGGGTGCCCGACTCCGTCTCGGTCGAGTCGCTGGGGCTTTCGCTCGGCTCCTCGGTCGGGGAGTCGGTGCTCTGCGAGGCGGTCGGCCCCGCTTCCTTGGAGGAACCGCCGCTGAGGGCGTAGATGGCAATGCCGGCCACCGCGAGAATGAGGGCAAGGATCACCAGGAGGATGCAGCCAACCCACCAGAACCGGGCCACCAGGCCCTTCTTCTGGCCGTTATCCCCATTGCCCTCCGATCCGGCGGGAGTCCAGGAGCTGTTATCCGGCGCAGAGTTCTGGCCGTAGGCAGCGCCGTACCCGCCGTCGGCGGGGGAGGACTGGCCATACGCCGGGGCGGCAGAGGCCGAGTCCTGACCGTAGGCAGCGGCAGGGCTCGAACCGTAGGCGCCATAGGCGGGAGCCGCAGAGGCCGAATCCTGACCGTAGGCAGGGGCGGGGCTTGAACCATAGGCGCCGTAAGCCGGCGCGGCAGGGGCGGAATCCTGACCGTAGGCAGGGGCCGGGGAGCTCAACAGTGTCTCCGGCTCCGAGCTGGGCTGTGCAGCCTCTTCACGCTCATAGGGGGCAGGCTCGTGCAGGCCCTCCTGAAGGTCCGGACCCGTGTACTCCTGCGTCGCCGCAGCAGCATCCTTACCCTCGGGGGCGTCCTGCGACAGCGGCTGCGTGGGCTCCACATCGGGAACGTCCGTGCTTGCCTCAGAAACCTGGGCATCGTCCTCGGGCGACACCTCGGCGCGGTGACGGCCACCGGTCGATGCCGCAGCGGCCGCAATACTCGCCGCCGCCGTCTCTTCCACGCCGGAATCACGCACCGACTCCTCGGCAGGCTCCTGCACAGAGGATTCAGGCTGCTTCGGCATGTCCTGCTCCGTCGGCTCCACAACCGCGGGCTCCTGCACAGGGTGCCCCACAGCGGCGGGTTCCTCCGCCATCGGCTGCGCACCCACCGGATGATCCTGTTCGCTGAGGAGCCGGGTATCGGAATCATCGCCGAGCTGCGGAGCCTCGTCCTGCGGGAACTCCTGCGTCGGTTCCTTCGCCGTCACGGGCTCCGCCGCGGGTGCGGGCTCACGGGCGGTCGGTTCATCCGAGAGCGGCGCAGAATCCGTGTCCGAAGCCGGCGCTGCCGGGGCCGGTGCCTCCTGGTCGTGCACCCAGAAGTTCCAGCCATCGGGGGCGGGCCCCCAGGCAGGATCGGGCTGCCAACCGGGAGGCGGGGTCCAGTTCGCATCCTCGATGGGCCAGTTCGGCGGCGGGTTAAAGCGGTAGGCCATGGACGTGGCACCTTTCACGTATTAACGGGCCCGAGTTCCCCCAGCGGGCCCCGAGCGGCTCTCGCCCTCGTATCGTAGATCACTGACCCGAGGCTCTTGCCGTGAGCGCCACACCTCGGATCCACTCGACTTTTCATCGACCACAGTCACGACCACCTCACACACGTCACAAGGAGCACGTCATGAGCCAGAGCACCGAGCCTCGCAGCGTTCTGATCACCGGGGGCAACCGCGGCATCGGCCGCGCAATCGCTGAAGAGTTCCTGCGCCGCGGTGACAAGGTGGCCGTGACCAGCCGCTCTGGAAGCGGTGGCCCGGAGGGTGCCCTCACCGTCGCCGCTGACATCACCGACGGTGAGAGCCTCGATGCGGCCATCGCTGCCACTGAAAAGGAACACGGCCCGATCGAGGTGCTCGTGGCGAATGCCGGCATCACCGATGACCAGCTGCTGCTGCGTATGAGTGATGAGTCCTTCGAAAGCGTGGTGGACACAAACCTCACCGGCGCGTTCCGCACGGTCAAGCGTGTGATCAAGTCGATGATCCGCAAGAAGAAGGGCCGCATCATCCTGATTAGCTCGGTGGTTGGCCTGTACGGCTCGCCCGGGCAGATCAACTACGCGGCCTCCAAGTCCGGCCTGATCGGCATCGCCCGCTCCCTCACCCGTGAGCTGGGCTCTCGCGGCATTACCGCTAACGTCGTTGCCCCCGGGTACATCGACACCGACATGACCGCGCAGCTGCCCGATGATCTCAAGGACACCTACCGCAAGGCGATTCCCGCCGGGCGTTTCGCCGCTCCCGAGGAGGTGGCCCGCGTGGTGGCCTTCCTGGCTGGCGATGATGCCGCCTACATCTCCGGCGCCATCATCCCTGTGGATGGTGGCCTCGGCATGGGACACTGATCCTGCAGGCTGTCTCTGCAGCCTGAGATGACGCCATGTGGCGTTGCTCCTTCCGCGGTGCCTGCCGGGCCCGCGGGAGCATCCACGTGATAGAAGCGTTGGATCCGAACCACCACCCAGAACCAAACCAAGACAGAACGAGGTGTGATCACGCCGTCATGGCTTCCTCCGACCCCGATAGTCGCCTGCTGCTGCTGATGCGGCACGGCAAGGCCGTCAGCAGCGCCGACAACGGCATCGACAAGGACCGCGAACTAGCCGAGAAAGGCAGGGTTCAGGCCCGTCTGATCGGTGAATACCTGGAGTCGCAGGGAGTGCGTCCCACCCGGGTTTTGGTGTCCGACGCGGCCCGTACCCGGGAAACCTGGGAGGCGCTGCATGCGGCGATGCCCGGTTTCGACGGCAAGGTCACCTTCCATGACGAGATCTATTCGCAGGGTGCGCCCGAGGTTCTCGATCTGATCCGGGGTCGTAAGGACAAGCACCACGTGGTCATGGTGATCGGTCATGAGCCGACGATTGGGATGCTCGCCGACTTCTTCGCCGGGGAAGACTCCGATCCTGCGTCGGCCGCGCAGGCCCGTATCGGCCTCTCCACCGGTTCCATGGCGGTGCTGTCTGCCCCCGCGGAACACTGGGATGACCTGGGCGAGGACTCGATGACGCTGCACACCATCGTGCGCGCCTGAAACGGAGCTCGGTTCTCGACCTGGTTTCGTCGACGGGCCTGTGCCTGCTGAGCTGGTGCTGCTGCTGCGCGGGTGCCCCAGCGTTTCTTGTCTTTGCTCTCAGGCCTCGAGCTGCCGCTCCATCAGTGGCCAGGCGAGCATGAGATCGCGGGTGTCGATCACCGCATCGGCGCTGTCGCGCAGCACCGGTTTCGCACAAAAAGCGATCCCGAGACCCGCTGCGCGCAGCATGGCGGCGTCATTGGCGCCATCGCCGATGGCGACGGTGCGGGTCAGCGGTAGCCCGTAGTGAGCTGCGAGGTCCCGCAGGGCCTGTTCTTTGACGCTTTCGTCGATGATCCGGCCCTGCACCGAGCCGGTGAGGTGACCCTCGCGGATCTCGAAACGGTTCGCGACCACATGGTCGATCCCGGCCTCATGGGCAAGCGGCTCGATGACCTCCACGAAACCACCCGAGACGAGGGCTGTGACCCAACCGGCGGATCGTGCCTGCGCGACGAGCTCAAGGGCGCCGTCGGTCGGCACCAACTGGGCGCGCACCTCCTGGATCACTTCCGCGGGAAGGCCCTTCAGCATCGCGACCCGGGCACGCAGAGAGGCCGCGAAATCGAGGTCGCCACGCATCGCCGCTGTGGTGATCTCTTCGACGCGGTCGCGCACCCCGGCGTGATCGGCGACGAGTTCAATGACCTCCTGCGTGAGGAAGGTCGAGTCGACATCGCTGACCAGCAGGCCCGTCGGAATATTCCCCATCGGCTCTACCGATCCCATCGGCCCCACGGGAGCGTGCCCCGTCGGCCCTGCCGAACCTGCGGAACCGCCGGAACTGTGCGGAGCACCGGAACCATCCTGCGTCGAGGGCAGAGGATTCCTTGCGTCGTGACCGACGGGCATGTCACTGCCCGATGACCGTGCCCTTACCGAGCACGGTGACACCCGAGGGCGTGACCACGAAACCACGCTCACGGTCCTGATCGGGGTCCAGACCAATCTGCGTGCGCGGCGGCACCACCACGTTCTTGTCGATGATGGCGCGGTGGATCTGGGAGTGCCGCCCAATCACCACGTTGTCCATGATCACCGAGTCAGACACGTTCGACCACGAGTTCAGACGCACCCCGGGGGAGATCACCGAACTGGAGATCTGCGCACCGGAGACGACCACGCCGGGGGAAACGATCGAATCGACCGCCGCACCCACACGCCCCGGTCCCGCGTGAACGAACTTGGCGGGCGGCACATTGCGCACACCGGCGTAGGTGGGCCACTCGTCGTTGTACAGATTGAACACCGGGTGAATGGCGATGAGGTCCATATTGGCGTCGTAGAAGGCATCGAGGGTGCCCACGTCACGCCAGTAGTCGCGGTCACGATCAGTGGAGCCGGGAACGTCATTACGGATGAAGTCGTAAACGCTCGCGCCATCCTGGGCCACAAACCAGGGGACGATGTCGCCGCCCATATCGTGGTTGCTGTCCGTATCGGCAGCATCCCGGGTCACTGCCTCCACCAGGGCGTCTGCGTCGAACACATAGTTGCCCATGGAGGCGAGAACCTGGGTGGGATCATCCGCGAGGCCCGCGGTTTCCTTCGGTTTCTCGACGAAACGCGAGATCTTGGTGGGATCCTCGGCGCTCGTCTCGATCACCCCGAACTGATCGGACAGTTCGATGGGCTGACGGATCGCAGCCACCGAGCAGGGCCGGCCGGCCTCAATATGCGCATCGACCATCTGGGAGAAGTCCATGCGGTAGACGTGATCGGCACCGACCACCACCACATAGTCGGGGCGCTCCTCCTCGATCAGGTTCAGCGACTGGTAGATCGCATCGGCAGAGCCCAGATACCAGTGCTTACCCATGCGCTGCTGCGCCGGAACCGGCGCCACATAGTTGCCCAGCAGAGAACTCATGCGCCAGGTCTGCGCGATGTGCTTATCCAGGGAGTGCGACTTGTACTGGGTCAGCACCACAACCCGCAGATAGCCGGAGTTGACGATATTCGACAGGGCGAAATCAATCAGACGGTAAATGCCGCCGAAGGGGACGGCAGGCTTAGCCCGGTCGAGGGTCAGCGGCATCAACCGCTTCCCTTCGCCACCGGCAAGGACGATCGCGAGCACCTTCTTCGACATGCTTGCAGGATAATGCAGGAGTGGGGTCGCTCACGTCGCTTTCGGGCCCGCTGGGCGACCGTCGGACGACGAGAGAATGACCCGTAACCGACCACTGGACGACCGCAGGACGAACACGAGGCACAGACGCTTCTAGACCCCCGAGAGTGGGACCGAAGCCAAGGGAAGGAACGATCCATGCGCGTGGATCTGCTGACGAAGGAATACCCGCCGGCGGTGTACGGGGGAGCGGGCGTGCACGTCGCCGAACTCACCCGTGTGCTGCGGCCGCATATCGAGGTGCAGGTGCGCTGCTTTGGTGAGGCGCGCGAGGAGGCCGACACGACCGCCTACCGCACCCCCGTGGAACTGGAGGGAGCTAACGCGGCCCTCGCGACCCTCGGCACGGACCTGCCGATGGCTGCAGACTGCGCCGGTGCTGACCTCGTGCACTCCCACACCTGGTACGCGAACTTCGCCGGGCACCTCGCCTCCCTGCTGCACGGGATCCCGCATGTGCTCTCGGCGCATTCCCTCGAACCGCTGCGGCCCTGGAAAGCCGAGCAGCTCGGCGGAGGGTATGCGTTGAGTTCCTTCGCCGAGCGGACCGCATACGAGCATGCGGCGGGGATTATTGCGGTCTCCGGTGGGATGCGCTCGGACATTCTGCGGGCCTACCCGATGGTCGATCCCGAGCGTGTGCATGTGGTGCACAACGGCATCGACATTGAGCAGTGGTCCCCGAATCCGGCGACGGATGCTCTCACCTCCCGCGGGATTGATCCGGAGGCGCCGACGATCGTTTTCGTCGGGCGGATTACGAGGCAGAAGGGCCTGCCGTACTTCCTGCGTGCCCTCCAGCAGATCCCCGCAGGAATCCAGGTGGTGCTGTGCGCCGGCGCCCCCGACACCCCCGACATCGCGGCCGAGGTGGATGGGCTCGTCAAGCAGCTGCAGGCGCAGCGCGAGGGTGTTTTCCTCATCAGCGAGATGCTGCCGCGGCATGACCTCACGCAGATCCTCACCCACGCCACCGCCTTCGCCTGCCCCTCGATCTATGAGCCGCTCGGCATTGTGAACCTCGAGGCCATGGCCTGCGGAACCCCTGTGGTGGCGAGCGCTACCGGCGGCATCCCCGAGGTGGTTGTTGACGGGGAGACGGGCTATCTGGTTCCGCTGGAGCAGATGGACGACGGCACCGGAACTCCCTTGGACCCCGAAAAGTTCATCGGCGATCTTGCCGCGGCGCTCGAGAAGATGGTCTCGGACCCGCAGCGTGCAGCGCAGATGGGGGAGGCTTCCCGGCGTCGCGCGGCAGAGCATTTTGCCTGGACCTCGATTGCCGAGCGCACCCTGGAGGTGTACCGCGCGGTGCTGGAGGGCACAGCTCTGGCGAGCACAGGGCGCTGAGGGCCGACGACGTGCGGAGCGTGAGGCGCTAAGGGCCGACGGGGCGCCGCCCCGTTACCGGGGCGGTAGGGCCTCCATGGCCTGTGCCGCGTGATCCTCGATCACTGAGATGATCGCGGCGAGCGCTGCCTCCTCCAGCTCCTGCAGGATGCGGTGACGCTGCTGCGACTGCGCGGCCGAGACCGTATGCGCGCTTCCCGTCGAGAGTTCCGTGCGTGCAAGAAGCGCGGTGCGGGAGGCGAGTTCCAGGATGTGCAGTATCGACGCAGGGAGCAGGTCCGGTGCCGGGCAGTCCACCCACTCCTCCGGGATCAGGTCCACCGGCACCGGCTCATCGGGCACAAGGTCAAGGTCAATGCTGGTGCGCGCGGCACGCTGCAGTGCCCTCAGGAATGCCTCGCGCGCATTCCCGCCGCGCACGAGCGGCGGAACGTGCGCCCCGAGCGGCGCCCGGTAACGCATCCACTGCACCGCGAGGGGCTGCTCGGGGGAGAGCCGCTCAGGGATGGCGGGCACGAGCGTGTGGTCGGCGATCCCGGCGACGCTCACGAGCAGGGCCTGCTCTGAGGCGAGGGCGGCGCGCACGGCCGGGGGTGGGCCGACGAGACCCGCGATGCGGCCGGGGCGGGGAAGCAGAAGATGCACCTGGGCAGCGGGAAGACGCCGTAGCTGCATGACCCATTCGTCGAGATGGACCAGCCGGGGGTCTTCGTCGGCCGAAGGCGCTATCCCGTCGGCCGATGGACCTGCCCCGTCGGCCGAAGAACGCTCCCCGTCGGCCCCGAATGATTCCTGCCCACCCACCAGGGGCGCCAGCTCGTCGGGACCGATACGCGCGTGCAGCACCTGCACTGCCCAGAGCAGAAGCGCAGCGGCGCGCGGCAGCGGGAGGGCACTGAGGTGGGCAGATGCGCCCGGCAGGCGGGAATGGCGTGGCATGCTCAGGCGCCCGACTGTGCGGCCGGAAGGAAAACGGAGCGTCGCGCCGCGGTATCCACCCGGTCCAGACGCACCCGAACCTCCTGCCCCGGCTGCGCATCCATCGGCACCCATGCCGTCATCGGCGGCTCTAGAAGCTGCACCTCCACCCGCGTGGGAGCACCCTCCGAACCGTCCTTCGCCACGCTCGCTTCACGCCGCTCGATCACTGTGCCCGTGAACTCCTCACCCACCCGGTGCTGCAACGCGGCGCATTCCACGAGGGCACGCGCCTCTCGCTCCAGAACACCGGCGCGACCGGCCGTGCTCGCCATTGCCTCCGGGATCACCCGCAGCGCCTCCACCAGGGCAGACGAGGGCTGCTCGTCGCGGGCATGCGCATGGCACACCAGCAGAACGAAACGATCCACCAGACGCCGCAGCGGCGCCGTGGTGTGTGCGTAGGGCGCCGCGATTGCGGCCTGCGCCGGATGCTCCGGGATTTCCTCCGGGGTCGTAAAGGCCGCGTAGGAGGCGCCGCGGAAGAGCGAAGCTGCATGGTTCAACAGTGCCAGATGGGTCCCCTCCCGCCAGTCGAGGCTGCGCAGGAACTCACCGTAGGGAACGTCCTTTTCCCACGGAATGCCGAGCACGCGGCTCTGATGGCGAAAACGAGTGACCGCTCGCGGCTCAGCCGGAGGCATCGTCCGCAAAATCCCTACGCCCTTGGCCAGCATCAGATCAGCGGCAGCCATCCCGGTCATGAGCGAAACATGTGCATTGGCATCTTCGATCGGGGCCGGGGAACGCCAGGTCAAGCGCACATGCTCGTCCTCGACCACCACTTCCTGCTCGGGCACGTTGAGGCTTGCCCCGCCGCGCTGCTCCTCCTGCTGGGCGCGCAGCTGCCCAATCTCCAGCAGCAGCGCCATCATCGGATGGGGAGTGCCCGCGTCGATCTCGCGCTGCACCTCGTCGTAGGCGAGTTTCTGGGTGGAGCGCACCAGCGCCCTCTCCAGATCAACGGCGGTGACGGCCCCTGCAGCATCCAGGCTCATCGTCCACACGAAAGCGGGCGCAACCTGATCGGGAAGGAGAGATGCGCGGCCCTCGCTCAGCACCGGCGGATGCAGAGGGATCCGCCGATCCGGTAAATACACCGTGGTGCCGCGACGCCGCGCCTCTTGGTCGATTGGATCATTGAGCTGCACAAAGGCGGGAACATCCGCGATTGCGTACCGCACCCGGAAGCCCTCTCCGTCACGCTCTAGGAGCATTGCCTGATCCAGATCGGTGGAGGAGGCCGGATCCAGGGTCACGAAGGGCAGATCGGTGAGGTCGACGCGGCCTTCCTCGCGCAGTTGTGCGGCAGCGGCGGCTTCTGCGGCAGCGAGCACTTCAGCCGGGAACTCGAGGGGAACCTCCTCGCCCTTGTCCTCGAGGAGGGCGTCGATCGCTGCGGCGATCTCGGCGGCGGCCACGGCATCGCGCTGTGCATGCAGGGAGACGGGACGACGTGGCACGGCAGGCTCCTTCGGCTCGGACGGGTCAGTGCTCTGGTGAAGAGACGGGTGCTCTGCTGGAGAGACGGACGGAACGGGACCACTGTAGGCGGACACGGCGGGAAGACAGGGAGAGGGGGAGGAGATGGCGGGAAGACATGCGGGGAAACATGCTGCGAGAACACGGCGGCTTTAGCGCCGCTGGCAGGGCTTGGGGCGATAGGCTCGGCGTTATGGCCGAAGCTGCAGCAACTCTCACCGATGTCGTCGTACGCCGAAGCGGGCGTAACCTCCTGGATTCCGTCTCTGTGACGGTGCGTGAGGGGGAACGCTGGGTAGTTCTCGGCCCCAACGGTGCCGGCAAGTCCACCCTGGTGCATCTGCTTGCCGCCCGTCTGCATCCCACCAGCGGCAGCGTCGAGGTGATGGGGGACCGCCTGGGGCGCGTGGATGTATTCGAACTGCGGCAGATGATCGGCCTGGCC
>JAEWEZ010000054.1 GCA_023389045.1 Actinomycetes bacterium
GGCTGCAACGCCACCGATCAGCAGGCCGGGCGCACCCGTGTGAGCCAGGTCTCCCGCGCCGGAGCCCTTCCCGTCACCGGCATCGCCACCCGGCGTTCCGGGCTTGTCATCGTCACCGGGCTCACCAGGCTTACCAGGCTTCTCGTCATCGCCCGGATCCCCCGGCTTCCCCGGCTCTTCGGGCTTCTCATCCTTCGGGAACCCGGCGTCCAGGCCGACGATCAGCGGGTTGTGATCCGAGGAGCCGAAGACGCCCTCCTCGTACAGGTTGACCTCGTTGTTGCGGTAACGCGAGTACTGGGTCATCACCGACTCAGGCCCGTTGATCGACCAGTCCGTGGCCCCGGTGATGCGAGCTGCGGCCGCCTCATTGGCAAGCACATGATCCAGAGAGCCGACCATGCCACCGAAGCTGTAGGACCACGCGCCCTCTTCATGCTCGGCCACTGCATTCACGAAGCCCTGGTCGTAGAAGTACTGCAGCGGGTCTTCCTTGGTGTAGGCGTTGAAGTCGCCGCCGTGCAGAACGGCCTTCACCTTCAGCGCCTCGGCGCGCTCGGTCGCCCAGGCGTGCAGGGCCTCGGCCTGCTGCATCCGCGAGGTGCGCGCATTGCCCTGCACCGGATCGGGGGTGAGGTTCGCATCCTCGGCGTCCTTGGAGCCCTTGGACTTGAAGTGGTTCACGGTGAACAGGAAGGGCTCGCCCTCCACGGTTTTGCCGTCCTTGCCCTTGCGCACGGGCACGAACACATGCGCGATGGGTTCGCGCGCATTGTCGAAGGCCTCGTGCCCGGCGAGGATCTGCGTCTCACCTTCGGGGCGCACCGCGGCCGGCTTGTAGATGATCGCATTGGTGATCGCGTCACCGCCGCCGTCCAGGCCCTGCTTCTTGTAGGCCTCGCCGGTGGGGATGAAGGCCCAGGTGCCTTCGCCGTCCTTCGCGTTCAGAGCCTTGACCAGGGAGGCGGTGGCTTCGTCGGCCTCTTCTCCCAGTCGCGCGGAGTTCTCGATCTCCATCAGGCCCACCACTTCGGCGCCGGTGCCGGAGATCGCGTCAACGATCTTGGACTGCTGGCGTTCGAAGGAGGCCTTGTTCCAGGCGCCGCGGGGCAGGCAGCCGCCGCGCACATTCGTGCCTTCGCCGTCCATATTGGTGTAGGGCTGGCAGCCGGGGGTGTCTTCACCGAGGGTGGTGAAGTAGTTGAGCACATTGAAGGTGGCGATCTGCAGGTCGCCGCCCACCTTCGCGGGTGCGTCCTGGCGGGTGTTCTCGAAGTCCACCCCGTCGGTGTCGTGGGAGGTCCAGGGCGCGGTGGGGTTCAGGCGCCACTGCTCGAAGGAGTAGGAGACGATCACGGGCTGGGTGAAGTTCACCGAGGCGCCCACACGCACCGGTTCCTGCGTGGTCAGCCAGCTCATCGGGGCCGACGGGTTCTTCGCGAAGTTCGTGGTGCGGGCATCGTCCAGCAGCACCTTCTTGGCCTGCTGCTCCTGGTAGTAGGCGGTGGCTTCCTCACCGGGGGCCATCACATCGCCGGCCTGACGCAGCGGTTCGATCCCCATCGCGAGGGTGATCTCGCCGTACTTGCTGGTCTGGTACACGTCGGTCACGGTGAAGTCGTCCGCACCGGGCAGGTACAGCATGTGCTCCATGCTTTCGCGCTCTTCTTCCTTGCTGGGGAAGGATTCGAGCTGTACCGGCTTCGGAGCCTCGAAGGGGGCTTCAGCGGGGGTCATGCCGCCGGTCTTGACGGAGATCTGGGTGGATCCGTAGTACTCGCTCACCGTGCCGGTCACGGTGACGGAGTCGCCGATCTTCACGTCTTTCATGGTGTCGGGGGAGTACACGAAGATCGCGGCGGAGGCCCGGTGGCTGCTGAAGTCGAGGAGGCCGCCGGTCCCGCCGGTCTGCACCACGTAGCCGTTCAGGCCGCCTTCGGCGTAGACGGCGGTCACCACGCCTTCGGTGGTCACGGTCTTGCCGTCGTAGGGAGAGGCCTCGCCGGTGCCCTGAATCTCGGCAATCGGTATCACGGTGCCGTGGGACGGGGGCTCGGTCTCGTCGTCGCCACCATCGTTTCCGGGGGGCTGCTCCGTGGCACCGGAGGGCGTGGGGGTGGGGGCGCCGGCGGCAAAGTCGGTGGAGTTCTCACCGCTGCTCGCGATCCGGGAGACGGAGGTGGAGTTGTTGGTCTTGGGGGCGGGCGCGGTGCCGGAGAAGGTCTTGGCATCGCCCCAGCCGACCAGGTCAATCACGGCCGGGTTATCTGCGCAGGAGACGCCGGTGCAGGCGAGCTTGCCCTCGGCATCGGAGAGGGCGAACACGCCGCCGTTCCCGGAGGCGTTGATGTCCCCTTCGAGGTCAGCCGCGGGCAGCTTCTCGCCCTTGCCGTTTCCGGGGGCGAGCATGATGAGGAAGGTCTTCCCGGCCGGCACGGTGCCGCTGAGCGTCATTGTGTTGTTGAAGGCGCCGGTCTTGGAGGCGTACTGGAGGGACCAGCCGGTCAGGTCGATATCAGCGTCGGAGGTGTTCTTCAGCTCGACGAAGTCGTTCTGGTAGGCGGCGCCCTTGTTGCCGCCACCGCCGTAAATCTCGTTGATGACCAGGTCACCGGGGGTGACAACGGCGGCGTGGGCGGTGTCGATCGTGCTCAGGGCGGGCAGCACGCCGAAGCCGAGGGCGAGGGCGGCGGTGCCGGCGCCGAGGCGAAGGGCGCACTGGCGCAGAGCGTCAAGGCCGGTGCGGGGGGCGCCGGTGCGGGCGGTGGTCATGGCAGGGTCCTTCCGCGGGGTGGGGAGGGCGGTTTCGGAGAGGGGCCGACGGGGCCGGTGCGAGGGTGAGTGCCGGGGCGGCGCTCAGGTCAGAGGGGCCGACGGGTTTGTGGCGACGGACCGTGCTCGTCTCAGAGACGCGCCGACCGCCGGAACGGGATCAGGTCATGGCAGACGGGACCGAGCCGAAGCTCGGCCCCGTCTGTGATGCACAGGGTGCGATCAGGAGCGAGTGAAGCGACGCAGGCCCAGGGCGCCGAGACCGGCGAGGGTCAGCAGCGCGGCACCGGCCGCGTAGGGAGCAGCGTCAGCACCGGTACGAGCCAGGTCCTCGGGCTTCTTGCCGTCGGCCTTGTCGTCCTTGTCCTTACCGGGCTTGTCCTTGTCCTTACCGGGCTTGTCCTTGTCGTCACCGGGCTTGTCCTTGTCGTCGTCGCCCGGCTTGTCAGCGCCACCGCATTCCTTGGGAGCCTCCCCGGACTGCCAGGTGAAGCTCGGCATGTCGATGACGATGTTCGCGCCGGTCTCCGGCACGGCCGTGACGGTCAGGGGAACCACGGTGCCCTCGGGCACGCAGAGCCAGTCGGTCAGGGTCACATCGCCCTTCCAGCGGCCGGTTTCCTTGTCCAGCTCGTAGGGGGCTTCGAAGCGGCCGTACTTGCCGGCATCCACGATGACCTTCTCGATCTTCGGGGCACCAATGCTCTGGGATTCGAGGTTCATGAAGCGCAGGACGGGGTCCACGTCCTTGCCCTTCTTGGAGTCGTATTCACCGGGAACGGCGATCTGCATCTCCACCGCGCGCTGGGCGAAGTTCGGCTTCAGATCCGGGTTCGCCTTGAGGTACTCGGAGAGGGCATCGCGGTCCATCACGCCGGAGTCGCGGATGTTCTTGGCCTTGGCCATGGTGTTCATGCCGTCGCCACCCTGGAACAGGAAGCTTGCGGCCACCACGGTGTAGCTCTTCTTGGGGTCGATCGGCTTGCCGTTGATGCGCAGGTCCAGAACACGCTCGCCCTGCTTGCGGCTGGAGTCGAAGGTGTAGGTGACGTTCTCGGAGACACCGAAGGCGAGGAACTGCTCGCCGCCGTCGTTCACGCTCCACTGCTCTTCAAGCATCTGCTTGAACTGGGCGCCGGTGACCTCACCGGAGTTGAGGGTGTTGCCGAAGGGCGTCATGTTGTTAGCTTCGCCGTAGGTGACAACACCATCGCCTTCCTTGCCACTGGCCTTGTGCCAGAACTCGGCGCGGATGCCACCGGGGTTCATGAAGCCGATGATTTCGCGGCCTTCGTAGTCACCGCCGCGCTGCTCGAAGAACCACTTCATGGAGTCGGCGAGCATATTGCCGGCGGCGGAGTGACGGGAGCGGTTATCGCCCTTCTTTTCGTCCTTGGTCTTGGTCCACACGCCGTCCTTGTACTCAGCCTTGGAGCTGTCCCAGGCGGTGGTGATATCCCCGGTGATGGTGCCAACCTTCTCGCGGGCGGGGCCTTCGGCGTCCTTGATCGCCTTCTCGGCGGCACCGGCGGCGGCCTCGTAGATCGGGTCACCGGCGCAGGCGGCGAGGTCCACGCCCTTGGAGGGGATCAGGGTCGGCTCGGTGGTGGCTTCCCAGTCACCGTCTTCTTCGAGGGTGAGGGTGACGGCCCCGAGGTAGGCGCCGCTGGCGGCACCCTGGATGATCGGGCGCGTCTCGCCATCGGTACCGGGCACGGGAGCCTGGTAGGCGTAGGCGCGGTGGGAGTCACCGTTGAGGATCACCTCTGCCTCGGCGGAGGTTTCGTTCACGATCTTGGTGAAGATCGGGTCGCTGTTCTCGGGGGCGGAGCCGATCTCACCGTTGCCGGAGGCACCCTCGTGGTAGTTCGCCACGATCAGGTCGTAGTCGGCGCCGGAGGCCTTCAGCTCCTCGATCGCCTTGTTCACCTCGTCCACCGGATCGCGGAACTCGAGGCCTTCGATCGCCACCGGGGACACCTTCTGCACGGTCTTGGTGGTGACCGCGCCGACCACGGCCATCTTCACGCCGTTGCGCTCAACGATGGTGTAGGGGTCGTGCAGACGCTTACCGGTCTCCTTGACGTAGACGTTGGCGGCAATCTGCGGGAAGTCCGCGTGGGGAATGATCCGGTCGAGCAGGTCCTGGTAGCCCTGGTCGTACTCGTGGTTGCCGATGGTGCCCATATCGACCTCAAGGGCGTTGAGGTACTTGAGCGTGGGCTCGTCGTTCTGGATCGCGGAGGCGAACTCAGAGCCACCGACGTTATCGCCTGCGGAAAGCAGGAAGGAGTTTTCGTGCTGGGCGCGCGCCGTGGTGACCACGCAGGCGAACTCCTTGCCGACGCTCAGAGCGCCGTGGAAGTCATTGACCGCGAGCACCTGGATGCTGGTACCGGCTTCGAGGTCCGAGCCCTCGGCGGGGGCTGCGGTGGCGCTGAGCGGGACAGCGGCGAAGGCCGAGACGAGGGCGGCGGTGCCCAAGCCAACGGTTGCGCCACGGGCCGCACGACGAGCGGACAGGCTCTTCATGAATGGCTCCTGAGTACGAGGCGGGAGTGGGATGTGAGTGCCACGCTCCATTTCATAGCACCGCAGGCAGCACTGCCAGGGGCGTGACGGAGCCGGGACCTCGGCGTCACTCAGAGTTCACCCGTCTTTGCGGCATAAAGGAACACAGTTGGCATACCCGATGAGCACCCTTTACTCTTTCTTGACGGGTGGGTGTGCGGCTGCGGCATCACACCGCACGGAACGGAGTGCCCCGGGGTGACCCTGAGGGGGGACACCGGGATGAGCCCCAGCATGGCGCTCTTCCAGACGGCCGGGTTCGGACATGCCCCATGCATGCTCCTCGAACCCGGCCGCTGTTATTCGGCCCTGTCTGATATGTCCCCTCGCGCGCAAACAGCGGTAATGTCATGCCGGGCCATCCGCGTCCCGCACTGTGCCGTTCGCCGTCCCCCGAAGGAGAACCCATGGTCCTGGGTCTGTCTCGCCGTCGCCGCATCGTTCCCGCGAAAGACGGGGCGAGCTGGCCCCACGTGGTCATCGTCGGCGGCGGTTTCGCCGGGGCAAACGCCGTGCTGGGCCTGCGCGATACGCGCGTGCGCGTCACCCTGATCGACCGCAACCTCTACAAGACCTTCCAGCCGCTGCTCTACCAGGTGGCCACTGCCGGCCTGAACCCGGGCGATGTGACCATGGCGCTGCGCAGCCTCTCCCTCACCGTGCCGAATATGCGCTACCGCCAGGGCGAAGTGGTAGGTGTGGATCCCGAACGCAAAATCGTGCGCATGGACGGCGGCGCCGAGGACATCACCGAGATCCGCTACGACTACCTGATCCTCGCGGGCGGCGCGACCACCACCTTCTTCGGCACCCCCGGCGCGGAAGACCACGCCATGCCGATGTACACGCGCTCGCAGGCGATTGCGATCCGCGACCGGATCTTCTCCGAGCTGGAACGCGCCAGCCGCGTGAACGCTCAGGGGCACACCGCCGAATCCACCGCCGATGAAGGCGCCCGCAACCGCAGCATCGACCGCCTGCACGTCTCGATCGTCGGCGGCGGTCCCACCGGCGTGGAAATCGCCGGCGCCCTCGCCGACTTCCGCCAGCAGGAACTGGACATCCTCTACCCCGAGATGGACCCCGGCACCCTGCAGATCACCCTGATTCAGCGCGGCCAGGAACTCATCAAGGAGTTCCGTCCCTCCTTCCGCGCCTACGCGGCAGAGGAACTGCGCAAGCGCGGCGTCACCCTCGCGCTCGGGCACGGCGTCAAGGCCGTCGGCTACGACCATGTGGAACTCGACGACGGGCGCATCCTCGAATCCGACATCACCATCTGGGCGGCCGGCGTCACGATCCCCGAGCAGGTGGCGCAGTGGGGATTCCCGCGGGACGAACACGGGCGTATCGACGTGGACGAGACTCTGCAGGTGATCGGTTTCCCCGGCGTCTATGCCGCCGGAGACATGGCCGGGGGTGAGTACGCGCAGCCGCAGCTTGCCCAGCCGGCGATCCAGACCGGCGCCTGGGCGGCCCGCAATATCCATGCCGATGTGCACGGTGAGCAGCGCAAACCCTTCTCGTACACGAACCTTGGCACGATGGCGACGATCGGCCGTCACGCCGCGATCGCCGAAATCCCGAACTTCCCGGACCTCTCGGGCTCCGTGGGGTGGGTGGCCTGGATGGTCGTGCACGTGATGAAGCTTCTCGGCCACCGCAATCAGCGGGCCGTGGCGATGAACCTGCTCTCCCTCTATGGCGGCACGCGGGCCACGCACCAGCCCAATCCGGTGCTCGGTGAAGTCGATTCGATCGCGGCGGCACGGCGTTTCCGCGAGCAGGCGCGCAACCGCAAGTTCGGTGAGGGCGCGCGCGGCTAAGCGCGCTCCCACCCCTCGGGGCGCGTGTTTTTTGGGGGCCGACGGGCCTCGCGCTCCCGCACCGCTCAGCGTGGGCGCGTGAGGATGATCCGGGTCAGGGTTTCTGCCTCGGGGCGCAGCGGGTGGGTATCGGCCGACGGTGGCTCCGCCGAGGTGACCCCTGCCGGTGCATAGCGGCTGTAGGTGACTGCCTGACCGATCCGCGTGGCCGCCTGCTCGGCCTCCGCCCAGCGGTCGTCGGCAGCCGTCGGGGCTGCATCGCCTGCAGAGCCTGCCTGCGCTGCACTATCCAGTGCACGTGCTTGCGCTGCACTATCGAGAGCGCGCGCTTGCGAGACCACCCCCAGCAACGCCTCCTCAGCCGTCGCGCCCCGCGCCAGGCGGAGCGTCACCGGCGGGCTTCCCCAGCGGCCCGTCCACCCCCACCAGCGCACTCGGCGTTCACGCCGTGCCAGCGCTTCAACCACCTGCACCCAAGCCAGCTCCGCACACGCCCCCGGCCCGTCCTGCGCAGCCTGAGCCCAGCGCTCCTCATACCGTCGGGCCTGCTCGGCACGCATCCGGCGCCGCATAAGCACCACGAGCAGAACCGCTGCGATCAGCCCGGCAGCACCCAAAACCCACCCGAGCACGGCACCCAGCCGGCTCTGCTCGCGCTGCTCACCGCCGCTGTCGGCCGCCGCACTGCTGCTGCTCGGTTCCGCGCTCGAGCTCTCCTGCCCGGCTCCCGTCGGCTCCTCCCGCGTCGGCTCCTCCTCGGCTGCAGCGCTCGGCTCCTGTTCCTGCGGCGCCGAGGTGCCCTCCGGGGGTATCTGCTGTTCGGACTCGGCAGCGCCCTGGGCACCACCACCGGGGATGCCCTCCGGCGGCGTCGGATCCACCACCACCCAGCCATACTCCGAACCCATCCACACCTCCGGCCAGGCGTGGGCATTCGCATTGGTCACCACGCGCTCCTCGCCGGTGACCTGCCCGCTCGTGTACCCCACTGCCACGCGCGTCGGGAATCCTCGGGAGTGCATCATCAGCGTGAAGACGGCCGCGAACTGTTCGCAGTAACCGATCTTCTCGTCGAGGAATGAATCGATCGGATCTTCGCCGGGTCGGGTCGGACTGTTCAGGGAGTAGTCGTACTCGCGCTGGAAGTATTGCTGGAAGGCGAGGGCTGTCTGATACGGGCCAAGATCATCGGCACTGTTCAGCCCCTGCTCACGGGCAGCCTTCGTCACGACTTCCTCGGCGAGCGCCTCGACCCGCGGCGGCACCTTCACCGGCTGTTTCCCGTCGGCCGTAAGAAGCGCCAGATCCTCCCGACGCACCGTCGTGAGCGCTTCCGTTTCCGCAAGGCGCACGCTACTCACCCGGTAGCGAGCCCCGTCGAGCTGCAGACGAGGAGACGCCCCGAGAACGCTCACCGATCCCGTGCCCGGATCGCCCAGCAGCGTGGACTTTTGCCCGTCCGGAAGGGCGAGCGTTCCCGTCGCCGGTTCCCCCGGGGTGGGGAGCAAACCGCCGCTGAGGGAGGTAATCCGCAGGTCTGCCGTGAAGCTCCGAGTTTCGGGGCCGACGGGAAGCCCCACCGCTTTCCCCGCCTTTGCCTTGGGATCGAAGGTGGGCAGTTCGCCCGCTTCCCGCGTGCCATTCGGACTTGATCTAAAGAGGTGCCGGGCGGCGTCGTAGCGGGTGAGCGCCTGCATCCGCAGATACCCGGGCTCCGGGTCGGAGGTGCGGTAGCGCAGCACCTCGGTGTGATCGCGGCGCAGCAGGCTACGGCGCACCGACACCTCGTGATCGACCATCGTGCCGGCCGGGAGGGTGTTCGATTCCCCGCGCCATGCATTGACCGTGTCGATGTTCAGCGGGTACGTGGAGGCGGTGAGCGCGGGTAGACGCGCACCGAGCGGGAAGGCCCCGAGCGCGGCGATCGCGATCACGCTCAGGGTGACGATGGTGGTTCCGACGGGGCGGCGCAGGGGGCGCGCCTGCGGGCGCGTATCGCCGGTGACATAGACGGGATCGGCCTGCAGGGTGCGGGTGGCGAGCACGATGAGGCAGGCGGCAACCGGCCCGGCGATCACCAGCCAGGGACCGCCCGTGGGTTCTTGAAGCACCGGGAGCAGGCCGAGGACCAGGAGCAGAATCGCAGTGGGTGTATGCCAGCCGAGATCGAGGAACAGCAGGTCCAGGGCCAGAGCGAGCAGGGCTGCACCGAGGATCACCATCACGGCGCTCGGCCCGGCGAGCGCGATAGGTGGAACCCCGGCGCCCAGGTCGCCGAGGCCACTGACGAACATGTCGGGGATAACACCGAAGAGAGCGCGAAGGCTTCCCCGGGCAGCGGGCGGGCCGGATACGGCGGCCGCACCGAGCAGAATCCCGCCAATGGTCAGGAACTGCAGGAGCGGCACGATCACGGTGCCACGCATCCATTGGCGCAGCACGATCCCAACCAGCACCACGGGCACTGCGCCCCAGGCCACCGCGGTCATCCAGTCAGGGCTGCGCACGAGGATGCCGAGTGGCTGGGATGCCAGGGCGATGGCGAGCAGGAGAACAAAGCCGCGGATCGCCGCTGTGTGCCCGTCGATGGTGGGGCGTCCCAGCAGGGGGCTCATCGCACCTCCCCGATGGCCTGGAGGATGTCGCTCAGGGGGTGCGCGGTGCGTGCGCGCACCAGGATCCACGGGCCGCGGCGGCTGGCCTCTGGGGCGGGGCTCTCCCCGGGCTGGGGTTCCACAGCGGCGTCCCCGTCGGCGCGGTTTCTCCCCGCGCTTTCCCCGTCGGGATCACAGCGCACCGCGATGGCGATGCGCCGTGCGGCCCGCCCGGCGCAGCGATCCACGTCTAGACCCTCCAGGGGTTCCCGCGCCGCCCCGTCCGGGCCGGGCAGCGGAGCGGGACCCACCGCGATGAGCAGGGCGGTGCTCCCCGCACCTGCCTCGCCGCCCTGCAGCGGCTCGGTGTCCTCGAAACCGACCGCGGCCAGGCCGTGCAGCGCACTGCGGCGCCCCAGCGCATCAGCTTCCCGACCGATCACCCCGTCGTGCCCCGCACCGCCGATAACGCCACCGGAGCGCGTGCGATCACACCGCGTGATCTCATCCCCGCTCGCATCCAGCACCCGTACCTGCCAGCCATGCGCGCTCAGGGCGAGCAGCAGCGAGGCCGTGATCTCCACCAAGCGATCCTCCAGCGCAAGCTGGTCGTCCAGCGCACGCTGCCCCTCCCCCGGCGCGCGCCGTGCACTCCCCGTTCCCTGCGGTTCACTGCCGGGGCCGACGGGTCGCGTATCCAGCAGGATCACGGCTACCCGCGGGGCTTGCGGCTCCTCTTCGCGGGTCATCAGACGCCCGGTGCGGGCGGAGGCTTTCCAGTGGATCCGACGGATGTCGTCGCCCGGCGCATAGGGCCGCGGGATCGGACCCATTTCGCCCGCCCCCGGGGAGGGAGGAGCCGAGTGGCTTCCCTCCATGGCGATCCCAGCTGCGCGGGCAGCGGGAGCGCTCACCTCCTCCACGGCGGGAAGCGCCGTGACCTGGGCATCATCGTGCAGGGTACGCCGCAGATGGAACAGGCCGAGCGGATCGCGGATCGCCACCGTGAGCGGCCCGAGGGCGTGTACACCGCGACGTCGCACCGGCAGGCGGTGCGGCATGCGTCGAGTCAAGGACAGATCGCCGGTGCCGCCCAGCGCCTCCGGCAGATGTGCGCGCACGGCACCGCGCCCGAGCGGAAGCAGACCCGCGGGCGCCCCGGCGGGAAGCTCAAGCTGCACGCTGAGCACCCCGCCCACGGGCACATCGCTATCTCGCACCTGCCGCTTGGGGCGTAAACGGATCGCCGCCGGAAGGATCAGGGCAAAGCCCAGCAGCAGCGCGATGAGAAGACCGGCGGCGAGCGCACGCGGCGCCGCCAGCGCTGTCACATCCCCCAGGATCCACAGCGCCACCGCGAGTACGGCGAGACTCACGGCGCGCAGCGTGGGTAGCAGCCGCAGGCCAGGGCGGGGAATATCCCGACGGGGGCGGCTGTCGTGGCGGTCGCGCCGTGTGCTCACGGCACATCGGTCTGGGCGAGCACCTGCGCGAGCACCTCACCGGCGCTGGCGCCTCGGGAGAGGGCCTGCGGGGTCAGGTGCAGGCGGTGGCGCCAGACCGGTTCGATCACAGCGCGCACATCCTCGGGGGCCACGAACACGCGGCCGTCCAGAACGGCATGCGCTTTGGCGGCGCGCACCAGGTGCACGGCGGCACGCGGCGAGGCTCCGAGAACCACCTGGGGGTGGCTGCGGGTGGCATCGGCCAGGGCCACCACGTACTGCAGAAGCGGTTCGGCGGTGTGCACGCGCCGCACCTGGCGCACATGCGCGGCGACCGCTTCCGGGGTGGTGCGAGCGGTCAGGGCGTCGAGAACGTCGTGGTCCCCCTCGGGCACGGGGCCGGTCTGGGCGGCAAGCATCCGGGTTTCGGCTGCCGGCACCGGGTATCCCATCGAGGTCTGGGCCAGGAAGCGGTCTCGCTGCGCCTCGGGGAGTGCGTAGGTGCCGTCCATTTCCACGGGGTTCGCCGTGGCCACGACCATGAACGGCTCCCCCAGGTCATAGGTGGTGGCGTCGACCGTCACCTGGCGCTCTTCCATCGCCTCCAGCAGGGCCGACTGGGTTTTCGGAGAGGCGCGGTTGATCTCATCGGCCAGCAGTACCTGGGTAAAGACGGCGCCGGGGCGGAACTCGAAGCTACCGCTGGCCTGGTTGAACACACTCGCTCCGGTCACATCCCCGGGCAGCAGGTCCGGGGTGAACTGGATTCGGTGGCTTCCGGCGCCGAGGGCGGCGGCCAGGGATTTGGCGAGCATCGTTTTGCCCACTCCGGGGATGTCCTCGATCAGCAGGTGCCCACCGGCCAGGAGCACGAGCACCGCCAGGCGCACCGTGGTGGCCTTCCCCTCGATCACCCCGGTCACCTCGTCGATCACGGCGTGTGCGGTCTGCGCAATCTCCCGCGCTTCACCCTCACTGAGCAGGCCCTGCGTGGCTGCGGGGGCGGCATGACTGGACGCGGGGGCGGCATGTCTCGGTGCTGCGGGAGTGCGTGGCTGCGTCATGCCGGCTCCTTAGTCATCGCAGGTGGCTCGTGGGGTGGTGGCTTACACCCGGTGGGACGGGGGGCGACAGGGAGGGCCCCTGCCATTAGGGTAGGTGTGGTCGGGATCGTGCGGGCTCCGGAAGCGCGGCCATCGTGTGGCGCTCGAGATGCTGGATTGCACCCCGACCTCTGTTCCGTTCACCACGGTCGGCTTTGCCTCACCCCAGGCCGTCGACCACGTCTGGAGGCGCTCATCGTGTCGGCTCGATGGACCCACATTCCTGCTCGCGCAGCAGCCAGTGTGCTCCTCGCCGGTGGATGCTGCCTGGGAATCTCCGCAGTGGTTCCCGAGCAGGGATGGGCTGACGGCCCCGCGACGGTGCACGGCGTGTGTGGCGCTCCGACGCTCACGGCCTCTCCCGCGCAGGTGGACGTCGGTGGCTCTTCCACGCTGACCGGGCAGTGCACCGGTGGCGGAACGGTGCAGTTCTATGTGGACGGAACGCGTGTGGCGCAGGCCCGCCCCGATGAGAACGGGGACGTTTCGGTGCGCCTGAGCTTTGGGCAGCTCGGTAAGCACCAGGTGCAAATGCGCACCGCCTCCGCGAAGCAGGCTTTTGCGACGGTGACCGTCGTGGGTGCCGGTTCCGGGGATCCCACGGAGGGTCCGACGGAGCAGCCCACAGGCTCCCCCACGGAGCAGCCCACGGGCACTCCCACGGAGCAGCCCACGGGCACTCCCACGGAGGAGCCGACGGAAAAGCCCACTGACGAGCCGACGGGGACTCCCACAGAAACCCCGTCGGAGCCGCCCACGCAGACCCCGACCGCTGATCCGACCACGGCGCCGACCACCGAGCCCACCCCGAAGCCCACGGAAGAGCCGACGACCACGCCGGACCCGACGGAAAAGCCCGCCCCCTCCCCGGATGACGACGCCAGCCCGTCGGTTCCCCCGACGACCGGTGCGCCCGGCCGCGATGGCGGCGGAACGGGCACGTCCCTGCCGACGCGACCCGGGGCCGACGGTGGCACCTCCCGCGGTGCAGAGGCGGGAGCGCGAGCTGCGGACCGCGCGCGAGGCCTGCTGTCCCCCGCCCCGGGTGCTGATCAGCGCGATGCAGATCTGGCCGAGACCGGCCAGAATCTGCGCTGGCCGATTGCCATTGGTGTGATCGTGGTTGTGCTGGGCATCGCTTTTGCGATCTGGGGTGCCGTGGCGCGACGCCGCAGCTCTGCGGCTGATCCCGCGCAGAGCACGGAGCCGTCGGAGGATCTGACCTCCGCGGATGACTCCGCAGATGACTCTTCGAATGCCCCTGAGGATCCCACCGACCGCTGAGCTTCGCCGGCACTCCGAATTCCGCCGGCGCTGCCGGCGGCGCGTAGCTCGGCCTCCTGTGCCTCAGGGTTCTGCTCGCGGCGGGAGACGCGGGCGTAGCCGATGAGAGTGCTCATCGGTCGCGCTCCTCTGGCCCGCGGTCACGGTGCAGCCACCGCGACAGACGGTCACTCATGGACTCCTGCCGGCGCGTGGACGCCTGCCGGGTCGCATCCGTCGCAGGGCTCGGGAAGCTCGCGTCCAGCAGCGGTGAACGAGTGGGGCCAGAAGGACCGGCTGCTCAATGGCCGCCGGGCCGGTCGATCGTCAGACGACGGAACACCGGGTGCATTTCCTCGGGGTGAGGAGTCCGCTCCCCCGGGTTCGGCCGGCTGAGGTCCGAGAAGTGGTTCCATGTGCCCGGGGGGACGCGCTCGAAGTCGAGCGCGAATCGCGGGGACTGGGCCGCGACGTTGTGCAGGAACTCCTTCGTGGCGCGACCGTTGCCCTCCCGGAACGGGTGGGCGTGGTTCAGCCACGCGAAGGCCTCCGCGATGCCCTGGGAGAACTGTGAGCGGTCGGCGCGCTGCCAGTCCACGGCGCGGACGCTGCGCGCCATCTGGTGCAGCGCCTCGGGGATGTCTCGGGAGCCGTTCTCTGCGTTGGCGAAGAAGCCCTTGGGGCCCTTGGCCATGTCCACGGTGCGGAGCTGTCCCGCCCACTCGTAGACGTCTTGGAAAAGGTGCGCATGGATCGCACGAACGTGCCGCGCGTCGTAGGTACGTGGGATGGTCACCGCGCCGCTGTGAAGCTCGCTAGTCCGTCGTGCTGTGCGGTGGTACTCGATAGCACGAAGGGCAGCTGCATCGCGAAGTTCGT
This sequence comes from Actinomycetes bacterium, assembly GCA_023389045.1. Taxonomy (GTDB): domain Bacteria; phylum Actinomycetota; class Actinomycetes; order Actinomycetales; family Dermabacteraceae; genus Brachybacterium. Next base: position 14,454 of record JAEWEZ010000054.1, read on the forward strand.
AGCGGTTGCGCAGGACACCTTGCCCATACGCGTCGATCGTCTCGGGGTAGAAATACGACTCCCACGTGGTGAAGTCTGGCATCAGCCGGCCCGCTGCGCGGTCAGCCCTACCCTCGCCAGGGACCTGCGGTCGTACTCGTCGCCGGTGATCGCACCGGTAGTGAAATCGACAAGGTCGCGCACGTCTTGGTAGTTCGGCTGCCAGCCCTCGTGCCAGTTCGCGGCGAGGGCCTGCACGACGGCGCGACGCTGCTGCGGGGTCAGGGGCTCAAACAGCTCGGGCCAGCGTCCCTCGAGGTTCATCGTCGTGTTCTGCTCGCTCATGGCGTCCTCCTAGCGGCCGTACGGATCAGTCTAGATCGGGAACCAGAAACGTCCCAGAGGTGGTTCTGGTCCAGCGGGTTTGCGATGCTGGATGTCGGCGCGTCCGGCCCCAGGGCTGCGCCCGGCTTGGCCAGCGCGCGAACGGCATCGACGTGACGCTGTATCTCCTCAGAGTCCATGACGACGATTGAACACGGCCTCGTAGATGTCGTCGTCGATGAACCCTCGATCGACGGCCTGCGAGATCTCCGACCAAGTGCCAGGCGGGTCCACGACCAGCCAGTCGTACCCATCCGTCTTCCCGCCCTTGGCGTAGGGGAAGCGCACGAGCTGGTCGACCAGCTCGTCGCGGCCGAACTCCCCCGCGTCGTAGCGCTGGCAAATCTCCAACGGCGTCGCACCCTTGAAGCCCTCGAGCGGATCGAGGTCCCTGTCCGCCACCTCGAGCATCTTGTGGATGGTCGGCTGCGAGACCTTGACCAGGGCAGCGATCTCCCGCTCGGACAGCCCGTCCCTGCGGAGCTGCTTCACCTCGCGGCGGATGTCCAGCTCGATCAGGTCGCGCCGGCTGCGCAGCTGACGCACCCGCCGACCCCGACGATCAGTGTTGATATCGGTCATCAAGACCACCTCCTCACTCCACAGTCTAGCGGAAAGCGATAGGGAACGCTATCGATTGGACCAGAAACGTTGCATGTAGGTTCTGGGACACGATAGTTCTGGGACGCCTTTCGGGACGACCGCTCCTGCGTCTGATTGTGATCGCTAAGTGGCGCCCCGGGACGTCCCGAAACTCTTCGTTTCTGGAACAGCTCTCAAGTCGAGGTTCTTCCGGGCGCGGTTGCCGTGTCTCACTGCGGACTCCGACCGTCCTAGGCGATGGCCTCCGCTGTCTCAGCGTAGGCGCGCTGGATATACGCCTCTAGCTCTTCCGATTCGATGCGCCATTGGCCTCGGCCGCCAACGCGGATCGCGCGAAGAGCACCCGACCTGACGAGCGCGTAGGCCTGGCTGCGGCTGATCGCGAGTATGGTCTGGACGTCCTTGAGAGTGAGGAAACGGCGGCCGATGGCGGGTGCGCCGTCATCCTTGCCCTGGGTCTCGCTCACGATCACTCCCCCATCGGGCGGCCGCGCGGGATGCTACCGGCTTCAAGGTCGGGGAACGGCTTGCCGCTGTTGTACTTCTTTTCGCGGCGCTCGACCTCGGCCATGACGGCCTTGTGGATGAAGTCGGAGAGACTGCGGTCGCCCTCCTCGCGGTCGGTGTGGCGGAAGGCGCCGCGCATCCGGGCGGTGTCGTCCTGGGGCTGGTAGAACGTGACCTTGGGCGGGTACTTCTTCCCGCTCGAGGCTGCCGCCGGCGCCGGTGCTTGCTCCTCGCGCGCCGGAGTCGGCGCGGGCGGGTTGACGGGGCTGCCCCCGGCGAACGGGCTGGACTTGCGGGGCTTGTCGGTGGTGGCCATGGGGTCACGCCTCCTGAGTGATGGTGTGCAGATGGGCGGTGTACAGGGCCGCAAGCTCGTCGCGCTGCGCACGGGACATGGCGGTCCATTCGTCGATGCCGGCCCCGGCGGCCATCGCGGCAGCGATACCGGCGCGGTACGGAATCGGCGGGTCCAGCAGCGGGAAACCCATGGCCTCCGATGCGCCGCGCAGTTCGTCGAGCCAGGTGCGGGCCTCGCGCTCGCGCGGGCGGTAGCGGTTGACGATGACGCCCGTCAGGCGCAGGGAGGGCCGGTAGTGCTGGCGGACCAATCCGATGGTCTGGATGAGCTGCACGAGCCCGTGCGAGGCGAAGCGGTCGGCCTCGGTGACGGCTGCGGCGATGTCGGCGGCGGCCAGAGCGTTGATGGTGAGCTGATCGAGGCTCGGGGCACAGTCGATGAGCACGAGGTCCGGCTGCCTGAGCCTGGACGATCCAGCCGTCATCCACGAGGCGCAGCAGCGCCGTGCGAGCCGTCTCGCGGCCGATGCCTGCCAGGAGGGCCACCCGGCGGATGTCGGCCTCCACAGAGGCTCTGAGGGCCTGCAGGCTGTAGGTGCGTAGCCTCACCCCCTGACCACCTGTGGACGGCTCCGGCTATCGCCGGGGCCGGACCCGCCCACAGGTGGACAGCGGGACCCTCAGTGACCGCCCGCACACCGGCCGCACCGTCACGTCATCGGGACACGTTGCGGTCACGCTAGTGCGGCCCGTGCACGGCCTAGTTGGGTGCAGGGTTCCCCCTCCCCCTGACGCCGTGATTCTCACACAGCTCAGACCCGCTCCGGGGCCTCCTTGTCGAGCTTGGCCAGCGCGCGAGCCACCGTCGACTTGCCGACTCCGAGCACTGCCGCGATGTGCGCGAGGGTATTTCCCTCGCCGCGCATCTGCGCAGCAGCGGCGACGCGCTTCGGGGTCATCACCGACGGCCGGCCACCGACGCGCCCCTGAGCGCGAGCGTGTGCCAGACCCCGCTTGGTGTTCTCTCTGATCGTGTCGACCCTGAGCTGAGCGAACACGGCGACGATGCCGAACAGGGCTCGGCCCATCGGCGTCGTCGTGTCGATGTCCGGCTCGGTCAGACTGCGGATGTTCACGCCGCGCTCGGCCAGGTCGTTGATCGTCTCAATGGCCATCCTCTCACTGCCCGCGATGCGATCCAGCCGACGCACCAAGAGCGTGTCACCCGAGCGCAGATAGTCCAGGCACGCGACCCACTGCGGCCGATCCTTGACGCGGCTCGACTCGTCACGATCGACGAACACTCGCGTCGCTCCTGCGACGCGCAGCTCGACCTCCTGAGCCTCGGGATTCTGCTCGCGCGTACTCACCCGCGCGTAACCGACACGGGTCATCGACTCACTCCTGGTCCGTCGTTGCCAGGCCCTCGGTAGCTCTGCCCTGGCATGTGCATGGTGGTGCGTGCCTGTGGCGCGCCAGGCGGGCCGCTCTGGGACCGGCGCACGGCCTCGGTGGCGCTCGTGGGGAACGACAGCCGCGCGCACTCTGCGGCGCGCCAAGCGGCGTCTCGTTCGCCCGGCGGGGTTGCCTTGCTGACGATCTGATCGAACATCTCGAGCAGCGGCCCGAAGTCCCGCTGCTCGGATGCCGCTCGGCTCGCCTGATCGTTGGTCGCACCGTGCACCTCGCGCCAGTCGAGCTGCCAGCCGGCGTCGCGGGCGACGCGGTTCCAGAACACTCGTTGCGTCCGGCCGTTGCCCTCGCGGAACGGGTGCACGTAGTTGAGCTGGTCGTAGTGGTATGACAGGCGGTCGATGAACTGCTCGCGGCTCATGCCGCGCAGCTCGTGGTCGGCACGCAGCTCGCCCTCGGCGTAGCTGGCGGCGCGGCCGATCATCGACACCGGAAGGAAGAACTAGGCTCCCTCCACGTTCTTGCGAATGTCGACCGTGCGCAGCTCCCCCGCCCAGTCGTAGACGTCCTGGAACAGATGGCGGTGGATCGCGCGCAACTCGTCGAGGTCGCCGGTCGGCTTCACCGGGTGATCCATGAGCTGCACCAAACGGGCAAACGACAGGTCACCCTCGGCTTCATCGAGAGCGACCTTCGTCTGTGCGCCGACCTTGTTCCTCAGCAGACCCGTCTCGGGATCGAGATACGGGTCGACGAACTCAGTCGAGGCCATAGCGTGCGCGCGCGCGGGCCACCAGCTCGTCAGAGTCGATGCGACCGGCGACGTACTCGGCGGCGTCCTGGCGGCCGGCAGCCGTCACCGGCAGACCCTCCATCTCGACGCTATGGATCGCCTCGGCCACGCGCCGCTCGCGCTCGGCCGTGGTGGTTGCGGTGGTTGCGGTCTTGGTGGCCACGGGGTGCTCCTCTCGCTCGGTGCTAAGTCCGTTCTAGTCGATTTCCCGAAAACGGTCTAGGGATAGTTTTGGGCCGCCTCGGTGACGGCTGCGGCGATGTCGGCGGCGGCCAGGGCGTTGATGGTGAGCTGATCGAGGCTCGGGGCACAGTCGATGAGCACGAGGTCCCACGCCTCACCGGCGACGGCGAGGGCGGAGCGTCCACCACAGCCTCCATACCGCATCGGCAGCAGCTACCGCTTGATCAGCACTTCGGCTCACAAGGCCCTGGCCGTGGGGCAAAAAGAGGGTCCGAAGAATCGGCTCCCCATGCGGGCCGCGATCCAACCGGCCAATCGGGTGCTCCTGCAACGCCTGGTGACGCAATTGCCCGTGCGGGTAGTGGGGAGGAGGGGCCACCACCAGCACCTCATGCCCCTCCGCGATAAAGCGCTGAACCAGTGATGACCACCGCCGCTGCGGTGCCCCAAACTCCGGCCAGTAATAGTGCGTGAGCAGGAGGATTCTCATGACAGGCCCACTAAACCCAGGGTGTTCCGCAGCTTGTCGTCCGTGTGCGAAAAGGCCTGTCCACCCCCTGCGGAGCCACTCTCCTGCAACCCGAACGCGCTGATGGTTATCGGTCGCTCCTCGGCCCTGACCTGCGGCCCCTCCTCCCGGGGCTCCACCGCACCATGCAGAGAGGTACCCCGCACTCGCCCCGCATGCTCACCCTCTCGGCTGCGCACAGGGGCAGAGGCACGGCATATGACCCGCTCGCGTCTGGTCGCTGTCATGCCCCGATCATGGCACGGGAAGCGTATGAAGACACCGCGCCGTCCCGCGGCTCTCGGTCAGCCGCCCAGATGCTCGGCGAGCGCCTCGCGCCAATCCCGCGGGCTAAACCCGGTGGCCTGGATCTTGGCGAGGTCGAGGGTGGAGTGTGCCGGGCGCGGCGCGATATTCGCGGTTCCGCCCTTATCGGCGTAGTAGGCCTCGGTGCTCACCGGGGTCACTCGCGAGGCCTCATGCCCGCTGCGCTCGAACACCTCGGCTGCGATCCCCGCCCAGCTGCTCGGCTCCCCCGCGCAGCTGAGGTTGTACACGCCCGCTTCGGGGCGGGTGCGGATCAGATGGTCGATGCCGGCAGCCAGGTCACGGGTGAAGGTCAGGCGACCCACCTGGTCATCCACGACCGACGGGGCGATGCCGCGTTCCGCGAGCTTCACCATGGTGTCCACGAAGTTCGCGCCGGCGCCCACCACCCAGCTGGTGCGCACCACATAGTGCTGCGGGAGGGTCTGCACGAGTTCGTCGCCGGCGGCTTTCGTCTGCCCATACACACCGAGCGGGCTGAGCGCTTCGCTCTCCTCATGCACCTGGCGGGTGCCGTCGAACACGTAATCGCTGGACACGTGCACCAGCAGGGCGCGCTGTGCCCGGGCCGCCTCTACCAGGCGCCCTACGCCTGTCACATTCGTGGCCCAGGCGGCGCGGCGGCCCTCGGGCTGCTCGGCGGCATCCACCGCCGTCATCGCCGCGGCGTTCACGATCACCCCGTAGGGCGCGAAGTCGAAGGCTGCAACGCTTTCAGTGCTGGCAATATCCAGGCGGTCACGCCCCACCAGATCCACATCGGCGCGATCCGCCCACAGCTCGGCGAGCGCCTTGCCGAGCTGCCCATTCGCTCCCACCACGAGGGTGCGCCGCGGCGGCACCGGGGTCACCTCAGCCAGGCGCGGATGGGCCTGGTCCTTGGCGGAGAGTTCGGCTTTCTCCAGCGGGATCGGCCAGGGGATCGCCACCGTTTCATCCGCGAGGTTCAGGAAGGTGTACTGCTCCTGTGCAGACTGCGACCAATGGTCGTTCACCAGGTAGGTGTAGGCGGCCGGTGCTTCCACGGTCTGGAAGGCATTGCCCACCCCGCGCGGAACAAAGATCGCGACCTCGGGGGTGATCTCGTGCCAGTAGGCCTGACCAAACGTCGGCCCCTCCCGCAGATCCACCCAGGCGCCGAAAACGCGCCCGGTACCCACCGAAATGAACTTGTCCCACGGCTCGGCGTGGATCCCGCGGGTCACACCTTCGGCCTGGTTGAAGGAGATGTTGTTCTGCACGGGGCCGAAATCGGGCAGGCCGAGGGCGATCATCTTTTCCCGCTGCCAGTTCTCCTTGAACCAGCCGCGGGCATCGCCGTGCACGGGCAGGTCGATGACCAGCAGGCCGGGGATCGGGGTTTCGTGAACGGCGAGGTCGCTCATATCAGTGTCCTTCAGGGCAGGGCGGGGC
>JAEWEZ010000068.1 GCA_023389045.1 Actinomycetes bacterium
CGAGGGTGGAGACCATGAAGGGGCTGGTGCCTGCGCCCTGGGCGAACCAGGCGATCACCGAGCCGGCTGCAAGGCCCAGCAGGACGCCCACCGCACGGGAGCGACGGGTGAAGATCCCGAGGGCGAAGACGGCCGCGAGCGGCACACCGAACAGGCCCATGATCGACAGGAACAGGTTCCAAGTCTCGGCCTGGTTCGAGGCGACCAGGTACAGGGAGACAGCCACACCGGCAAGGCCCGAAACGATGATGATGCCGCGAGCGAGGTTCACCGAGGCGGCCTTATGCCCACGCGGAACCATGAAGCGGTCCCAGACGTCCACAGTGAGGCAGGCGGAAATCGAGTTCATCGAGGAGGACAGGGTGGACTGCGCCGCCGCGAAGATGGCGGCGAGCACCAGGCCGGAGATGCCGGCCGGCAGCACATGCACCACGAAGTAGGGAACGATCGCTGAGGTGTTCACGCCCTCCGGCAGCGGCGCGCTGTGCTTGAAGTAGCTGTAGAGCATGGTGCCCATGCCGTAGAACAGCGGGATCGTGATCAGGGCGAGCACACCGTTGGTGATGAGGGAGTTGCGGGTGGCTTTCTCATCGGCGGTGGTCTGGTAGCGCTGCACCACGTCCTGGCTACCGGTGTACTGGTACAGGTTGTTGAAGATCTGGCCGATGAAGATGATCGGGATCGACGCGGCCGCCACCGAGGTGAGGTCGAAGTTCTTGGCGGAGATGAACTTGTCGTCGGCAATCGCATCCGCCATCACGGTGCCGATGCCGCCATCGATCACGAGGAAGCCGGCCACGAGGATGACCACGGCGCCGAGCAGCAGCACGATGCCCTGAATCACATCGGCCCAGATGACGCCTTCGATGCCACCCAGGAAGGTGTAGATCACGGCGAGCACGCCCACCGCACCGGCGATGAGCAGCGGGTTCATATCGGTTACGGAGGTGATCGCGAGGGTCGGCAGGTAGACGACCACGGCGATACGGCCGATGTGGAAGAGCACGAACATCAGCGAGCCGAGAACGCGGATCACGGGGTTGAAGCGCTCTTCGAGGTAGTCGTAGGCGGTGACCACGTCGAGCTTGCGGAAGAAGGGCACGTAGAAGTACACGAGCAGCGGCACGATCGCGAAGATTGCGAGGTTACCGGCGGCGTAGGCCCAGTCATTGAGGTAGGCCTGCTCCGGGGTGGACATGTAAGTGATGGCCGAGAGCGTGGTTGCGTAGATGCTGAAGCCGGCGGCCCAGGCGGGGATGCGTCCGCCTGCGGTGAAGTAGGAGTCGGTGCTGGCGGAAGCGCGGCGGGTGAAGTAGATGCCCACGCCGAGCATGGCCAGCAGGTAAATGATGATGACGGCCCAGTTCAGTGCGCCGAGTCCGGGTGTGTCCACGAATTCTCCTTCGAATGCGGCGCCGGCCCCGGCGGCGGGGTGTCGGCGGCGTTCATCGGGTGCGGCGCGAGGGTCGCCCCCGGTGGTTCACAGTCACGATACACACATCAGACGTCAGATGTCAGTCCGTTAGTCCTTGAATGAGACCGGATTGTGCCCGGGAGGGTCGTGGCGCCTCAAAACGGGCCACGCCCCAAGGCCTGAGAGGGCGAATCCGCGCAGATCACCTGCGGCGATGCAGAAGCCGTCTAACGCCCCGTCGGCCCTCCACCCGCGGCCCCGTCGGCGCCCCGATCACCACCGCCCGAGGGACCACCAGGGGCGCTGTGTGTCCCGTCGGTCCCGTCGGCACCACGGGTCCCGTCGGCACCGCCGTGCTCAGCAAACCAGCGCGCATCGATCGCGTCTTTTTCCTTATCCAGCTGATGCCCCTTGACGATCCCGAAGACGTACAGGAGCGCGAAAGCAGCACCGACCGCCCACATCGGGGTCACCACAAAACCCGCGAGGATCAGCGGAATCTGCAGCAGCAGCCCAAGAACGTACGCCCAGGCACCGCGCCGGAGCATGCCAGCGCAGAGGATGAAGGCAACAACCAGAACCAAACCGCCGCCCCACATGAGCGCTCGCGTCTCGGGGCTCAGCTGATGCGCGACCAGGATGGCGAAGAAGAGCACAAGCCCTTCCACGACGAGGCTGGTGGCGCTGAGGATCCGCTGCGCCCCGCCCTGACGAGGCGACGGAGTGAAAACCTCCCACATGCTCACACCTCCCCTGCCAGGCCAAGCAGATCGCGCACCTCGGCGGCGAGCGTCACCGAACCGGCCACGACCACCCCGCCGAACTGATCGCCCTCGGCCTCCGCGAGATCCACCGCCGCCTGGATCGCATCGGGCAGGCTCGGCGCCTCCACCACCCTGTCCTCATCACCGAGCACGTCGCGGGCGAGATCCGCGAGTTCATCGGCGGGAATGGCGCGCGGGGAGCTCGAGGCGGTGATAACCATCGTGTCCATCAGCGGTTCGAGAACCGCGAGGATTTCCTCGGCGTCCTTCTCACGCAGCACACCGACGAGGCCGATCGTGCGGGTGAAACGGAAGTTCTCACGCACAGTGCGCACCAGCACCTCAGCGCCCTGCGGGTTATGCGCGGCATCCACCAGGATCGTTGGCGCCTGACGCACCACCTCGGCGCGGCCCGGTGAGGTGACCGAGGCAAGAGCCGCACCCAGCACCTCACCGTCCAGGGCCTGCTCACCACCGCCCAGCAGGGCTTCGCAGGCGGCTACCGCCAGCAGCGCATTGTGCGCCTGATGCTCACCGAGCAGGGAGCAGAACACATCCTCGTACCGTCCGGCGATGCCCTGCAGGCTCATCATCTGCCCGCCCACGCCAGGCATCCGCGAGAGCACACCGATCTGCTCATCCTCCACGGCCATCTCACAGCCCAGTTCGGCGGCGCGTTCACGCAGTACCTCCGCGGCATCCGGGTGCGGCTGGGCCGCAATCACGGCGATGGCATCAGGGGTGAGGATCCCGGCCTTTTCTCCGGCGATGTCCGCGATCGTGTCGCCCAGGTAGTCCTGGTGGTCCAGGCCGATGGTGGTCACGACGCAGACATCCGGATCGACCACGCCGGTGGCATCCCAGGTGCCGCCGAGCCCGGTTTCCACCACGGCGACATCCACGGGGGCGCTCGCGAAGGCTTGGAAGGCCATGGCGGTGAGGTACTCGAAGAAGGTCAGTCGCACGCCGCCCGCATCGAGCTGCTCCTGATCCACGATCTGCGCGAAGGGCTCCACATCGCGGTAAGCCTGGATGAAGTCCTCTTCGCTGATCGGCTGACCGTCGATCGCGATCCGCTCCGCTGGGGAGTGCAGGTGGGGGCTGGTGGTGCGCCCTGTACGCAGGCCCGTTTCACGCAGGATGCGCTCCGCGATCCGTGCCGTGGTGGTTTTTCCATTCGTTCCGGCAATCCGAATGCTGCGGTACGAGTGTTGCGGATTGCCCATCAGTTCCATCACCCGACGAATCCGGGAGAGGTCCGGTGCGATCCGGTTCTCGGGGGCGCGCTCGAGCAGAGCGGCGTAGACCTCGCGCATCTCAGGGGACAGAACGGGGGCAGATCGAGGCATCGGGAAACTCCTGGCAACCGGGCTCGGTACTCGCGGGCCTGGCGGTGGTGCGTGGTGGTGTGGGGCCGACGGTGGAACCGCCTGCTCCGTGGTTCGCAGATCGTGAAGCCGTCGGGCCGTGGGGTCGAAACCGTGCAGCTTTCCGGTCTTCGGGCAGGTGTATTCGGGCAGGTGTCGGGGCTGTTTAGAGCACCGCGGGGTTGCGTTGCTCAAGCATGCCGACAGGACGTGTTGATCGTACGGGGATCAGCGGGCGCGTTTCCTCCAAAATCAGAGTTTTCCACCGTGATTCGCCTCCCCTGGATGCGCCGCTCCCCGCTGCCTAGCGTCATGACCGTCACAGACAGCCACACCGGAAAGGCCAGGCCATGAACAACGCACGACACATCGATTCCGTGATGCGAGGGGAGAACCTGCGATGAGCACGTTTTGGGGAATGGATCCCGAGGAAGTCACCGCTTTTGCTGAAGACTGCCTGCGTGGTGTGGAGGAAATGCGCGATCTGGCAGAGCGCCTCACGCGGTTGATCATGATCGTCACCTGGAATGGTGCAGACGCCGAGGAGTTCCGCGAGAACGCTCAGCAGGTGATCAACGGACAGGTCAACGCCCAGGCTGATGATCTCGCGGCCATCGTTGAGGAACTCCGCCGAGAAGCAGAGCAGCAAGAGATGGCCTCAGGTGGAGAGGGCTCCAACACGTGGCAGGACAATCTCGCTACCGTTGCCAACGGCACGGGTACTCGTCTCAGGGTGGGTGGCCCTGCCCCCCTCCCCTTCGGCCCGATCAAGCTACCCGAGTTCGGCCCCATCGAGCCCTACCCCATCGGCGGCCCTCCCATCCAGATGGATAGAGAACAGGTCGAGGAGCTGCGGGAATTCGGTGAGAAGGCTTGGCAAGACGTGAAGACCGGCGTGACGGGGCTCGGCGTAGAGATTGGGAAGAAGACGAATGAGTTGCGCGAGGGCGTTAAGCAGTGGTGGGAGGAGTCGGCTGAACCGGTTCTTTCGGACCCCGATCTGCGGCCCTACCTCTATGACAGTGGCGCCCAGCTCGGCGCGGACATCGGGAACACCGGCGCTGAGTTCTCTGGGAACACTGCGGGCCCACGCCTGATGGGGGCGGGCTATGACAAGCCGGTGGAAACGACGCCGGTGAGCCCCATGGGGACTACTCCCCATGTTCCTAGCAACGAGCGGGTGTCTATGCTGGCCAGGGCCCCACGATGACTATCGTCAGGACGATGCCGCTCCTTTGTGACGGCCACCGAGGAACACAGCAAAGGAGCATGCGATGACGGCAATGCAGATCTCCACGGCGAGTGCATGCGCAGCGGTTCTGGAAACGGGCCACGATCGTGGCGAGCTGAATCCGATTTACAGGGCCCTGGAGGACCCAGCGGCCGCGCTGCCTGTGCCTGCAGTGAGCGATGCCGACCTTGAACTCCTCACCGCGCATCTCACAGCCCCCTCTGTTTTGGTGCTGGCCGTGCAGACCTCCACCGGTACGCGGCGCGTACGCGTGGGACTTCACGGCGAGCGTGCCACCGTGGAAGAAGACAACGAAAAGCCCGGCACGGAGGAGCCCTCACAGTGGCGATGGGTTCCTGTGACCGATGTGCCGCAGGTGATCGCTCAGCTCCTGCCCGCGGGTCCGCTCGCGGCACCTCCCCTGCTCACGCAGGAATCTCCCGGAGCTGCACTGCGGCTTCAGCCAGAGCACTTCGACCAGCTGCGCGCTCTGCTGGAGAAGGGCGTCGCCCCCGCCGAGGCTTTCGCGCAGTTGGAGGGTCTCGATGAGCGTTTGCGTGATGCGCTCACGGCGCAGGGCGACCGTGCGTCCCTCTCCCTCACCGTGCATCGCCGCACGAACGTCGCGGGAGATGACGACACCGATGCGCAGGCGGGGCGTACGGCTGCGGAATCGGCAAACTTCACCCGGCTATGGACGGTTGGAGAACTGGGCATGTATCGCACCGATGCGCCGGAGGCCTCACACGTTGTGCAGGTTCTTCCGGTTGCACCGGGCGATGTGCTCGGCACGGTTCTGCCTCTGCTGGAAGAAGGGCTGTCCTTCGCCCTCGGCGTGCCCGCTCCCCCACCGGCATCCGCAGAAAGTCACGACGACACCTCGGGCAGCGCTGCCCAGGATAAGAACGAGAATGAGGTGGGTGACCGATGAGCGGTTTCCTGGGGATGGACCCAGAGCAGGCGCGCGACCATGCCGAGCGCATGCGCACCGAGGGGGAGCGCGTCACAAATCTGTCGGAGCGCCTCACCACAGCGGTGAACTCCGCGCAGTGGGTCGGTCACGATGCAGACAGCTTCCGCGACCAGTGGAAGACACTGTCTCAGCAGCGCATCGGCACCATGATCGAGCAGATCCAAACCCTGGCCGGCGAGCTCGAAGGGCAAGCCGATCAGCAAGATGTCACCTCCGCACGAGACGGCTCTGAGTCTGGTCCGGCAGAAAAGGAAAGCACCCTTCCCCCGGGGCAGAGCGAGAGCAATGGTGCGGGCTACCGACACACGGATAACCCGTGGATACCGAACTGGCTGGAAAACCCGGTAGAGGATCTGTTCTCCAGCGGCGCGAGCGTCGCAAGCGATCTGATCGGCAATGTGTTCGACAAGGGGATGGACTTCGGTATCGGGCTGGGCGAAAAGCTCGGGATCAACACCGAGGGCCTGAAGCAGTTCCAACGCGACGCCGAGCATTTCGGGGGGATGCTGGAAGACTGGGCGACCGGTGAGCGGGTCCCCGCGGTCTCGGAACTGATCGCCGGCGGGCTGCTCACCACCGGGTCGCTTGGCGTTGGCCTTTACGAAGCTGTGACCGGGAAAGACACTCCGTTCCTCGATGATCGTGGCGGCGGTATCGTGCACGGGGTCGACACCTCGGCCACCCCGGGCGCCAGCCCCGACACTCTCCAGGATCTGATCCTTCGCAACAATGAACTGCGATTGGACAATCCGGACAGCAACCCGCTCTCTGCAGGTCAGATTGGGATCCAGGAGATTCAGAGCGCCCACGGAGGCGAACCCAGTTACATCGTTCAGATCCCGCCCACCGAGGGCGCCGGCTTCCTTGATCTCAACTCCTATGGAGCGCAGGGCAATTCGAAGGACTGGGCTTCCAACTTGCGCCTCGTGGCCGGGCAGCATCCTGCCGCCATGGACGATGTGCGGGCTGCGCTCGAAGCGGCAGGAGTTCCCGCGGGCGCCAACGTCATGCTGGTGGGGCACTCGCAGGGTGGCATTATCGGCTCGCATCTCGCCGCCGATCCCACCTTCAATTCCTCATCCGGAGAGGCCGGAACCTATAACGTCACCCATGCCTTCTCGGTCGGCTCGCCGGTGCAAACCGTGCTTCCCTCTCAAAGCAGCACCGAGGTAGTCAATGTGGCGCATACTCCCGTCACCTTTGGCTTCCCCACCTCTCATGGTGATCCGATCCCTGCGCTGGATCTTCAAGGGAAACTTGTTGACGGGAGCCGGCTGGGGGCCCCCAATGTGCATGACGTGAGCCTGCCCGGAACCGAAGCTCCGGTGGAGGGTATGCAGTGGCTCTGGGATAACCACGATTCCGTGGGCAAGAACGATGACCCCTCAGGCGGCTACGCCGGTTCCCTTGCACGCCACACCAGTTCCGATCCCGTTCTCAGCGCTCTGCAAAATGATCTGCAGGGTGTGTACCTCGGGGATGGCACCTATGTGTCACGAGACACGGTCGTCACCGTTGGGCGCGAGCATCGCGTTCCCTGATCCACGACCGATGGCCGGCTGCCTCACACCCGAGGATTTGTGAGGCAGCCGGCCATCGGTCGTTCTGCAATCTTCTGCCGCTGGGAGGGCACAGCTCCTTCCGCCGGGTGCTCTCCAGGCAATCACGTTCGGCTCTTCAGCAGGAATACCGCAACACCCGGCCGAACCCACCAATGGCATATCAGTTCAGGAAATCCTTGAGGCCAACGGCGTCCAGGTGCTTCCGCTTCAGCTTCAGATCGGGGCGTAGGTCAAAGGGATTGACCTCGTGGCCATCACGGCCTCGGCCCACAACGGCACCGCAGATTCGCTCTTCATCGCCAGAGGCAGCGGCTGCCTGCGCGAGGGCATGCATAGCAGCGCCGTAAATACGCAGGATCTCGGCACGATGCTCCCCCTCGGTCTCGATAGTGCCCCGCACGAAGCGTTGGAACTCGGCGCCCGTCACACGCTCAAGATGCGCGCCTGTCACGCCCTCAACCTTCGTGATCGCATCTTCCCAGTC
>JAEWEZ010000119.1 GCA_023389045.1 Actinomycetes bacterium
GCCCCGCACCCTCGGTGCGGGGCCGCGCCGGTATCATCGGGCCTGACGCTGACGCCCCAGATCTATCGCTGGGGACCCCGAGCGCGGAAGGACCCACCATGACGCAGACCATCACCTCTCCGATCCCGGTGCTGCCGCGCCGCCACAATGGCCGCCGGGTGCTGCTGAAGCTTTCCGGTGAAGCGTTCGGCGGTGGCGCCGTGGGCGTGGATCCCGATGTGGTCTCCCGGATCGCCGGCGAGATCGCCGAGGGCGTTGCCGCGGGCGTGGAGTGCGCCATCGTGGTGGGCGGCGGCAACTTCTTCCGTGGCGCGGAGCTGTCTCAGCGAGGCATGGACCGTCGGCGCGCCGACTACATGGGCATGCTCGGAACGGTGATGAACTGCCTGGCCCTGCAGGACTTCCTGGAGCAGAAGGGCGTGTCGACCCGAGTGCAGACCGCGATCGCGATGGGGCAGGTGGCCGAGCCGTATCTGCCGCTGCGGGCGGTGCGTCACCTGGAGAAGGGCCGCGTGGTGATCTTCGGTGCGGGCGCCGGCATGCCGTACTTCTCGACCGATACGGTGGCTGTTCAGCGCGCCCTGGAGATCGGCTGCGAAGAGGTGCTGATGGCCAAGAATGGCGTCGATGGTGTCTACAGCGCTGATCCCCGCACGAACCCGGACGCGGAGCGTCTGGAGCATGTCACCTACCGTGACGCCCTGCAGCGCGGCCTGAAGGTTGTGGATGCCACTGCGTTCAGCCTCTGCATGGATAACAGCCAGCCGATGATGGTCTTTGGCCTGGATGAGTCGGGCTCGATCACCCGCGCGATCCGCGGGGAGCGGATCGGCACCGTGGTGACCGGCGACTGATTTTCCCTTTTCTTTCGTCCCGCGGCTTTCCGTCGCTTTCCCGCTTCTTCCTTCCGCTGCTTTCCCGCTGTTTTCCTACGACTACCCGCTGTTTTCCAGCGCCGTCCCGCGTGCCCCCCTACCTGGGTGGCCGGCAATGCGGGAGAATGACCCCACACCCACGAATCGACGAGGAGTTCCCGTGAGCGACGACATCGCCAGCATTCTCAAGGACGCCGAGGTCAAGATGGCCAAGTCCGTCGAGGTCACCAAGGAGGAGTTCTCCTCCATCCGTACCGGCCGCGCGAACGCCGCCATGTTCCAGGGCATCACCGTGGAGTACTACGGCGCGCCGACCCCGCTGAACCAGCTGGCCTCCCTGCAGTTCCCCGAGGCTCGCACTGTGATTGTGACCCCGTACGACAAGACTGCGATGGCAGCGGTGGAGACCGCTCTGCGCGAGTCGGATCTGGGCGTGAACCCCACGAACAATGGTGACAACCTGCGCATCGTGCTGCCGGCCCTGACCGAGGAGCGCCGCAAGGAGTACATCAAGCTCGCCAAGAACAAGGCCGAGGATGGCCGTATCGCGGTGCGCGGTTCCCGTGGCCACGCGAAGAAGGCGATCGAGAAGCTGGTCAAGGACAAGGAGATCGGCGAGGACGAGGGCACGCGCGCTGAGAAGGACCTCGAGGCCGTGACCAAGAAGTACATCGAGCAGGTCGATCAGGCTCTGGACTCGAAGGAGACCGAGCTCGCCTCGATCTGAGGCCTGTCTCACCGCATCCGTGAGCGCCACACCGCATAACACTCGGACCGCCTCGCCCCACCTGGGCGAGGCGGTCCCTGGTGCATCCACGTGGCCGGGGGCGCGTAGCACCCCGAGTGGCGGGCACCGCGGCCCCGTCCAGGCTGCCCCCGCCACCGCCCCTGCCACGGAAGAGGAGCCGGCACCGCCGGCACGTCACCGCGGACCCGGCCGTAACCTGCCGGCGGCGATTACCGTGGGGGTGCTTCTCGGTGGCGCAGTTTTGGCGGTGCTCTTCCTTCTTCCGAAGGCTGTTTTCGCGGCGGTTGTTGCGATCGTGCTGGTCATCGGGGTGCTCGAGGTAGTTCGTGCCCTGGGCCGCGGGGATGTGAAAGTGCCGGCGCTGCCCGTCTTGGTGGGTGTGGTCGGCATGGTCATCTCCACCGTCGTCTTTGGGGTGGAGGGCCTGGTGGCGGCCACCGCTGCCGCGGTGTGCGTCGTGATCCTGTGGCGGGTCAGTGAGTCACTGGGATTGATTGCTCTGCGCGATGTGGCCGGTGGCGTTTTCACGATCGCCTGGGTTCCCTTCCTGGGGTGTTTCACCCTGCTTCTTTTGGCGCAAGAGCAGGGGCAGCTGCTGGTTTTGCTCGCGGTGCTAGTTCCGGTGGCGAACGACACTGGTGGCTATGTGGCGGGTGTGCTCTTCGGATCCCATCCGATGGCTCCCAGCATCAGCCCGAAAAAGAGCTGGGAGGGCTTTGCTGGTTCGCTGCTCGCCGGTATTGCCGCATCGACGGCGCTGCTGGTCTGGGCGCTCGGCGAGCCCTGGTGGGTGGGCGTGATTCTGGGCGCTGCACTGGTGGTTCTTTCCACCTGTGGTGACCTTGCAGAGTCGCTGCTCAAACGTGATTTGGGCATCAAGGACATGGGTCATCTGTTGCCTGGGCACGGTGGAATGCTGGACCGTATCGATTCGATCCTTTTGGCTGCCCCCACCACGTTCATCCTGCTGGAGTTCCTTCTGCCATGACCGAGACCGCGCCCCGTCCTCGAACCGGCAACCCTGACCTGTCGCGTGAGGCGATCCCCGGTCAGAAGGTTGCCCTGGCTCCCGGCCAGCTGCAGCTGCGCCCCACGCGCCGTGGCAAGCCGCCGGCTCATCTAGCGGATCTGAGCATGGAGGAGCGGCGCGACGCCGTGACCGAGATGGGGCTTCCGGCGTTCCGAACCAAGCAGCTGTCGGTCCACTATTTCGAGCATTTCACGACGGATCCCGAGGACATGACGGATCTGCCGAAGGATCGTCGCGCGGAGCTCGTGCAGCGTTTCTTCCCGCCGCTGCTGGAACTGGTGTCGATGCAGTCGGCCGATCACGGCGCCACCCAGAAGATGCTGTGGAAGCTCTTTGACGGCTCCCTCGTGGAGTCGGTGCTGATGCGCTACAGCGACCGCGTGACGCTGTGCATCTCCTCGGAGGCGGGCTGCGGCATGAACTGCCCCTTCTGCGCGACAGGGCAGATGGGCCTGACCCGCAACCTCTCCACGGCGGAAATCCTGGAGCAGGTGCGGATCGCCAATGCGAAACTCGCTGCCGGTGAAGTGCCGGGTGGACCGGGTCGCGTCACGAACATCGTGTTCATGGGGATGGGGGAGCCGCTCGCGAACTATCGGGCGGTGGCCACGGTTTGCAAGCGCCTGAATGCGCCGGCGCCGGAGGGCTTCGGGATGAGCGCCCGACATATCACCGTGTCGACCGTGGGGCTCGCCCCGGCGGTACGCAAGTTGATTGCCGAGAAAATCCCGGTCACGCTCGCCGTCTCCCTGCATGCACCGGATGATGAGCTGCGCAATGAGCTGGTGCCGATCAACACCCGCTTTGACGTGGACGAGATCCTGTCGGCTGCGCATGAGTATTTCGAGGCGACGGGCCGCCGCGTGAGCATCGAGTACGCGCTGATCCGCGACATCAACGATCAGGCCTACCGGGCGCAGCTGCTGGCCGATCGTCTGATCGCTCAGGGCGGCACCGGCTGGGTGCATATCAACCCGATCCCCTTGAACCCGGTGAAGGGCTCGAAGTGGACGGCCTCGGATCCGCGGGTGGAGAAGCAGTTCGTGGAGATCCTGCGCAATAACGGGCTCTCGGCCACGATCCGTGACACGCGTGGCTCCGATATCGACGGGGCCTGCGGGCAGCTCGCGGCGGAGGTCATCGAATCGGATTCGCACCGTGAGGATCGTGAGGCGCGGGTTGCTCGCGTTGAGGCGATTGCAGGCCGCGCGGAGAGTGAGCAGGCGCCGCAGCTTCTGTAGCCCGCCCGCTCAGCATCCCCAGGGCCTTCAGCAACTACAGTGGTGCCACGACAGCACGAGAAGGAGCGACAGGTGAACACTTCGTTCGATCGCGTCTCGCGATTCAGCATCGGCTATGACACGCATGAGGTTGATGCTTTCCTCTCCCGCGCTCGCACCGCCTATGAGGAGCGCGATGCGAGCTTCAGCGGCTCCGATATCGTCTCGGCCAGCTTCAATGTGGAGCGCGGCGGGTATGACATGCGCGTTGTCGATGAAGCCCTGGATCGCCTCTCCGATGCTTTCGCTCTGCAGATGCGTGATGACGCGATCGCTGAGCACGGCGAAGAGGCATGGCTGGAACAGCTCACCGAACGCGCCGAGGTGCTGAAGGAACGCCTGGAGCGTCCGGCCGGTCAGCGTTTCGCTCCGGGTGCCCCCGGCGAGGCCTCCTATGACAAGGCCGATGTGGATGCCCTGTGCGATCAGCTCATCGCCTACTTCACCGAGGGGCATCCGATGAGCGTGGATGATGTGCGCCGCGCCGCCTTCCGCCGCCGTAAGGGGGAGGACGGTTACCGGGAAGCGGTCGTGGATGTGTACCTCGATCACGTTGCGGACGTGATGGCTTCCGTCCCGTGAGTAGGAGCGCCTCGCGGCGTCTGGTGCTGCTGGGCTCGACGGGCTCGATCGGCACGCAGACTCTGGATGTTCTGTCGCGTTTCCCTGAGGTGGCACGCCTGCATGGGATCGCCGTGGGCGGTTCCCGCCCGGAGCTGGTGGCGCAGCAGGTGCTTGCCCACCGGCCAGAGCATGTGGTGATCGCATCCGATAGCGATGCCGAAGCGGTGCAGAAAGCGGTGGAGACTGCCTGCTCCCGCGAGGGCGTGGCAGTTCCGCGCCTGGCGGCCGGAGCCCCGGCGGTGGCTGAACTCGCCGGCTCTCTCAGCGCCGACGATGTTGTTCTGAACGCCGTCACCGGCTCGGTCGGTTTGCTCCCGACTCTCGCGGCCCTGCGCTCGGGTGCGCGCCTGGCACTGGCCAATAAGGAATCCCTCGTCGTCGGCGGCCCGCTCGTCACAGCGGAGGCCGCCCCGGGGCAGCTGCTCCCGGTGGACTCCGAGCACACGGCGATTGCGCAGGCTCTTGAGGGCGTGCGGCACGATCAGATCGACCATCTGGTGGTGACCGCCTCGGGTGGCCCCTTCCGCGGACGCAGCCGCGAGGACCTGGCAGCGGTTGACCCGCAGCAGGCGCTCGCCCACCCGACCTGGGCGATGGGCCCGGTCATTACGACCAACTCCGCAACGCTCGTCAATAAGGCTCTCGAGGTCATCGAGGCGTGCTTCCTTTTTGACCTGCCCGAGGATCGGGTCGAGGTGGTTGTGCATCCCCAGTCGATCGTGCATTCCATGGCGACCCTCGTGGACGGCTCGACCATCGCGCAGGCCTCCCCGCCGGATATGGGGCATGCGATCGGCTGGGCCCTCGCGCACCCGGAGAAACTGCCCGGGCTCGCTCGCCCCCTGGACTTCTCCACAGCGCAGTCGTGGACCTTCGAGCCGGTGGATGAGGACACCTTCCCGGCGATTAGCGTGGCGCGCGTGGCGCACCGCGAAGGCGGCGGTGCCATGGCCGTTTTCAACGCCGCCAATGAGGAAGCCGTGGACGCTTTCCTCGGCGGCACGCTGCCGTTCCTGGGGATCCTCGACGTCATCACCGGTGTGCTCGAGGATCCCGCTCGTCCCCGGGCTGAGCGCAGCGGCGGCGTGGAGGCCGTGCTCGCGGTGGAGGAATGGGCGCGTCAGGCGGCACGCCAGCGGATCGCGGCCCTCGGTGCGCCATGCGCCGCAGACACACCGGCCGCCCAAGCGTCGGCCCCCCAGATGACCGCGCGCGATCCGCACGGTGAGGAGCCGACGGGGGAGCGGGCATGAGTGCGCTGCTGTTCCTGCTCGGTGTGCTGGTCCTCGCCGTGGGCCTCGGACTCTCGATCGCCCTGCACGAGATTGGGCATCTGGTTCCCGCGAAACTGTTTGGGGTGCGCGTCACCCAGTACATGATCGGTTTTGGGCCGACGATGTTCTCGCGGGTGCGCGGCGAAACCGAATACGGCATCAAAGCGATCCCGCTGGGCGGGTACATCCGGATGATCGGCATGTATCCGCCGCACCGTGGGGACCCGCCCGGCACTGTGCGGGAAGACTCCACCGGGTTTTTTCAGCAGATGGCCACGGATGCGAAGGAATGGGAAGCCTCCCAGTACGGCCCGGAGGAAGCACACCGCACCTTCTGCGCGCTGAGTGTGCCGCGCAAACTCGTGGTCATGCTCGGCGGTCCGACGATGAATCTGCTGATCGCCCTGGTTCTGATGACCATCCTGATCAGCGGTATCGGCACCCCCGCGGTCACCCCGACCGTTGCCTCCGTCTCCCAGTGCGTGGTCCCCGCCGATGCCCCGGAAGGCACCTCCTGCGAGGGACGCCCCGCTGCCCCGGCCTATGCCGCGGGGATCCGCCCCGGCGACACCCTGCTCATGATCGACGGGCAGGAGATCAACGCCTGGTCCGATGTGACCTCAACGGTGCGCGCCGCCGGCAACCGCACCGTCCCCGTCGTTCTGGAACGGGACGGGCAGCGTCTGACCCTCGATGTCACCCCGATCGTCGATGCGCGCCCCGCGCTCGATGCCCAGGGCAATACGGTGCGCAACCCCGATGGCAGCCTGCGCACCGAACAGGTCGGATTCCTGGGAGTTTCCGGAACCCCGGACCTTGTTCCGCGGTCTGTCACCGAGGTTCCCGCCGTCGCCTGGTCTGCTTTCTCGCAGACGGTGAAACTCATCGCCACCCTGCCGCTGCGCCTCTTCGAGGTTGCCCAGGCCGCCTTCAGCTCCGCCGAACGTGACCCGAACGGGCCGATCGGTGTGGTGGGCGTGAGCCGTCTCGCCGGGGAAATCGCCTCTGCCGAACAGCCCGGCTTCGAACTCAAAGAGAAAACCGCGACCCTGCTTTCCGTGCTGGCCTCGCTGAATATGGCGCTGTTCGTCTTCAACCTGGTTCCGCTGCCCCCGCTCGACGGCGGGCATGTGGCCGGCGCCCTCATCGAAGGGGCGCGCCGAAGGATTGCCCGCCTCCGCGGTCGCCCCGACCCAGGGCCCGTGGACATGTCCCGCGCCCTCCCGCTCACCAATGCAGTGGCCGTCGCCATGCTCGTCATGACCGTGCTGCTCCTGTACGCCGACATCGTCAAACCTGTGAGGTTGTTCTGATGCGGCGCGGGACCTCCGGCCGTCCGATATCCGCTGACGGTCCGCACCCTTAAGAGGGAGCAGTGTGCCGAAAGCGGCACCTGCACCGCCCCTGTAAGCCCCCGTCGCCGCTTCGGCCATGCCGGCGCCGCCCCGCGCGGACCGTGCGCTGACCTGCCAACCCGTCGGCCCCGACCCGACTCTCACGACTCTCGGACGGACCATGAACACCGCTGACCATCGCCCCGCGACGCCGATCGCTGCCGATCCCGCCAGCCCCACCGGCCGCGGGCTTCGCGGTCCCGACCGCATGTGGCACCTCGCCTTCGGCACCCTCGGCGCGATCACCCTGATCGCCTTCACCATCTGGTCCGTGGACTATGTGGGGCCCGGCGTGAGCGTCATCCTGCTCATCACCGCCATCCTGTTCGGCCTGTTCATGTCCTTCAACATCGGCGGTAACGATGTTGCCAACTCCTTCGGCACTTCCGTCGGCGCCGGAACCCTGACCATGAAACAGGCGCTGCTGGTCGCGGCAGTTTTCGAGGTCTCGGGTGCGCTCCTGGCCGGTGGCGCCGTGACGGACACGGTGCGCTCGGGGATCGTGGACCTTGACGCGATCCACCTCGAACCCATGGACTTCGTCGTCATCATGATGGCGGCGCTGCTCGGAGCGGCCCTCTGGCTCCTCATCGCCACCCGCATGGGCTGGCCCGTCTCGACCACCCACGCGATCGTCGGCGGCATCGTCGGTGCCGCTGTGAGCCTCGGCCTTGCCACCGGAAGCGGTGGCCTGGACATGGTCCAGTGGTCCGAAATCGTTACGATCGCGATCTCCTGGGTGCTCAGCCCGCTTCTCGGCGGCCTCGTTGCCTGGTGGCTCTTCGGGGCGATCAACCGTCGGATCCTGCGGTACAACCGACAGGCCGACGAGTCCCTGCGCCGCCTGCGCGAGGAAAGCGAAGCGATCCGCGTTCGCCACAAGGAAGCGTACGAACGCCTTGATGAGATCCAACGCCAGGCCTTCACCTCCGCGCTTGCCAGCGACGCCCTGACCTCCCTGGATGAGGACATCCCCCCTGAGAAACTCAACGTGCCCTACTACCGCGAGCTGCATGACTTGCGCTCCCGTGCCCGCGACGTGGCCCCGCACCGCGCCCTGCAAATCTGGGTGCCGGTACTCGCCGCGGGCGGCGCCGTCGTGATCAGCGCGATGCTGCTGTTCAAAGGCATGAAGAACCTCGACCTGCAGATCGGCACGAGCGGAGCCTTCCTCATCATGGGCATGATCGCGGTGGCCGTCTGGATGGCCGTCAGCGTGATCGCCAAGAGCCTGCGCGGCCAGGACCTCGAACGCTCCACCTTCGTGCTCTTCTCCTGGATGCAGGTGTTCACTGCCTCCGCCTTCGCCTTCTCCCACGGCTCCAACGACATCGCCAACGCGATCGGCCCCTTCGCCGCGGTGCTCGACGTGCTCCGCACGAACCAGATCGGTGAAAAAGCCGTGGTTCCCGGGGCGGCCATGCTTGCCTTCGGTATCGCGCTTGTGGTGGGCCTGTGGTTCGTGGGCCGACGGGTCATCGCCACTGTGGGCACGAACCTCACGCGTATCCACCCCGCCTCCGGCTTCGCTGCCGAGCTGGCCGCCGCCGGTGTGGTGATGGGCGCCTCCGTGCTCGGCCTGCCCGTCTCCTCGACGCACATCCTGATCGGGGCCGTGCTCGGCGTGGGGCTCGTGAACCATTCGGCGAACTGGAAGCTCATGAAGCCGATTGCCCTGGCCTGGGTGATCACCCTGCCGGCCTCGGCAACGATTGGCGCGGTCGGCGTGCTCGTGCTGCGCGCGATCTTCTGAGCGGAGCTGTCGGCCCCTGCTGTTTTTCGTCGGCGCCCCGTCGGGACCTCAGAGCACCCGCGCGGGCCCCGTCGGCCCCTGAACCCCGCCGCGGAGGGCCGCGAAACGAGACCCGTGGCACGAAACACGTGCGATATACGTGCCGATCCGGTGGAGGTCCTCACGCACAGGCCCCGTCGGCCCCACTAGCGGCCATAATGGAGAGGTGACTTCCGTGAGCCTCGGTATCCCGACCATCAAGGAGGCGCCGCCGGTTCTGGCGCCGCGACGCAAGACCCGCAAGGTCAAGCTCGGCGACCTGTACGTCGGTGGTGACGCCCCCATCACCGTTCAGTCGATGACCACCACACCGACGAACAACATCAACGCGACCCTGCAGCAGATCGCGGAGCTGACCGCTGCCGGCTGTGACATCGTGCGCGTGGCCTGCCCGCGTAACGAAGACGCCGAAGCGCTGCCCGCCATCGCTGCGAAGTCGCCGATCCCCGTGATCGCCGACATCCACTTCCAGCCCAAATACGTCTTCGCCGCGATCGAAGCGGGCTGCGCGGGTGTGCGCGTGAACCCCGGCAACATTCGCCGCTTCGATGACCAGGTCAAGGACATAGCCCAGGCGGCCAAAGACCACGGCACCGCCCTGCGTATCGGCGTGAACGCCGGTTCGATCGACAAGCGCATGATGAAGGGCGACCGGGTAACCCCCGAGGCGCTCGTCGCCTCCGCCCAGTGGGAAGCAAGCCTCTTTGAAGAGCACGACTTCCACGACTTCGGCATCTCCGTGAAGCACAACGACCCGATCATCATGGTCGAGGCTTACCGTCAGCTCGCCGCCACAGGCGACTGGCCGCTGCACCTCGGCGTAACCGAGGCCGGCCCCGCCTTCCAGGGGACCATCAAGTCGGCGGTCGCCTTCGGCATTTTGCTTGGTGAGGGGATCGGCGACACGATCCGCGTGTCCCTCTCCGCCCCGCCGATTGAAGAAGTCAAGGTGGGCAACCAGATTCTGCAGTCGCTCAACCTCAAGCCCCGCAAACTCGACATCGTCTCCTGCCCCTCCTGCGGGCGTGCCCAGGTGGACGTGTACACCCTGGCGGAGCAGGTCACCGAGGGGCTCAAGCACCTCGAAGTGCCGCTGCGTGTGGCCGTCATGGGCTGCGTGGTGAACGGCCCGGGTGAGGCACGCGAGGCTGATCTCGGTGTCGCCTCCGGCAACGGCAAGGGTCAGATCTTCGTCAAGGGCGAGGTCATCAAGACGGTCCAGGAGGCGGAGATCGTCGAGACCCTGCTCGCGGAGGCGCAGCGCATCGCGGCCGATATGGAGGCCGACGGGACCGCCGCGGGCGCGCCGAGCGTCCAGGTCTCCTGACCGTGGCCATCGGCGCAGGGCGATGATGCTCTTCGGCCGGGGCTCGTCGCGCCTGCGTCCGCTAAGGCCCGCCGCCGCCGAGGCCGCCATGCGGCTGGCCCTCCGTGAGCCCGTGATGAACGCCCTGGCCGGTGCGCGGCTGCGTGATCTGCTTGGCCGCTCGGCCCTGAGCCGAGAGTTCTCGATCCACGGCGCGGAGCAGGCGCCCGACGGGGTGCTGTGGCATGGCGTGAACATCGCGCCATTGAGCGCCGGTCCCACGGCGCTCGCTGCCTTCGCCGACCATCTCGCCGTGCGGGAGCGACGGGCCAGCTCGATCGTCGGCCCGCGCCCCGCTGTCGAGGCCCTGTGGCAGCGCATGGGCGGTGCCTGGGAGCGTGGTGTGCGCGAGTACCGCTGGTCACAGCCGATGCTCCTCGCCAGCGCGCCGCCCGAGCCGCCGTCGGCCCTGAGCAGACCGTCCATCGGCGCGCCGTCCCCGGCAGATGAGGCTGCGCCGCCCGCAGGCCGGCGCGGGCTGCGCGCTGCGCAGCCCGGGGAGGAGGACGCGGTCTACCCGGCGGCGGTCGCCATGTTCACCGAGGAGGTCGGCATCGACCCGACCCTCGGCGACGGCGGCCGCGCCTTCCGCGCACGGGTGACGGAGCTCGTGCGGGCCGGGCGCACCTATGTGGTGACAGACCGGGACCGCCGCGTGGTCTTCAAAGCGGACGTCGGCGCCGTGTTCGGGTCGGTCGCTCAGATCCACGGCGTGTGGACGGCCCCGGAGCTGCGGGGACGAGGCATCGGGCGTCGCGCGATGGCCGAGCTGGTGCCGCTCGTGCAGGCGGCCCATGCGCCGCAGGTGAGCCTGTACGTCAACGATTTCAACGACCCGGCCCGCCGCGCCTATGCCGCCGCGGGGTTCCGCCCCGTCGGTGAGCTCAGCACGATCCTGTTCTGAGCAGGCCGCCCCAGGCCCGCGCCAGCGTCAGGCGGGCTTGCGCGCCGTCAGCACGAACTGCATCGGGAACAGCTCCGGACGGTCGCGCAGCCGATACCCGGGGCCTTCGGCGACCATCAGCTCCGGCCAACGGGACCACGCCGATGACGGGGTCTCCTCGAACCCCTCCAGGACGAGCCCGGCCTGGAGGACGGCGGTGATGATCTCTCCGATCGAGTGATTCCACTCGTGCGAGACGGTGTGCGTCATCTCCGGAGCACCCTCGGGCGTCTCGACGTAACTGCCGGCCTCGTCCCAGGTCTGCGGCTCGGCCTGCTGGAAGTACGGCATGTCGACGCGGAACCCGGCCGAGACGTCGTCGGCGAGGGTCATGAGGAACGGGTGATCGTCGCGGATCAGGAAGCGCCCGCCTGGACGCAGGAGCGAGGCGACCTGCTGCGCCCAGGCCGTTACGTCGGGCAGCCAGCACAGCACACCGAGTGAGGTGTAGACGAGATCGAAGTCGCCGGTGACGGCGGCTCGAGCGCTGTACACGTTGGATTCGATGAACTCGATGTCCGCAGAGCAGCGCGAGGCGATACGGCGGGCTCGGCGCAGCGACTCGTCGGAAAGATCCAGCCCCACCACGCGACGGGCGCCCAGGCGCGACAGGGACACGGTGTCCGTGCCGAGATGGCACTGCAGGTGGATGACATCCTTGCCGTGCAGGTCGCCGAGCCGGTCCCTATCCTGCGCGACCTCGGGCGTGAGGAAGGAGGGGTCGTCCACGAGGCGGTCGATCCCGTAGCCGCTCGCCTCATGCAGGGCCGCCCTGTCGTTCCAGTTCAGGCGATTGTCGGTGAACAGCGCGTCGCGGTCGGTCATGGGGACAACGTAGTGGTCCGGTCAGCCCATGTCACAGGATTTGTCGAGCCCGGGGCGGGGCCCGCCATCGTCACCGTGCGGAGCGTCCCGGATGCCAGGCGTCGAACTCTGCTGTCTGGGTGCGCACAGTAGCCAGCGTCAGCAGCCCCGCCACGATGAGCGGGGCCACGAGAGCTCCCCAGACGAAAGCTGTGGTGAGATGCGCGTTCACTGGGGGAGCGGTGAGTGGGAGAGTCATGAGAAGCCCTGCGACCAGACCGCAGACGAGCGCAATGAGCAGGGGAAGCAGAACCCGCAGCAGTACGACGCGGTTGGCGAGTGCGCGATGGGTGCCCCACATTCTCAGGACCCCGATCGAATGGGACTGCTGAGCGGCGTCTCCGAGCGCCGCGCTGATGACCGCGGTTGCAAGGAACACGACGGAGGTCGCGGTCATCAGAACGGTCCACCGCTGCTGCTCGCGCGTGTCGTGGAGGCCGATGATCCACGACTGCGCCGGAGTCTCGACGAGCATCGGGGGAGCGGTCAGATGCCCGAACGTCGTCATGATCCCTTCCCGCGGCAACGCCGTACCGTCGGTGCTGACGAGGAACAGCTGCTCCTCTGGCGTCCCTGTGGGCTCGTGGACGCGGATCGTCACGGTCCCCGCTCCGAGGAGTGACGGCTCGATCAGCTGGTGGAAGAGCTGGTTTCCCGCAGGCAACGGATGGGAGGAACGGTCCATGCAGGGAAGGGCGAAGGCCTGCAGCCCTGCGCAGGAGCTCGTGAGAACCGCTTCTCCGGTGTCGCGCACCTCGAATGCTCCCCAGGCACTGCGTGGCGGAGCAGAGGCTCTGGCCTCTGGGGTCAGCGGCAGTTGCGGGGCCATGCGGGTCACCAGGAATCCGCGGTCTGCGATCGCCTGCCGCGACGCGAGCGCTTCGGCGGCCTGGGGGTCGTCGAAGGTGGTGAGGATGGTTCCTGTCACGCCGAGGAACACGAGAATCGCCATTCCGGAACAGAGCCGTCGTGTGACGCGAGGCGCGGCGAGGATCTGCCGACCGGCAACGGTGAGGGAAGGGGCCGCGCAGGAATGACCCAGACGGGTCATGGCGCTGCTGATGCGCTGGATCGTGAAAGAGAAGAATGCGGGGAGCGAGGCTGCCACGATGCCTACGGTCGCGTAGATGAGAACTATCCGCGCATCGTTCATCCCCCAGAGGGCGGTGCCGCTGAGAAGGATGTATCCCAGGAGAACGGTTGCAGGCAGGAACAAAGCGGCCCATGCTCGGGCGGATCGCTCCCGAGGAACGGGGCGGGTTCCTTGAAGACGCCGTGGCCAGTTCAGCGTCAGAAAAAACATTGTCGCGAGAACAGGGCTGATGGCGAGGGCGATGAGAAGCGCCGGAGAATGCGCACGGACATCGGCCGCCTGCACCGTGAATTCTGCACCGGGGACGCGTATATCCACTGTCGCGAGAAGAAGAGCCGCGATACCGGCTGCGGCCGTTCCGCAGAGAACTCCTTTGGCAAGAGATCCCAGGAGAAAAGCGCCGAGATCTAAGGGCGACGCGCCGGAGATGAGGAGAATGCTCAGAGTTCGACGGCGATTGGCGGAGCCGATCAGGGCTGCTACAGTGAAAAGGACGAGGCTCGGCAGAACGACGAGGACCACGTAACTGGTCATGACAACCGGCAATGGCCGTTGATACCCGGTTCCCCCGATCGAAGCCTGGGGCTCCCACGCGTCAGCCGATGCTGCGGAGGCGAAGCCGGTGAGCGGGTAGCCGTGGACTGACTGAGCAACTGTGTCGGATGGCCGCCAGTACACAACGCGTTCGTCACGAGAAATGAGTCCAGCGAGTCCGATGACGTCAGGCGATTCCCTCCCGTATCGCTGAGCGATCCGCGTTCCGGAGGTGGTTCCCTTCAGAGAGGGAGGCAGGACGACCTCCCCTGGTCCGGGCCACTGGGAGAGGCCGGGTGGCAGGGCGGCGCCGGGGCCCGGGATGATGACCACGACATCGACCCACGTATCGTCGACGGAGTCCGCGAAAGGACGCCATCTGGGCCCGTTCGTCTCGAGATCGCCGCCGGAGACTGACGACAGTGGGGTCCGTTCCATGTCTCGAGCAGCGCGCTCCTCCCGGACCCCGATGATCACGGCCAGGGCGCATAGTGCTATGGCGAGGCAGAACGTCGCGATACCGAGGGCGAGGACGCTGAGTCGGCGCGTTGCAGACGAACGGTCGAGCAGGCGCCCCATGCGAGCGCACTCGGTGACGCTGCTTCTCATCGGACGGGCCGCAGCTCGGAGCCGGTACCTGTGGGGACCAGCTCGTAGCGGGTGTCCGCTCGTGCCGCGAGCGCTGGATCGTGTGTGACGATGAGCAGAGCGCAGTCCCATTGTGCTGGCAGAGTCAGGATGGCGTCAGCGACCCGGTCTCTGAACTCGGCGTCCAGGGAGCCGGTCGGCTCATCCGCGAGCACGAGAACCGGCTGCGTCACGAGTGCCCGCGCGACGCCCAGACGTTGTTTCTCCCCTCCGGAGAGAACGCTCGTCGGTCGGCCGTCGCCAGGGACCTCGAAGTGAGCCAGAAGATGCTCGGCCCGTGAGGTCGCCGCCTGCTTGTCGATCCCTGCGAGGAGAGCAGGAACAGTCACGTTCTCGATCGGTGTGAGCTCTTCGATGAGCTCACTGTGCTGGAAGATCATCGAGACCTTGGTTCTCAGGTACTCGCGGTGGGCGCGTCCGCGCAAGGATGCCACGTCGGTTCCGTCCACCGTGATCGTGCCGGAGAGCGGTGTCACCATCCCGAGGATCGCGGCGAGAAGACTGGATTTTCCGCTGCCCGATCGCCCGGTGATTGCCGCAGCGTTTCCGCGCTCGATATGAAGTGATGCGTCGGTGACGACGGGCGTTCCTCTGTACCCCAACGTGAGGCCCTGGATGTCGAGCATGGCGATCGTGCTCCATTTCTACCTGCAGGCGTGGCCGGATCCGATTGGCTCGGCCGCGCCAATGTGTGCGGCTCTCAGATGTACTTTCGAGCGGCGCAGGTGTCGCCCACAACAGGGTGATCGCTGCACGCCCGGAACGACGCGACCCGAGCGCTACCGCTGAGTGAGGTGGATACAGATTCACCGTACGAATAGGTGATGAGCTGGAACCGACTGTTTCCTCTATCGTTCCGCCAGTAGTCGACGTATGCTCTGTTTCCGTCTGCCTTGATGTCTTTGACGGTGATTCGCGCACGCGTGCTCGAGACTGTCGCGCGGGAGTTTCCGTCCGAGGTGGTCTGTACCCAATCAGCGTGCGCTGCGGCGCTGCCTGCTATCACAAGGCCGGAAAGAAGCAGAGAGAGAGACTGTACGGAACTTCATGGGGTGAGCCCTTCCTAAGGTGTGTAGGGAAGGCTCCGTATCGTCTTCGATGACGACATGTGGCGGAGTGGCCCAATTATAGGGATGCCCCTTGTCAGATGTCAAGATCATTCCACTGGTGCTACGTGGTGTGCTCCTCGAAGCTCTTCCGTTCCTCAACAGCGGCCACCGCACTGTCTCCTCCATGTCGAGAGAAGGTTCAACCACTGCAGCGAGCGGTGCCCAGGCGCCCGCCCAGGGCTCCGCCCGCTACGATGGGCCTGTTCGTCGGCCCGCCGTGCACGGGCCCGCGGTCGAGAACGAGCACCCGAGAAAGGCCACCGTCACGATGATGCGTCTGTCCTCATCCTTCATCCGCACGCTGCGCGAGGATCCCGCCGACGCCGAGGCCGCGAGCCACAAGCTGCTGGTCCGCGCCGGTTACATCCGGCGCAGCGCCCCCGGCGTGTACTCGTGGCTGCCGCTGGGGCTGAAGGTGGTGCGCAAGGTGGAGCAGATCGTGCGTGAGGAGCAGGAGCGCATCGGTGGACAGGAGGTGCTGTTCTCCGCGCTGCAGCCGAAGGAGCCCTATGAGGCGACCGGCCGCTGGGAGGACTACGGCGACGGCATCTTCCGTCTCAAGGATCGCAAGGATGCCGACTACCTCCTGGCGCCCACCCACGAGGAGATGTTCACGCTGCTGGTGAAGGACCTGTACAACTCGTACAAGGACCTGCCCGTCATGCTGTACCAGATCCAGACCAAGTTCCGCGATGAGGCACGGCCCCGCGGCGGTCTGCTGCGCACCCGCGAGTTCGTCATGAAGGACGCCTACTCCTTCGATCTGCGCGATGAGGGCCTGGACATCTCTTATGAGAAGCAGCGCGAGGCCTACCGCCGCACCTTCGACCGCCTAGGTCTGCCCACGGTGATCTGCCAGGCCGATGCGGGCGCCATGGGTGGCTCCCGCTCGGAGGAGTTCCTGCACCCGACCCCGATCGGTGAGGACACCTTCGTGGTGTCCGAGGGTGGCTACGCCGCCAATGTCGAGGCCGTGATCACCCCGGCTCCGGAGCCTTTGAGTGCCGAGGAGATGGCGGCGCTTCCGTCGGCTCGGGACGTGACTACCCCGGATACCCCGACCATCGCTGCGCTCGTGGAACTGCTCAACGCGCAGGAGCCGCGTGAGGATGGCCGCGCCTGGACCGAGGCAGACATGCTCAAGGCGCTCGTGTACATGACGCGCTCGCCGGAGGGCGTGGAGGAGCCGCTGCTGGTGATGATCCCGGGCGACCGGCAGGCCGATGAGAAGCGCCTGGAGGCGGCTCTCGCACCGTCGGAAGTGCGTGCTTTCACCGATGAGGATTTCGCGAAGTACCCGCAGATCGTGAAGGGCTACATCGGCCCCCACGGCTACGGCCTCACCCCCGCGGAGGGGGAGGAGCCGGCGCTGGGTCTTGAGCGCAATGGGATCCGCGTGCTGCTGGATCCGCGGGCGGCCGACGGCACCACCTGGGTGGTGGGCGGCAACCGTCCGGGCGTGCACCGAGTGGGCCTGGTGATCGGCCGCGACGTGGTGCCCGATGGCACGATTGAGGCCGCCGAGGTGCGCGACGGGGATCCGGCGCCCGACGGTTCGGGTCCGCTGCGTCTGACCCGTGGCATGGAAATGGGCCACATCTTCCAGCTGGGCCGGAAGTACGCCGAGGCTCTGGGCCTGACGGTGCTGGATGAGAATGGCAAGCAGGCCGTGGTCACGATGGGTTCCTACGGCGTGGGCGTGACCCGTGCGGTTGCGGCGATCGCCGAGAAGTACCACGACGAGAAGGGCCTGACCTGGCCGCGCGCCGTGGCCCCGGCTGATGTGCACATCATGGCCACGGGCAAGGACCAGGCCGCCTTCGCCGAGGCCGAGCGGATCGCCACGGAGCTGGAGGCCGAGGGCCTCGAGGTCATCTATGACGATCGCCTGAAAGTCTCTCCGGGCGTCAAGTTCAAGGACGCGGAACTGCTTGGCATGCCCACCAGCGTCGTGGTGGGTCGCGGCCTGGAGCAGGGCGTGGTTGAGGTGCGTGACCGTGCCAGCGGTGAGGTCCGTGAGGTCTCCCCGGCCGATGTGGTCCAGACGGTGCTGGAGGCCGTGCGCGGCTGACCTCGCAGCGGCTGACCCCGCAGCGGTTTACCCCGCAGCGGGCGCCGCTTCCGGCTCGAGCGTCGGAAGCGGCGCCAACTCAGCCAGCACCGGTCCGAGGCGGCTCGCTTCCACCAGCGCGGCATGAATCGCGATGCTACGGCGTTCAAAGGGCGCGGCTCCGGCCATGGCGATGTACGCCTGCATGAGGGATTTTCCGGCCTCGACCGGAATGGTGCTCAGGGCGCGATTATCGAGTCCGCCCTGGGGGAGCGGATAGACCGCGTTGCGCACCACCACGGGCGCTTTGTCTTCCTCGGCGATCTTGCCCAGCTGCTGGGCACGGTCGCGGTGTTCCTGAACCACCTGGGCGCGACTTTCATGCTCTTCAGCCGGGCGCCGTGCCGCGATCACTTCGAGCAGGTAGGCGGTGTACCACTCTTCGCGCTGTGCTTCGGAAAGAGTGTGGGTGTAGTCGCTGGCCGCGCCGATTGAGGGCGGGTCGTCCGTGGGGACGGTGCGGCTCGGCACGATCTTTTCGACGGGGCGGATCGCCGGCACGCTGCCCTGTTTCGTCTGGGCGTGCAGACGGGAGGCAGCCCAGGCCGCGTAGGCCCCGATCGCGCAGACGGGCCGGGCAAGACGCCCTGATACTTGCCGTGCTGCGTCGGTGCACAGTTCTCGCAGCGCGACGATCTCGGCGATCAGCCCGGCAACGTCGGTCGGGAGGTTTGTGGGCGGGGTGCTCGGGCTGGGGGAGTCGGTGGCGTCCGACGTTTCGCCCTTCGCCGTGGAAGCCTTCGCTTCCGTATCGGCTTCCGCTTCTGCGCCCGTGAGGAGTGCCTGGCGCTGCACAGGAAGTGCTGCGGTGATCTGCACCAGGGTTGCGGCTGCCGGTGCGGGAACGGTGCTGCCGATCGCGGTGACGGCGGCAATGAGACGCTCGACCTGGGCGAGTAGGTCGGCCCGGTATATGTCGTCGATCCCCAGAGGTGGTGGGGT
>JAEWEZ010000132.1 GCA_023389045.1 Actinomycetes bacterium
GGTGACTATCCTGGGCGCTACGCCGACGGGGGCCACCGTGCCCCGGGCATGGGGGTGCGAACGGCATCCCCGCAGATGACATCGCGGGACAAGGAGCGGGCTATGCCGCTGTCGGAGCAAGAGCAGAAAATGCTCGACGAGATGGAGCGTCAGCTGTTTGCTGATGATCCACGTCTCGCGCGCGCCTTCCGCCCCCGCCACACTCCCCGCCGTGACGGCCGTCGAATCCTGCTCGGCCTGGGTGGAGTGGTCCTCGGTCTAATCGCCCTGGTGGCGGGAGTGGCCCTGTCCGCTGTGTGGCTCGGTGTTCTCGCCTTTATCGCCATGGTTGTCAGCGCCATTTACGCCGTCACCGCGCCGGTGCAGGACGGCACGTCGTCGGACCAGCAGGGGCACCCGAGCCGTGGTCAGCGCGGGGGACGCCAGAACTCCGGTTTCGTGAAGCGCATGGAAGACCGCTGGGAGAAGCGCTCGGGCGGAAACGATCCCCGCCTCTAAAGCCCCGGCCCCTCACGATCCGGTTTCTCAAGCGCCCGTCGCGTAGCCCGCATCGCTCTCCTCGTCGAAGCGCCCGTCGCGTAGCCCGCGCCGCGCCCCGTGGTGACGCGCCAGCCAACCGAGCCCGCGGCGTGCCCGTGCTGAAGCGCTCGCCGCGTCGTCGTATCGCGCCTCTGTTGAGAGCATCGCGCGATCCTGCCTCGCCGGCGATCACCATTGCGTGAGCTGTCGCCACTGCTGCTGCCCTGAGCTCTGCCGAGAGCTCAGGGCTTGTGCTGTGTCGCTGTCCGCGCCTGCGCTCGCATTTCCCTAGCCGCCCACATTCCCCGAGCGCGCTCACGCCCAGCACATCCATCCCCATCGCTGGCACCCCTGGTCGCGGCCGCTCCACAGCCCTCCATCACGCCCCTCCACCGGGATCCCCCACTTCACTCCACCGGAGCCCTCCACTGCGCTCCACCCCGGGTTCAGCCCGTGCCATGAATTAGTCGCGCTGCCGCTGACCTGCGCTTTTTCTTCTCTCGCAGCGGCTGGAGAGGTGGCGCCACGGGTTCTGTCGCACGCCGAACGGTGCCGTATGAGGCTTCTGTGTCCTGAATCCCTCCACTTCATTCCACCCCTGTGACCTGTGGTTTTGCTATGGCTATGGAGTAAATCGGGAGGAGGGCTAGCGGAATGTGGGGGGAAGTGGGGTAAAGTGGAGCGCGTAGGAAGGAGATGGGTCCGCGCGAGAGCAAAGGGGGTGCGGGATGTTCCTCGGAACCTTCACGCCCAAGCTCGACGACAAAGGACGCCTGATCTTCCCTGCGAAGTTCCGTGACGACCTCGCCTCGGGGCTGGTCATGACTCGTGGTCAGGAGCACTGCATTGCGGTGTACCCGATCCAGGAGTTCCGCCAGAAGCTCGAAGAGGCCCGTCGGGCGCCCACCACGGACCGGCGCACACGCGACTACCTGCGCGTGCTGATGTCGGGCGCGGAGGACGTCATCCCGGACAAGCAGGGCCGCATCACCATCCCGGGCCACCTGCGCACCTACGCAGACCTGGATCGGGAATGCGCCGTCATCGGCGCACTCGACCGACTCGAGATCTGGTCACTCCCCGCCTGGGAGGCCTACCTCGAGCAGAAGGAGGAGGGCTTCGCCCAGACCGCCGAGGAGGTGGTCCCGGGCCTGTTCTGACGGTTATCCGTCCCGCGAGACCTCTCGTCGTTCCCGCCCCGACGCATCTTCCCCGGTGGCGGGTCGGGAACGACGGGGAATCCCGCCGGACGGCCCCGCACAGGAATCCGGAACCACCCCGCCCAGGCAGGGCGAGACCACACACAGGCGAGACCACGACCGGCGAGGAGAGGCGCAGATGGAGCCAACGTCACCCACCGTGCCGGCCGAAGACCGCCACCTGCCCGTGCTGCTTCAGGACTGCGTCGATCTCCTCACCCCTGCCCTTCAGCACGACGGCGCGATCTACGTGGACGCGACCCTCGGCATGGCCGGTCACGCCACCGCCGTCCTCAACGCTGTCCCAGCCGCCCGCCTGATCGGCATTGACCGTGACGCCGCCGCCCTTGAACTGGCCCGCGACCGCCTCACCCGCGCCGGCCACGGCGACCGCATCACCCTCGTGCACGCCACCTACGACGAGATCCCCGAGGTGCTTGCCGACCTCGGCCTTCCCGCCGCCGACGCGATCATGATGGATCTGGGGCTCTCCAGCTTCCAGATCGACACCGTCGAGCGCGGATTCTCCTACAGCCACGACGCGCCCCTGGATATGCGGATGGACCCCGACAGTGACGGTCCAACCGCCGCTGACCTCCTGCGCGATCTTTCCGAAGAGGACCTCGCCCGTCTGCTACACCGCCTCGGCGATGAGCGGCACGCCCGTCGGATCGCCCGCGCCGTCGTCACCCGGCGCGCACAGGAACCCCTGGAGCGCAGCGGCCAGCTCGTCGAGCTCATCGACCGCGCCGTCCCCGCGGCCGCCCGCGCGACCGGCGGTCACAGCGCCAAGCGCACCTTCCAAGCCCTGCGGATCGCGGTCAATGAGGAACTGGAAATCCTCAGCCGCGCACTGGAAGGGGCGCTGGACAGCGTCGCCCTCGGCGGACGGATCGTCGTGGAGTCCTACCACTCCGGGGAAGACCGCCTTGTCAAAAGCGCCTTCACCCGTCGGACCCGATCCACCGCACCCCCGGGGCTCCCCGTCGAACTCGAAGAACACCGCCCCGCCTTCACCGAGGTGATCCGCGGCGCGCAGAAAGCCGATGAGACCGAGCGCGACACGAATCCGCGCGCAGCATCCGTTCGCCTCCGCGCCCTGGAACGCATCCGCCCTGACCACCCGACCACCCGCTAACCCGAGCATTACCACTTCAGGACTTCCCATGGCACGCACCACCGCCGCCCGAGCCCTCCGCCAGGACCGCGCTCCCCGCCCCGCCGCTTCCACGCGACCGGGGCTGACGCTCGTGGCGAAGCCGGAACCTGCCGGAAGCGTGCTGCCTTTCGTGTTCACCCTGTCCGCGATCATCGTGCTCACCCTGGCCGCACTGCTGTTCCTGAACATCCAGATGTCCGATGCCAGCTACCGCATTACGCGCCTGCAGGGACAGTCCCAGCGTCTGACCGAAGAAGCGCAGAGTCTGCGCGAGATTAATGAACGTCGCGCCACGCCGCAGGAACTCGAGCGTCGCGCCCTCGCGATCGGTATGGTGCCGGTGCAGAACCCGGCGTACATCGACTTGGCCAGTGGGAAAGTCATGGGGGAGACGAACCCGGCTGCGCAGGCAGCGCCCCTTCCCTCGATCCCCTCGCAGGCCGCTGTGCCCCCGGCGAAGATCTATAACCAGCCCAACGCCTACCGAGGCATGGGGAACGAGGGGGCTTGAGCCCGTGGCAACTCGTCAGCGCAGAAACACCCGTTCACGCCCATCGCGCCGTCCCCGGCAGCGATTGATTCCGCGTGCCCGCGTGGGCACGCCGGCGGTTCGTCACCGTCTGCTGCTCGTGCTCACCCTGGTGGCAGCCCTGGCCATTAGCGGCCGGCTGCTGTGGATTCAGGGCTTGGACGCCAGCGCCCGCGCACAGGAAGCGATTCAGCAGCGCACCACCGAACGCGCCATTCCCGCGCTTCGGGGTGATATCACCGACCGTCACGGAACGGTGCTGGCGGGCTCCGTGGAACGCTACGACCTCTGGGTGGACCAGCGGCAGGTTCCCGAATACCTCGAGCGAGATAAAGACGCCGAGCTCACGGGTGTTGCTGCCGCCGCGAAGGAACTCGCCCCCGTCATGGGATGGACCGAGGAGCAGGCCCGCAAGAAACTCACCGGTAAACGCGGCTTCCTCTACCTCGGCAAGAACGTCGAGCCGAAACTGCGTGAAGCAGCGCTGGCCCTCAAAATCCCCGGCATCGGATCCACCCGCGTGGCAGATCGCATCTACCCGGCGGGTTCCGTGGGTGGCAACATCATTGGATTCGTGGGGGCCGACGGGAAAGCGCTCGGTGGCGCCGAGCTCACCTATGACAAGCATTTGAAGGGCACCGACGGGCACACCAAGTACGAGCGCGGTGCTGGCGGTCAGCTCATCCCCACCGGCGAGCACTCCACCGTTCCTGCGCGCGATGGTGACTCGCTGGTGCTCACGATCGACCGTGACCTGCAGTGGAAGGCGCAGCAGATTACCGCCCAGACGGTGCAGCGCTGGGGCGCAGCAAGCGGTGCGGTGGTGGCGCTGAACGCCCGCACCGGTGAGGTGCTGGCACTGGCCGAATACCCCACCTACGACCCCAATAGCGTGGCTGACGCCGATCCTGCATCTCTCGGGAATCGTTCTGTGTCCAGCGTGTTTGAACCGGGGTCGACGGGGAAGCTGTTCACGATGGCAGCCGCGATCGAGGAGGGCGTGGCCACTCCCGCGGATCAGTTTGAGGTGCCCGACCAGCGCTACTGGGACGGACATCGCATCAAGGACTCCACGCACCATCCCGTGAAGCACTACACCCTCGCCGGGGTGCTCAAGCACAGCTCGAATGTGGGCACGGTCGAGGTGGCTGAGCGGATGAGCCCGCAAACCCGCCACGATTACCTGCGCAAGTTTGGCCTCGGGCAGAAAACCGGGGTGGGTCTGCCGGGTGAATCCGCAGGCATCGTGCATCCGGCAGATAAATGGCATGGACGCACCCGCTACGCCACTGCTTTCGGGCAGGGCTACTCCGTGACCGCTCTGCAGATGGTCTCGGCCGTGAGCACCTTCGCCAATGAGGGTGTGCGCGTGCAGCCGCAGATCGTCAAAGGTGTGAAGGAGAAAGACGGCACGGTGCGGCCCCTGGGCGAGCCCAAGCGCACCCGGGTGCTCTCCTCGGCAACAGCCGACACGATGCTGCAGATGATGGATACCGCCGTGGAGGACGGCAAACACAAGGCGAGCGTGCCGCAGTACGCGGTGGCCGGAAAGACGGGTACCGCGCAGGTGCCCGACGGCACCTACACCGCCTCCTTCATCGGATTTGCTCCTGCCGATAACCCCGAGATCGTGGTGGGCGTGTTCCTCTTTGGTCTGCACGGGTTTATCTCCGGTGGTGTGGCCGCAGCGCCCGCATTTTCCGACATGATGGGGTACACCCTGCAGTCCCAGGGCCTGGCCCCCACCGGGAAGGCGCCCCGCGAGCTGAAAACGGAGTGGTGAGCATGAGCAGTGGTTCGCAGGCGGAAACCACACAGGATCTTCAGGCAGCAGCCTCGGCCCCCGAACCGCCACGCCCGCATGATCCGCAGCCTGTGGCGCTCCGCGAGCTGGCAGAGGCCCTGGGCCTGAGCGTGCCCGATGGCGCCGACGATCTGTTTCTCACCGGAATCACCCTGGATTCACGCAGCGTGCAGCAGGGGGACCTGTGGGCGGCCCTGCCGGGAGCGAAGACCCACGGTGCGCGTTTTGCCGCCCAGGCTGCGCAGCAGGGAGCGGTGTGCGCACTCACCGATGCGGAGGGTGCGGAACTCTGCGCCGAGGCTGGTCTGCCGGCCGTGATCGCGCAGGACCCGCGAGCGATGACCGCCCGGGCAGCGGCCTGCGTCCATCACGATGCCTGGTCCCGGATCTCCACGATCGGCGTGACCGGAACCAATGGAAAAACCTCCGTGACCACCATGGTGCATTACGCGCTGACCACGCTGGGCCGCGCCAGTGGCGTGGTCGGCACCTCCGGCACGGCCTACCGTGACCGCACCGGTGCGGCACATGCCATCGGCACGGTGCGCACCACGCCCGAGGCTCCTGAGCTTCACGGCATCCTCGCCCGTATGGATGAGGACGGCGTGGAAGTGTGCAGCATGGAAATTTCCAGCCATGCGATGTCTCTGCATCGCGCCGACGCAGTGGTCTGCACCGTCGCTTGCTTCACGAACCTCAGCCAGGACCACCTGGATTTTCATCCGACGATGGAGGATTACTTCGCGGCCAAGGCCATGCTCTTCACCCCTGAGCACGCGCGGCGCGGCGTGGTCTGCGTGGATGATCCCTGGGGGCGCAGCCTTGCTGCGACCGCGTCGATCCCCGTCATCACCTACACCACTCGCCCCGACGTGGAAGCGGATGTGAGTGTTATCGACGCCGCGCCCGAGGGATACGGAACCACCTTCACAGTGCGCACCGCCCAAGGGGAGGCCCAGCTGCGCGCGGCCCTGCCGGGTATGCACTACGTGGCCAATACGATCGCGGCCTGGCTGCTGCTGCGTGAGGTGGGGGTCAGCGGAGAGGATGCCACCCGAGCGCTCGCGGACGGTGGTCTGGTGCCGGGCCGCATGGAGCTCGTGGCCCAGGAACCGGTGCGGGGAGTCGTGGACTACTCGCACACCCCCGATGCGCTCGAGAAGGCGCTGCAGACGCTGCGGGCAGTGCCCGGCACGAAGAGACTTATCACAGTGATGGGCGCCGGTGGCGACCGGGATCGCAGTAAGCGTCCGCTGATGGGTGCGGTGGCAGCGGAGCTCTCGGATCTTCTTGTGATCACCGACGATAACCCTCGCACCGAGGACCCCACCGAGATCCGCGCCCAGGTCAAGGCAGGAATCCGGGATCATGCCGCCTGTGAGGTGCATGTTGTGGAGGGCCGGGCACAGGCGATCCGGCTCGCCGCCGATCTCGCGGACGTGGGGGACACCATCCTGGTTGCGGGCAAAGGAGCAGAGGACGGTCAGGACATTGGGGGTATCGTCCATCCGTTCGACGATCGCGAGCAGCTACGCACTGCGCTGGCGGAACGAGGCGCTGTGTTCCCTGACCGCATCGGCGCCACGCCCACGCCAGCAACGGACGGAGACCACTGAGCATGCTCACGATCACTGCACGCGAGATTGCGGACCTGACCGGTGGTCTCCTCACGGGAGGGGCCGACGGGTCAGAGCGCGTGAGCGGCTGCGCTGTTATTGACTCGCGAGAGGCCGGTGCCGGCGACCTCTTCGCAGCCCTGCCCGGCTCCCGCGTGGATGGACACGACTATGTGAGCTCGGCCGTGGCCGGTGGCGCGGCGCTGAGCCTCGTCTCGCGTGAGGTCGAGCATCCCGCCGTGCTCGTGGACGATGTGCAGGAGGCCCTGAGCGTTCTTGCCCGTGCTCAACTGGAGCGTGCCCGTCGGGAGAACCCCGATCTCGTCGTTCTCGCGGTGACCGGTTCCGCTGGGAAAACCGGAGCAAAAGACCTGATAGGGCTGGTGCTCGCCGCGGAAGGCGAGACGATCGCCCCGGCTGGCAGCCTCAATAATGAGCTCGGTCTGCCGCTGACGGTTCTGCGGCTGAGGGAGACCACCCGTTTCCTGGTGCTCGAAATGGGAGCACGCGGAATCGGGCACATCGCTCACCTGACCGGGATCGCCCGCCCCGATGTGGCCCTCGTGCTCAATGTGGGCACCGCCCACCTGGGGGAGTACGGCAGCGTGCAGGCCATCGCCCAGGCCAAGGGCGAGCTGGTCGAAGCCCTGAAAGCCGGCGGACGTGCCGTTCTGAACGCCGAGGACCCGCGAGTGCTTGCGATGGCGGAGCGCAGCGCCGCCCCCGTGACCACCTGGGGGATGTACAGCGGAGATGTCCACACCGAGAACCTGGACCTGGATGAGCGTGCCCGCGCTGTTTTTGACCTGGTGATTCCGGAGGGCATGAGCCGGCTGGACGGTTCCCTCGTGCCGGCTGGTTCCTACCCGATGCGCCCGGATCTGCTGGGTGAACACCAGGCCATGAACGTTGTGGCGGCAGTGACCGCCGCCGTGGTGGCCGGCGCAGACCCGGCGCGTGCCGCCGAGACCATCGACGGCGCCCGTCTGCCCTCCTCCTCGCGGATGCAGGTGCATGAGGCGGGGGAGAGCCTCCTGGTCGATGACGCCTACAACGCGAATCCCGATTCGATGCGCGCCGCGCTGCGCACCCTGGCTTTGATGGGTCGGGGCCGACGGACCATCGCGGTGCTCGGAGAAATGCTGGAACTGGGGGAGGAGTCCACCCGCCTGCACGATGAGATCGGTCGCCTA
Organism: Actinomycetes bacterium; assembly: GCA_023389045.1. Lineage (GTDB taxonomy): Bacteria > Actinomycetota > Actinomycetes > Actinomycetales > Dermabacteraceae > Brachybacterium. Next base: position 8,020 of record JAEWEZ010000132.1, read on the forward strand.
GTGGTGCGTCTGAACATTTCCCAGCTCATCGTGGTGGGCAAGGGGGCCGCGCCGATCCATCAGGGCGCATGCCTCGAAGGCAGTTTCGGAGGGGAGTCGATCTTCACCAGCAGCGTGGATGAGGCTCTGACTGTGCTAGAACGGATGCTGGCGCCCGGAGACGTGGTGCTGCTGAAGTCATCGCGCGATGCGGGGCTGCGCACCCTCACCGCGCCCCTGCTCGCGCATCTGCGTGTGTCTGATACTGAGCGGGCTCACACAGAAACGCCCGAGAAGGACGGAGGTGCGCAGGCATGATCGGAATCATCCTGGCTGGCGCTGTCGGCCTGGTGCTGTCGATCCTTGGCACCCCGCTGTATATCCGCGTCCTGGTCAAGAAGGGGTACGGGCAGTTCATCCGCGATGACGGCCCCACCTCGCATGCCACCAAACGCGGCACCCCCACGATGGGTGGGGTGGCGATCATCCTGGCGGCTGTGATGGCCTACGCGATCACGCATCTAGTGCTGTGGTCCGTGCCCTCAGCGTCCGCGCTCCTGGTGCTGTTCCTGATGGCCGGCCTCGGTGTTGTCGGTTTCCTGGACGACTACCTCAAGATCTCTCAGCAGCGCAGCCTGGGCCTGCGGCCCCGCGCCAAGCTTCTCGGGCAGTTCATCGTGGCCACGGCCTTTGCCGTGCTTGCTCTGCTTTTCCCTGATGACGGTGGGCTCACTCCGGCCAGCACCCGCATCTCCTTCGTGCATGACATTCCCTGGCTCGACCTGGCCTTCGCAGGCACCGTGGTCGGCTTCATCCTCTTCGCTATCTGGGCGAACTTCCTGGTGGCGGCCTGGTCTAACGGTGTGAACCTCACCGATGGTCTGGACGGCCTGGCCAGCGGCGCCACCATCATCTTCTCCGCCGCCTACCTGGTTATTAGCTTCTGGCAGTGGCGGCAGGTGTGCACCGTGAACCTCGAAGCGGGCGGCATTGTGCAGTGCTACGACGCACGCGACCCGCTCGATACAGCGGTGGTGGCCGCAGCGATTATGGGCGCCTGCGTTGGCTTTCTGTGGTGGAACACGTCCCCGGCGAAAATCTTCATGGGCGATACCGGATCGCTCGCCCTCGGCGGCGCCCTCGCGGGCCTGACGATCGTCTCGCGCACCCAGCTGCTCGGCGCGATCATCGGTGGCCTCTTCGTGATCATTTCCCTGTCGGTGATCATCCAGGTGGCGAGCTTCAAGGCCACCGGCAAGCGTGTCTTCCGGATGGCGCCACTGCAGCACCACTTCGAGCTCAAGGGCTGGAATGAAGTGACCATCGTGGTGCGCTTCTGGATCGTGGCCGGCATCCTCGCCGGCCTCGGCCTGGGCCTCTTCTACCTCGACGCGCTGCCGAGGCTCACCTCATGAGCGAGGGTGCAGCCACCCCTGCCTCGCCCGCATCCGACGCCAACGTGACCGCGCCGCGGGTGGATGTGGAGCAGCTGCCGTGGCCCGGTCTCGACGTGCGCGGACTACGGATCCTCGTCACGGGCTTCGGCGTCTCCGGCTACGCGGTTGCCGATCAGACCATGCAGCGTGGAGCCCGAGTCCTCGTCGTCGATGGTGCCGATTCCGAACAGAACCGGGAGAAAGCCAAGATCCTCGAGGTTTTCGGGGTGCAGGTGCGTCTCGGCCCCGAGCACACCACCGCCCTCCCGTCGGACCACGAGATCGACCTGGTCGTCACCTCCCCGGGCTGGCGCCCGGATCAGCCGCTCCTGAAGCAGGCCGCCGAGGCCGGGATCCCGGTGTGGAGCGAAGTGGAACTGGCACGCCGGATGCAAGCCGCCGATGGACCGGCCTGGCTTGCCGTCACCGGCACCAATGGGAAAACCACCACCGTCACGATGCTCGAATCCATCCTGCAGGCCGCCGGTCTGCGTGCCGTGGCATGCGGGAATGTGGGTCTTCCCGTAATCGAAGCGGCGCTGGATCCCGAGGGCTTCGATGTGCTCGCCCTCGAGCTCTCCAGCTTCCAGCTGCACTGGACCGAGCATCTCGACTGCGAAGCAGCAGCGGTGCTCAATGTGACCGCTGATCATTTGGACTGGCACGGCAGCGCCGAGGAATACGCTCGCGCAAAGGGGCGAATTTTCGAGGGCGTACGTACGGCGTGCATTTTTGCGAGCGCTGATCCGACCACGATTCGCCTGGTGGAACAGGCCGATGTGGTGGAGGGAGCGCGCGCGATCGGCGTGACCCTCGGTTCGCCGGGACTTTCTGAGCTGGGAGTGGTCGACGGGCTGCTCGTCGACCGTGCCTTCCTCGACAATCGGCGTCACCAGGCCCTGCAGCTGGCAACGCTGGAGGACCTCGCGCATCTGGGGCCGCACGGGGCACCCCCGCATGTGGTGCTCGACGCTCTGACCGCCGCCGCCCTCGCCCGCGCCTACGGGGTGGAACCGTCCGCGGTCCAGCAGGGGCTGCGCGGGTACCGACTGGGGCGGCATCGCGCCGAACACCTCGCCACCATTGACGGCGTGGCTTACGTGGACGACACCAAGGCCACGAACCCGGCCGCGGCTCGCGCTTCCCTCGCCTCCGCCCCCGAGATCGTCTGGATCGCCGGTGGAGACCTCAAAGGCGCCGACGTCGATGACCTGGTGCGCACAGCCGCGCCGCGGCTGCGAGCCGTCGTGCTTCTGGGCCTGGATGCGAGCGCATTTGAGCAGGCACTCACACGACACGCCCCCGATGTCCCCGTGGTGCGCGTGGAACCGGGGCACACTGGCAGTGCCGATGAACGATCCCGCCTGCTGAGCGAGGCTGTGCAGGCAGCCCGCTCCATGGCACGCCCTGGAAGCACCGTGCTACTGGCCCCGGCCGCCGCCTCGATTGACCAGTTCCGTGACTATGCAGAACGAGGGGATCTGTTCGCGGCAGCCGTGTCGGCCCTGTCAGGAGCAAGCGAATGACGATGCAGGAGACCCCCAGGTCGACCCGTCGCGCCCGCTCGATCCAGGTGCTCCGCCCCGATGAGGAACAGCCGCTCGGTGATGTCTCCGGGCGTCTGCGCCAGGGCGTGACCTCCTGGATGAAATCCCCGGTCTTTGATTTCTACGCCCTCGTGGTCCTCGGCACCCTGCTGATCGGGGTGGGGCTGGTGATGGTCCTGTCCAGTTCCTCCGTGCTGAACATTGCGAAGGGCCAGTCGGGTTTCGCCGGTCTTTTCTCCCAGGGCAGCTTCGCGCTGCTTGGCCTCATCGGCCTTCTCATCGCCGCGAGCTTCCCGCCCGGTTTTTACCGCAAAGCGGCTCCGCTTCTGCTTCTGCTCGGCTACGCCCTGCAGTCCCTGGTGCACACGCCCCTCGGCTTCGAAGTCAACGGTAACCGCAACTGGATCCGTCTGTTCGGGATGACCCTGCAGCCCTCTGAGCTGCTCAAACTTGCGCTCGCTGTGTGGCTGGGCGCGCTGCTGGCCACGAAACGTCCCCTCCTGCATCGGCCGGGGCATCTTCTCTTTCCTCTCGTCCCGGGGGTCCTGATCGCGCTCGGCCTCGTGATGTGGGGGCACGACCTGGGTACGACCATGGTCATGTGCATGCTCGTTGCCGGCAGTCTCTGGGTGGCCGGTGTCCCGCGGCGCTGGTTCGCCCTTGGCGCCGTGGTGGGTGTTATCGCCGTGGTGACGATGGCGCTGACCAATCAAAACCGCATGAACCGGATCTCCAACTGGCTGCACGGCGAATGCCCGAACAACAGCTGCCTGCAGTCCGAACGCGGCCTGATGGGCCTGGCCGAAGGCGGCTGGTGGGGTGTGGGCCTGGGCAGTTCCCGCCAGAAATGGGGGCGCCTGCCTGCCGCACAGGACGACTACATCTTCGCCATCCTCGGCGAAGAGGGTGGGCTTCTCGGCACCCTCCTGGTGCTTTTCCTTTTCGCCTGCCTCGCCCTGGTGCTCGGCCGCATGATCACCAACATTGATGACGTCTTCCAACAGGTCACGATCGCCGGTATCGCCTCCTGGCTGCTCGGCCAGGCCTTCGTGAACATGTCCGTGGTGACCGGTCTGCTGCCGGTGCTCGGTGTGCCGCTGCCCTTCATCTCCTCCGGTGGTTCAGCGCTACTGTCCTCCATGCTCGCGCTCGGTGTGCTGCTGTCCTTCGCCCGTCATGAAGCCGGTGCGCAAGCAGCGCTCGGGGCCAGCGTCAGGAATGTGCGCCGCTCGATCAGCGTTCTCGCCGGGCCTCGCCCCACCGCAGACGGCAGCGCACACACCACCTCCTCCAGTGCCAAGCGCTCGGCTCGTCGTACCTCGCGTCGTCGCAGGAAGGACCACACCCGATGACCCTGCGGATCCTGCTAGCCGGTGGAGGCACCTCCGGCCACGTCTCCCCGCTTCTGGCCACCGCTCACGCCCTGCAGGAGAGCGGGGAGGACGTCGAACTTCTTGCCCTTGGAACCAACGACGGTTTGGAAGCCGAACTGGTTCCCGCGGCGGGTCTGGAGCTCGTCACGATCGACAAGGTCCCCTTCCCGCGTCGCCCCAATGGCGCGGCAGTTCGTTTCCCGATGCGCTTTGGGCGCACCCTCGGGCAGGTCCGTCGGCTGCTGAAAGAACGTCAGATCGACGTCGTGGCAGGCTTCGGCGGTTACGTGTGTCCCCCGGCGTACCTGGCTGCGGCCAGCGCCTCGGTGCCGGTAGTGCTGCATGAGGCGAATCGTCGCCCGGGCCTCGCGAATCGTCTGGGGGCCCGACGGGCCGCCGCCGTCCTCACCGCTTTTGAGGGCACCGGCCTGCCCAAGGCTCGCCGGATCGGGATGCCGATGCGCGCATCCATCGCGCATCTGGATCGCGCCGCCCGTCGTGCCGAGGCTGCGAAGCGGCTGGGCCTGGACCCGCAGCGCCCGACCCTCCTTGCCACCGGGGGGTCCCTCGGAGCCCTCAGCATGAACACGGCCCTCACGGCGGCCGCCCCGCGGATCCTGGAGACCGGCGCGCAGATCCTGCACATCACCGGTAAGGGCAAAGCCGAGGGGATTCCCGCGCGGGAAGGGCATCACATCCGCGAATATGTCCAGGCGATGGAAGACGCCTACGCCGTGGCCGATCTGGCCCTGACCCGCTCCGGTGCTGGCACCGTCTGCGAGCTGGCAACCATCGGCCTTCCCGCGGTGCTGATCCCGCTGCCGATCGGCAACGGTGAACAAGCCTTGAACGGCCAGGACCTGGTCGCCGCCGGTGGCGCCCTGATGATCCCCGACGCCGAACTGGACGCTGATCGGCTGTGCACCGTCGTGCTCCCACTGCTGAGCGATCCGCAGCGCCTGCAGGAAATGTCCACGGCGGCTCGCGCCTTCGGCACCGATGATGCCGCCGAGCAGGTGGCCTCGATCGTGATCGGTGCCGCACGCCGCGCCTGACCACGCCTCAAACATCCGGCGGTTACGGTGGACCCATGAGCTTCCCCGGCGGTGACACAGCCCCCCACACGGCCTCTCACACGACGTCAGAGCCTGCCCCCGCGGCTGCTGGCGCAGCATCCCCGGTACGGACTGTGCTGCGCCCCGGCGCCGTCATCACGCAGGCCGACTGGGCCGCCGACCGTGAAGTGCGCTCCCTGCACGTGATTTGCATCGGCGGGGCAGGCATGTCTGCGGTGGCTCGCCTCGCCCTCGAAGCCGGGTACACGGTCAGCGGCTCCGATCCCCTCGAAGGGCAGTTCATCGCGCCGCTGCGTGAGGCCGGCGCCCAGATCCACATCGGCTTCGACGCGAATGCCATGCCTGCTGACGTGGATCTCGTCGTCGTCTCCACCGCGGTGCGTCCCGATAACCCGGAGGTGCAGCGCGCCCAGGCCGAGGGCATCCCGGTGGTACACCGTGCCGCCGTGCTCGCCGGTCTGCTGCGCGAACACACTCTGCTCGCGGTTGCCGGCACCCACGGCAAAACCTCCACCACCGCGATGGCTGCCATGGCACTGCGCGGGGCGGGGGAAGACCCGGCCTGGGCGGTGGGCGCCGCCGTCCCCGACCTCGGGCGCAACGCCGGTTTCGGCGCTGTGGCGATGGGGAAGCGGGCCGACGGGGCAGGCACGAGCGCGCTCGCCGTCGTCGAAGCTGATGAGTCCGACGGGTCCTTCCTCGCGTTCCACCCCCGCGCCCTCGTCGTCACGAATCAGGAACCAGATCACCTGGACTTCCACGGAGACGCCGCCACGCTGCAGGCCGCCTTCGATGCCCTCGTTGACCAGCTCGCCCCCGGCGGCACCCTCGTGGTCTGCGCCGATGACCCGGGCGCCGCGGCGCTCGGGGCACGCTGTAATCGCGATGATGTGAGCGTGGCGACCTACGGGACCGGCCACGGTTGCACCTGGCAGATCGTGGCGGAGGAGCCGGCAGCGGACGGAACAACCGCACAGCTGAACACCCCGCAGGGCCCGCTCACCCTGCAGCTCGCCGTTGGCGGGCACCACAATGTGCTCAACGCCGTCGGGGCGCTCGCCGCCGCGCATGCCGTGCTCCCGCAGGCTCCGCTGGCTGCCCTCGGGGAGGGGGTGTCCCGGTTCCACGGGGCGTCTCGGCGCTTCGATGTTGCCGGCACCGTGCAGGGAGTGACCGTCGTGGATGACTATGCGCACCATCCGCGGGAAGTGGAGGCGACGATCCTCGCCGCCCGCGGGATCGCGCAGGCGCGTGGCGGCCGTGTGCTCGCCGTTTTCCAGCCGCATCTGTTCTCTCGCACCCGCGATTTTGCAGCCGAGTTCGCGCAGGCGCTCTCCACCGCGGATCGCAGTTGGGTGATGCCGGTGTACGCAGCGCGTGAAGACCCGGACCCCTCGGTCAGCGCCCACACCATCACCAGCCAGGCCGGCCCCGGACGCACGCTGATCGCTCTGGAGGACCGCACCGAGGTGCCGCAGGTGGTGGCGGAGACAGCGCAGATGGGCGACCTGGTCCTGATGCTCGGCGCCGGTGACATCGTGGAGGACACCCCGGCTGTGCTGGCAGCCCTGGAAGGTGCTGATATCCCGGCAGAGCGGGAGAACGCCTCGTGATCCGTCGGCCCCAGGGACCGCGCAGCCGCGGTACCGCCCGCCCGAAACCCCCGGGGAAACCCACCCCGTCGGCCCGATCCCCTCGCAGCACTGGAACAGAACCGAAACGTTCCGCCCCTGCGTGCGCGGAGAAGACGCCTGCACGCGCGGAGAAGACGCCTGCACGCGCGGAGAAGAAGGACTCACCCCAGAAGGTGTCTTCACCGGGGGAGCAGTCCCCACGGGTGGTGTCCGCAGCGGACCGTTTCCGTACCGCAGTGACGGGGCGGCCCTGGCAGCGTCGCCGCCGCACCATCATGCTTGTGCTCCTGCTTACTGTGCTACTCGTGGCGGGAGCCGTCGCGGCCGGCCTGTTCCTGCCGCAACTGCAGGTGCACAGTGCCAAGGTCGAGGGCATTACGTATGTGGACCGCGGCAAAGCTCAGAGCGTTCTCGAGGCGGAGCTCGAGGATCCGATGGTGCTGGTGAATCCCTCGAAGCTTGAGCGGAAACTGGAACAGATTCCCGGGGTGCGCAGCGCAGAGGTCAGCAGGCGCTGGCCCGACACCCTCACCGCCCGCATCACAGAACGCGAGGCAGTGGCGCGAGTGACTAGACCGGATGCGCGCACCTTCGTGCTCGATGCCGAGGGAGTGCAGCTTCCCGAGGCGGCAGCCGGTGACCGTGCGCTGATGCCGCTTGTGGTGGGCGCTGGATCGCAGGATCCTGCAGCTGCGACGGAGGGCATGCTGGCGGTATGGAAGAGCGTGCCGGAACCGCTGCATAGCTCAATCCGGGAGATGTCCGCGACCAGTCGCAATGACGTCACTCTCAGCATTGCCCTGGAGGGGAAACCGCCGAAGAAGGTGGTCTGGGGTGATGACGCCGATCCGGCCCTCAAAGCCAAGGTGGTGAGCACGCTGCTGCAGCAGCCCGGCAGTGTGATTGATGTGTCCTCACCTGTGGCACCGGTGACGAGGTAGGGATTTCCGACGGCGTATCCCGGTATCTCTGCCAGAGGGTTAGGAAAAACCCACGGATTTCATGCGGCGACACGCGCCGGAGGTGTTTGCACCGGGCACATGGTCTCCCTAGCGTCGAAATGACAGAGGACGGACCAAAATCCTCAACCTCGACTTTAGGGTCAGGGTTAAGGGTTGCGGCCCGGGGCGGCCCCGGCGCACCGTCCTCGCTCCAGCACCGACAAGAGCAAGGACATCAACGTGGCCGGATCCCAGAACTACCTCGCAGTCATCAAGGTCGTCGGTATCGGCGGCGGCGGTGTCAATGCCGTCAACCGCATGATCGAATCCGGCCTCAAGGGTGTTGAGTTCATCGCCATCAACACCGATGCGCAGGCCCTGCTGATGTCCGAGGCGGACGTCAAGCTCGACGTGGGCAAGGAGCTCACCCGCGGCCTCGGTGCCGGCGCCGATCCGGAGGTGGGCCGCAAGGCTGCCGAGGATCACGCCGAAGAAATCGAAGAGGTTCTGCGCGGCGCCGACATGGTCTTCGTGACCGCCGGCGAAGGCGGCGGCACCGGCACCGGTGGCGCCCCCGTCGTCGCCAAGATCGCCCGCAGCCTCGGCGCCCTGACCATCGGTGTGGTCACCCGCCCGTTCATCTTCGAGGGCCGCCGCCGGTCCATCCAGGCCGAATCCGGGATCGCTGCCCTGCAGTCCGAGGTGGACACCCTCATCGTGATCCCCAATGAGCGTCTGCTGGACCTGGCCGATAAGACCGTCTCGATGATGGAGGCCTTCAAGTCTGCCGACCAGGTGCTGCTCTCCGGCGTGCAGGGCATCACCGACCTCATCACCACCCCCGGCCTGATCAACCTCGACTTCGCCGATGTGAAGTCAGTGATGCAGGGCGCCGGTAGCGCCCTGATGGGTATCGGCTCGGCCAATGGTGATGACCGCGCCCTGAAGGCCGCGGAAATGGCCGTCTCCAGCCCGCTTCTGGAAGCCTCCATCGACGGCGCCTACGGTGTGCTGCTCTCCATCCAGGGTGGCTCCGACCTGGGCCTGCACGAGGTGGCCGAGGCCGCCCGCCTGGTGCAGGAAGCAGCCCACCCCGATGCCAACATCATCTTCGGTTCGGTGATCGACGATGCCCTCGGCGATGAAGTGCGCGTGACCGTGATTGCCGCCGGTTTCGACGGGGGCAGCCCGCAGGCCCGCTCCGAGGTCACCGCGCGACCCGCCGCGGCACCGGCCAAGGACACCCGCACCACCGCCTCCCGTGAGACCAGCCGCAGCACCGGCTCCTCCACCGGCATCGGAGTCTGGGGTGCGCCGCAGCCGGCCTTCACCCCCTCGCGTCCGGAGAGCCCGGAACCCGAAACCGAGACCGTTGAGCAGGCAGAGGAGCAGGAGGCCCCGGCTCCGCAGCAGGCTGAGCCGGCTCGCCCCCCGCGGATCGAGGAGCCCCCGGCGAGCGACGACGACCTCGATCTGCCGCCCTTCCTGAAGTGATTCCACCGCGCTGAGATCGCGCCATGGACACCATCCCGGTGACACGGGCCCCGCAGCTGTGCGGGGCCCGTGCCCTGTTCACCACCCGTGCCGGCGGCATCAGTCGTGGAGAGCACGAAAGCTTCAATCTGGCCCGCCATGTGGGGGATGACCCGGCAGCTGTCGAACACAACCGCTCCCTGCTGGCGCAGGAAATGGGCGCCCCGCTGGTGTTCGTGCAGCAGGTGCATGGCACGACGGTGCATGTGCTCGGGCGCGATACATCCCAGCGCACCGCAGACTCTCCCGCAGATGAGGTGCCGACGGCTGACGCGCTGGTCACTGACCGTGACGACATCGCCCTGGCGATCATGGTGGCGGACTGCATGCCCGTGCTCCTGAGCGATCCCGAGGCGGGAGTCATCGGGGCTGCCCACGCGGGCCGCCGGGGACTTCTCGACGGAATCCTCGTGAACACCGTCGAGGCGATGACGACCCTGGGGGCGAAGGCAGACGGGATCACCGCTGTCGTCGGCCCCTCGGCCTGCGGCTCCTGCTATGAGGTGCCCGAGGCGATGCGTGAGGAGTCCCGTCAGATGCTGTCGGCGGTCGCCTCACAAACATCCTGGGGAACGCCGGCCCTGGATCTCTGGGCGGGAGCGCGGCAGTCTCTTGAAGAAGCGGGCGTTCCGGCGGAGCACGTCCATGTCAGCGGACTCTGCACGCTGGAGGACCACCGCTTTTTCTCCTACCGGCGCAGCCAGGGGACCGGGCGGTTTGCCGGGGTGATTCGCGCGCTGCCCCGTCGACCCTGAATGCTGAGGGAGTACCGAAACGACGGCCTTGCCTGCCGTCCTCATGCCGCCCGATAGCTCCGTGGCCGCCCTTCGCGTTGTGCGGCGCTCTGATTCGGGCTCGAATCATGCGATACAGGCGGAAATATGTCATACAGACACGACACGCCCCACGACACGCCGAGCACCTCCCCGGGCGTGCCCACCTGCTCAGGTACTTTCGCCTCAGGGTTCCCGCACTCCCCGTGCTTCCCCTCGGAACCCTGAAGCGAGACACCGACAGACTGGGAGATCTGCGATGGGAACCTGGCGAAACACCATGGTGGCACTTGGCCTCGCCAATGAGGTCGACGACGAGTACTACGAGGAAGAGCAGCGCGACCGCCGTGCGGAAGCTGCCGCCCCCGTGCGCCGTAGTGAGCGCGCCCACGAGGCCGCCAATGACCGGGAGGCCCAGGTAACGCCGCTGCGTCAGCGTTCCCAGGTGGTGTCGATGACCCCTGCCATGGAGGAGGAGTCGATGCACCGCATCACCACGATCCACCCGCGCTCCTACAACGATGCCAAGGCGATCGGGGAGTCCTTCCGTGACGGTGTGCCCGTCATCGTGAACCTCTCGGATATGCAGGATGGCGATGCCAAGCGCATGGTCGATTTCTCTGCCGGTCTGGTCTTCGGCCTGCGCGGCACGATCGAGCGCGTGACCTCGAAGGTGTTCCTGCTCTCGCCGGAGTTCGTCCAGGTGGATGGGGACTCCTCCACCGATGAGGGCAGCTTCTACAACCAGAGCTGAACGCCGTGCAGATTCTCGCGGTAGTGCTGTATGTCGCACTACTGCTGTACATGATCCTGCTCGTCGCGCGACTGGTCATTGAATGGATTCAGGCGTTCTCGCACGAACGCCAACCGCAGGGACTCGTCGCTGTCGTCTTTGAAGTGGTCTTTACGCTGACAGACCCACCGGTCGAAGGCCTACGCAAGGCGATTCCGCCGCTGCGCCTGGGGGCTGTTGCCCTTGATCTGAGCCTGATGCTCCTGCTTCTGGTGGGGTGGATTCTGCTGCGAGTTCTCGCGAGCTTCGCTGCATAAACGCACGGGGATGCGCTCAAGCGTTTATGCTGTGCCCACCGCATGGACCGCAATGCGTTCGGACCACCCTCGGCATCGGCTAGGCTGGTCCTGCGGCGCTTCGGCGCTTCCCGATCCGAGAACGAGGAAAAGGTGACCCATGGCTCTGATGCCTGAAGACCTGGAGAACAAGCAGTTCACCCCGGTCCGGTTCTCCGAGGGCTACGACATGGTGGAGGTGGATGAGTACCTCGACCTCGAGCTTCTGCCGCGCCTTCGTGAGCTCATCGACGAGAACAACCGTCTGACCCACGAGCTGGAAGAGGCGCACAACCGCGTCGCCGAGCTGGAGCAGGCCCTGCAGGAGGCGCAGAACGCCGCCCATGAGGCTTCCCAGCAGGCACCGGCCGCGTATGCCGCGCCCGAGCAGCCCGCCCCGGCGGAGGACACCACCGCCCCGCAGGCCGTGGTTCACGAGGACCACGTGGAGGAGGAGCCCGAGCAGGCGCCGGTCGAGACCGAGCAGCACGCCGTGGCTGAGGCTCCCCGCGAGACCCCGGACCAGTCCGCTGCCGGCATCATCGCCCTGGCGAACCGTCTGCATGACGAGTACGTCCGCAACGGCGAAGAGGAGCGCGACCGCCTCATCAAGGAGGCCAACGAGGAGCACCGCCGCATCGTCAGCGATGCGGAGGAGAAGTCCCGCACCACCCTCGAGAACCTTGAGGCGAAGAAGGGTGAGCTCGAGAAGAGCATCGAGACTCTGCGCACCTTCGAGCGTGACTACCGCAGCCGTCTGCGCAACTACCTGGAGAACCAGCTGCGCGATCTCGACACCACCGAGACGCAGGACAAGCAGGCGAACTTCGGTCTGTGAGCCCTGCCCAGAACACTGCCACGAGCGCCGGGACCGTGAGGCCCGGCGCTCGTCGCCGTCTATCCCGCAGCGCTGTCGCAGGGATCCTGGTGGCCCTCGCTGCCGTGATCTATCTGCTGGATCAGCTCAGCAAGCACTGGGCGGAAGAAAATCTGCCGCTGCTTGACCCCCAGCCCTTCCTGGGAGAGGTGCTGCAGCTGACGCTGCTGTACAACTCGGGGGCCGCCTGGGGGATGGGTTCGAGCATCACCCCGGTGGTGACCTGCCTGCAGATTGGCATCGCCGTTGCCGTGGTGGTGTTCACCTGGAAGGCGGTGCGCTCCCTCGCTTACACGGTTGCGCTCGGCCTGGTTCTGGGCGGTGCGCTCGGCAATATTCATGACCGTCTGCTGCGGCCCCCGGGGCCCTTCCGCGGGGAAGTCGTGGATTTCCTGCAGTTGCCGCACTGGCCGGTGTTCAATGTGGCCGATATGGCCGTGGTGGCCGGTGCCATCCTTATCGTGCTCCTGGGCCTGCTGGGTCGGCCCGCCGATCCCGGGGCGGTCTCCGAGCAGACACCGGACGCTCCGAAGGAAGCGCACAGCGAGCGGGAGCCCGCGGCATGAGCGGCATGAAGGTGCTGCTGGTTCCCGATGGGCTCGCCGGCGAACGCATCGACGTGGGGCTCTCACGGATGCTTGGCCTTTCCCGCTCCCGTGCGGCTGATCTCGTGGATCGCGGGCTCGTCGAACTTGAGGGACAGACCGTGGCCTCCCGTTCGATCCGACTGGAGCCGGGGGCGATGCTGAGCGTCGAACTGCCGGAAGAAAAACCAGCGGTCGCGATGCGCCCCCAAATCGCCGACGGCATGTCGCTCGTGCACGTGGATGACGACATCGTCGTGGTGGATAAGCCGGTGGGCGTTGCCGCGCATCCGAGCACGGGATGGGAGGGGCCGACGGTGCTCGGCCACCTGGCCGCCGCCGGCGTCACGATCCGAACCAGCGGTGACCCGGAACGCCAGGGGATCGTCTCGCGTCTGGATGTGGGCACGAGCGGCCTGATGGTCGTGGCCCGCACCGAGGCGGCCTACACCCGTTTGAAGGACGCCTTCCGGGCGCGCGAGGTGGGCAAGGTGTACCACGCGCTGTGCCAGGGGCGACCCGATCAGAGCGAAGGCACGATCGAAGCACCTATCGGGCGTTCCCCGCACCACGACTACAAGTTCGCGGTGCTCCAGGGCGGTAAGCACTCCATCACGCACTACTCGACTCTCGAGGAACTGCCGGGGGCTACGCTGCTGCGGATCAAACTGGAGACCGGCCGCACCCACCAGATCCGCGTGCATTTCTCCGCGCTGAAGCATCCGCTGGTGGGGGATCCCCTGTACGGGGCTGATCCGGTTCTTGCGGAGCGCTTGGGCTTGGTGCGCCAGTTCCTGCATGCGATGGAACTGACCTTCCTGCACCCCACGCGCGGTGAGCAGGTCACCTACTCGACCACCTACCCCAGGGATCTTCAGCACGCCCTTGAGGTGCTCCGCGCAGGGTGAGGTTCTTGACCCTTTCTGAGCTCTTGTTTGTCAGTCCCCGCCGCTAGGCTCTTGGGCATGGCTGCTGAGGACTTCGTGCATCTCCACGTTCACACCGACTATTCGCTGCTGGACGGTGCCGCGAAGATCTCCACCCTGATCAATGAAGCCAAGAACCAGGGCCAGAAAGCGGTGGCGATTACCGACCACGGCTACCTGTTCGGGGCCTACGAGTTCTACGCCGCTGCGAAAGCAGCCGAGATCAAACCGATTATCGGCGTGGAGGCGTACGTTACCCCCGGCACCTCCCGGCATGACCGCACTCGCGTGCAGTGGGGCACCCGCGAACAGCAGCTCGCCGGGGATGACGTCTCCGCCCGCGGCGCCTACACGCATCTGACCCTGCTCTCCCGCACCACCCCGGGGATGCACAATCTGTTCCGCCTCGCCTCCGCTGCCTCCCTGGATGGGCAGATGGGCAAGTGGCCGCGTATGGACCGGGAGATCCTGCAGAAGTATTCCGACGGGCTGATCGCCACCTCCGGCTGCCCCTCCAGTGAGGTGCAGACCCGGCTGCGGCTCGGGCAGTGGGATGAGGCCCTCAAAGCCGCCGGTGAATACCAGGACATCTTCGGCAAAGAGAACTACTTCGTCGAACTGATGGATCACGGCCTGCAGATCGAACAGCGGGTCACGAAAGACCTGCTCAAGCTCGCCAAAACCATCGGCGCGCCGCTTGTGGCCACCAATGACCTGCACTACGTGACCGAGCAGGATGCGACCATCCAGGATGTTCTGCTGTGCATCAACTCCGGTTCGAAGCTCGCCGATCCGGATCGCTTCAAGTTCGACGGCTCCGGCTACTACCTGAAGTCGGCCCGGGAGATGCGCGAGCTGTTCCGCGAACTGCCCGAAGCCTGCGATAACACTCTCGCGATCGCAGAAATGTGCGAGGTGGAGTTCCGCACAACCGCCGAGGGCGCGAACTTCATGCCGCACTTCGATGTCCCCGCCGGGGAAGACGAGCACTCCTGGTTCGTCAAGGAAGTGCAGCGCGGGCTTGAGTACCGCTACCCGCAGGGGATTCCCGACGAGGTGCGCAAGCGCGCTGATTACGAGGTCGGGGTCATTACCCAGATGGGCTTCCCCGGCTACTTCCTGGTGGTCTCCGACTACATCAAATGGGCCAAGGAACAGGGGATCCGGGTGGGTCCCGGCCGTGGTTCCGGCGCCGGTTCGATGGTCGCCTACGCCATGCGCATCACCGACCTTGACCCGCTCGAGCACGGCCTCCTCTTCGAGCGCTTCCTGAACCCCGACCGTGTCTCCATGCCCGACTTCGACGTGGACTTCGACGATCGTCGCCGCGGGGAAGTCATCGACTATGTGGAGCAGAAATACGGCGAGGACCGCGTCGCCCAGGTGGTCACCTACGGCGTGATGAAGACGAAGAACTCCATCAAAGACGCCGCCCGCGTGCTCGACTATCCCTTCTCCATGGGCGACCGCCTCACCAAGGCGCTGCCGCCCGCGGTGATGGGTAAGGACATCCCGATCAAGGGCATTTTCGATCCGCAGCATCCGCGCTACGCGGAAGCCACCGAGTTCCGCAAAATGCATGATGAGGATCCCGATGCGCAGAAGGTCATCGAGATCGCCAAGGGCGTTGAGGGCCTCACCCGCGGCTGGGGCGTGCACGCCTGCGCGGTGATCATGTCCAGCGAGCCGCTGACCGACATCATCCCGATGATGCGGCGACCCTCCGACGGGCAGATCATCACCCAGTTCGAATACCCCACCTGCGAGACCCTCGGTCTGCTGAAGATGGACTTCCTGGGGCTGCGTAACCTCACCGTGCTTTCCGATGCGATCGAGAACATCAACTCCAATGGCAAGGAAGCCCCCGACCTCGAACAGATCGGCTTCGAGGACCCCGCCACCTACGATCTGCTGCAGCGCGGCGACACCCTCGGCGTGTTCCAGCTGGATGGTTCGGGCATGCACACCCTGCTGCGCCAGATGAAGCCCGATAAGTTCGGCGACATTACCGCCGTTTCGGCCCTCTACCGCCCCGGCCCGATGGGCATGGGCTCACACACCAACTACGCCCTGCGTAAGAACGGGCTCCAGGAGATCACGCCGATCCACCCGGAGCTGGAGGAGCCCCTCGCTGAAATCCTGGATGAGACCTACGGCGTGCTGGTCTATCAGGAGCAGGTGATGCAGACCGCGCAGAAGGTCGCGGGCTACTCGCTCGGCCAGGCAGACATTCTCCGCCGCGCCATGGGCAAGAAGAAGAAAGCGGAACTGGATAAACAGTTCGTCTCCTTCGAAGCCGGTATGAAGGAACGCGGCTACAGCGATGCGGCGGTCTCGGCCCTGTGGGAGACCCTGCTGCCTTTCGCGGACTACGCCTTCAACAAGTCGCATTCCGCCGCCTACGGTGTGGTCTCCTACTGGACCGCCTACCTCAAGGCGAACTACCCGGTGGAGTACATGGCAGCCCTGCTCACCTCCACCCAGGAAAACCGCGACCGGCTCGGCCTCTACCTCGGCGACTGCCGCCACCGCGGGATCACCGTGCTCCCGCCGGACGTCAACGAATCCGGCATGTACTTCTCCGCGGTCGGTGACGATATCCGCTTTGGCCTCTCCGCAATCCGCAACGTCGGGGCAAACGTGGTGGAGGCAATCCTCGAGGCCCGCGAGGAGAAAGGTGCCTTCACCTCCTTTACGGACTTCCTCGACAAGGTGCCGCTGAGCGTCTGCAATAAGCGCACCATCGAATCCCTCATCAAGGGCGGTGCCTTCGACTCCATGGGAGTCAATCGCTGCTCCCTGGTGTTGATCCATGAAGACGCCGTGGACTCCGTCGTTGATGTGAAACGCAAGGAAGCCCAGGGGCAGTACGACCTCTTCGGCGATGTGTTTGGTGAGCAGACGGGGCAGGCGGGTGGTTCCGCTGCGACCATCACCATCCCGGATGTCACCGAGTGGGACCGCAAGGAGAAACTCTCCTTCGAACGCAACATGCTCGGCCTCTACGTCTCGGACCATCCGCTGTACGGGCTCGAGCATGTGATCGCCCAGCATTCGAGCACGACGATCAGCGCGCTCGCCGATGAAGGGGTGGTGCAGGACGGCGCCATGGTCACCATCGCCGGGCTCATCACCGGCCTGCAGCGTAAGACCACCAAGAAGGGCGATATGTGGGCGATCGCGACCGTCGAGGACCTCGAAGGGTCGATCGACTGCCTGCTATTCCCGCAGACGTACCAGACGGTCGCCACGGAACTGGCCGAAGACCTCGTCGTGTCGATGAAGGGCCGGGTGGACACCTCCAAGGGCATGCCTGAGCTGCGCGTGATGGAGATGACGATCCCGGATACCTCCAATGTGGGCGCGCAGGGACCGGTCACGATTTCTCTGCCGGCGGTGCGCGCCACCACCCGGGTGGCGGAGCAGCTGCGCGGGGTGCTCGCCGATAACCCCGGCGGGAGCGAAGTGCATCTGCGCCTGCTGGAGCCCGGACGCACGACGGTGATGCGCGTGGATAAGCGGCTGTCGGTGGCGCCGTCGGCGGCGCTGTACGCCTCCTTGAAAGCGCTTCTCGGACCGGGCTGCCTGGGCTAGGTCTCAGCAGGCAGGTGAGGCTGCGACCGCAGAACTTCACGGCTTGCTGTTCTGCGGTCACCGCCTGCTACCCGGCGGTCTGGATGCTTCCGCGCTGCCTCTCGCCTTGCTCTCAGCCGTCCTCTACAGTGGCCGACAAGGCCGGTTCTTAGCGGAATCACCTGTGAAAACGACAGGTCACGCGGCCTTGTCCTCCCAGAACACCGGCGAAAGGTTCTGACTTGAGCGTGTCCATGAGCGATGACGCATCCACCACTCCCGCGACCGATACCGCCGCCCGCGACCTCAGCCCGGAGGTCTTCCTCCCTGAGTCGCTGCTCGCTCCGATGCGCGAGCGCGCACCGATGTACGACCGCGAAAACCGTTTCTTCGACGACGACCTCGCTGACCTGCGCGAGGCCGGCTACCTGCAACTGCTCGTCCCCAGCGAACTCGGGGGCCTCGGCGGCACGCTGCTGCAGGCCGGGCGTATTCAGCGACGCCTCGCCCAGTACGCCCCCGCCACCGCACTGGCCATGAACATGCACCTGGTCATCACCGGTGCCGCCCTGCACGCCTACCGTCTCGGTGAGGCCGGCGTGCGCCCCATCCTCGAGGATGCGGCGGCCGGGAAGCTCTACGCCTTCGGGATCTCCGAGGCCGGCAATGAGGCGATGCTCTTTGACGCCTCCACCTGCGCCCGCGAGGTGGAGAACGGCTGGGCCATGACCGGCACCAAGATCTTCACCTCCCTCGGCCCCGCCTGGGACCGCCTGGTGGTGCACGGTCGGGCGGCGGAGGTTGGCGAAGCTGATCCGCAGCTGCTGTTCGGCATTATTGAGCGCACCGATCAGGTGCAGGTGAAGGATGACTGGGACACCCACGGCATGCGTGCCACCCAGTCCTGCACCACCGTTCTCGACGGCGCACTGGTCACCTCGGATCGCGTCATCACAACCACCCCCATTGGCCCCAACCGCGATCCCTTCGTGATGGGGATCTTCGGCTGCTTCGAACTGCTCATCTCATCGGTGTACACCGGCATCGCCGAGCGGGCGATCACGGTGGGCCGCGAGATTGCGCTGACCCGTCGCAGCGTCACCCGCGGCATTGTGCACGCCGATGATCCGGATATCCGGTGGCGCCTCGCCACGGCCGCGATCGGCGTGGACGGCGTGGTGCTGCAGCTGGAGAAGGTCATGGCGGACCTGGATGCGCTCGGCACGGGCGAGTCGGGCCCGGGCATCACCGATCACGGTGCCCGCTGGTTCCTGCACTTCTCCGGGGTCAAGTCGCGTGCCACAGAAACCGCGATTATGGCGGTTGATCAGGTGCTCCGCTCCAGCGGTGGCGCCCACTACTACCGCCGCAGCGAACTTGAGCGGCTGGCCCGTGACGTGCGCGCCGGCATGTACCACCCCTCCGATGAGGAGTCGGTGCACGCCTCCTACGCCAAGGCGCTGCTCGGAGAGATCGGCGAGGACCGCGATCCGATGCCGGCCTGAGAATCCCGCTCCTGCGGCTGCCTCCACGGCGGCCGCGTGACGCCGGAACATGCAGCGGCCCAGCCCCCATCCCATCGGGGC
>JAEWEZ010000109.1 GCA_023389045.1 Actinomycetes bacterium
GACTCATCTCTGAACTCATCGCCGGAGGCGGCGGCAAACTGCGCGCCTTTGTCTGCGTGGGAGGGCCCCGGGAACCCCGCGAGATCGTCATGCCCTGCGGACGCTGCCGCCAACTGCTGTGCGAACACGCCGCCCCCGACTTCACCATCCTGACCCCGCGCGGCCCCATCAGCCTGGAGGAGATGCTTCCCCAGGCCTTCGGCCCGCACAACCTTGAGGAGCATCCCGCTGATGTCCACTGAGAACACGACGCAGACCCCCGCCGTCGAACCCTTCGACGCCGTGGACGTGATCCACACCAAGCGCGATGGCGGGCGCCTCAGCCCCGAACAGATCGACTGGGTGGTGGACGCCTACACCCGCGGCGTGGTTGCCGAGGAACAGATGGCGGCCCTGGCCATGGCGATCTTCCTCAACGGCATGGAACGCGAGGAAATCTCCCGCTGGACTGCCGCGATGATCGCCTCCGGAGAGCGCATGGACTTCGCCTCGCTCTCCAAGCCGACCACCGATAAGCACTCCACCGGCGGTGTGGGCGACAAGATCACCCTGCCCCTCGCACCCCTCGTGGCGAGCTACGGCGTGGCGGTGCCGCAGCTGTCCGGCCGCGGCCTCGGCCACACCGGCGGCACCCTCGACAAGCTCGAAGCCATCCCCGGCTGGCGCGCCTCCCTCAGCAATGAAGACATGATGCGCCAGCTCGAGGAGGTGGGCGCGGTGATCTGCGCGGCCGGCTCCGGGCTCGCCCCCGCCGATAAGAAGCTCTACGCCCTGCGCGATGTGACCGGCACCGTCGAAGCGATCCCGCTGATCGCCAGCTCCATCATGTCCAAGAAGATCGCCGAGGGTACCGCGGCGCTCACCCTCGATGTGAAGACCGGCGCCGGCGCCTTCATGCGCAAGGAATCCGACGCCCGTGAACTTGCCCGCACCATGGTTGATCTCGGCACCGACTCCGGTGTGCGCACCGTCGCGCTGCTGACGGATATGTCCGCGCCGCTCGGACGCACCGCCGGTAACGGCCTGGAGGTGCGCGAAAGCCTCGAGGTGCTCGCCGGTGGCGGCCCCGCCGACATCGTGGAACTGACCTGCGCTCTTGCCCGCGAGATGCTGGAAGCCGCCGGGGTGAGCGACCCCGATGTGGAGACCGCGCTCGCCGATGGTCGCGCCATGGACTCCTGGCGGGCCATGATCGCCGCCCAGGGCGGTGACGTGGATGCGCCGCTGCCGACCGCACGTCACGTGGAAGAGCTGCGCGCCACGGCCGACGGGGTGGTCGTGGGCCTGGATGCGATGAAGGTGGGCGTTTCTGCGTGGCGCCTCGGTGCGGGCCGCTCCCGCCCGGGCGAGGCCGTGCAGGCTGCGGCCGGCGTGGAAATCCTGCGGCATATCGGCGAGGAGGTGCGCAGCGGCGATGTGATCGCGCGACTGCACACCGATACGCCCGAGCGCATGGGCCGCTCCCTGGAGGCGATCGACGGAGCGTGGGACCTGGCGCCGCTCGGCACCACGGTGCCGCCGCGCCGGATTGTGATTGACCGGATCGCCTGACAACGGCGATAGACAGTGGCCCGGGGCACCATATTGCGCCCCGGGCCGCTGTGGGTTGGGGCCGATTGGGTGTGAGGGTGGCCCGGGGCACTGGTTGGCTGCAGGAGTTACCCGTGAGGAATTGGCGGTATAGAGCCAAGTACGGCGTATTTGTCGCAGCTGGCGATATTCCGCCAATTCCCAACCGGTAACCCGGTGAGGGTGCAGTGGCTAGGGAGAGGAGAGGGGGAAAGCCTGGTGCCGACGCGGCTTAGGCGGGAGGAGGGGAAGGCCTGGTGCTGACAGGGTTTGGGCGAGGCAGGCTGAGGCGGGCCGAAGGGGCGCCGGGGGAGGAAGGCCTCGCTCTTAGCCCAGGCGCTCGCGGAGCGCGGGGACGATGTGCTGCACCATGAGCGGGGCAAGGCGCGTCCCGGTCGGCAGCTCCCGCAGAGAAACCCACCGGTGATCAGCCAGTTCAGCCTGCACTGTGAGCGGGTCCGGCAGAGCATGGCGTGTGAAGAACACCGTGGAATGCACCTGGGTGCCCGGTTCATTCGCGGCAACGGCGTGGAAATCCCCGAGCAGTTCGAGCTCCTCGGCCTCCAGATGCACGCCGAGTTCCTCGGCCACCTCGCGGCGGGCCGCGTCGATTGCTTCCTCGCCCGGTTCGAGTTTGCCGCCCACCTGCATGTAACTGCCGGTGCCGTGTTTACGCACCGTCAGTAGCTCCCCGTCGGCCCCATCGCCACGCAGGAAACACACAGCGGTGATGCGCAAAGTACGACCGGGAACCAGCGAGCGGTGGTGGCGTTCTGCCTGCGCGATCTGTGCGAGTTGCCGCACCTGCCGCACCGCCGCATGCAGACCCAACGGCTCCATCCCCGCCTGGATCCACTCGCGCACATCGCTCTTCTGCTCGCGGGCGAGTGCCCAGCCGCGCTGCAGCAAAACGCGGGGCGATTTGCGAGCCTCGCGCAGGTCACGGGCCAGCCGCAGCAGGAACACCAGCGGCACCGGTCGCTCCAGGACGATGGCGGTGGCAAGCAATCCAGCCGCCTGCAGGGGAGCGATGAGCTCGGCTGCAAAAATCCCCTCCGCAATGATCAGGGGCGCATCGCCAGCATCAACCCGGTGCGTCCCGGTGCGGCGGGAGAGCGGGATGGAGTAGGTGGGCACCTCGGCGGTGCCGTCATGCGCCAGAGCGGTGAGCGCTTCGAGAGCCGCTCCGGCATTCCAGGAGGCGGGATCGTCCCAGTCCACGATGCCGTAGCGCTGGGGGAGGGTCGGATCGCCCTCATCGCGGTAGAACTCGTCGAGTCCCACCAGAGGGAGTCCGGAGCGGGTGGCGAGGAGGCCCTTGCCGCTGCCGGAGGGCCCAGCGACCAGCACAATGCGGCGGGACGGGCGACTCGAGGAGACAGGGGAGGCGGGGGCATCCGGGGGCGTGCTCACGGACCTCGATCCTACTGCCGCGACCGGCGCACCACACCGAGGAGAGGCCCGGTGTGACGCATCCGCGTGGAGGCTTCCGGCTTTTCCTTCGGATCGGCGGGACCAGGGGAGAGGCAGATACGTCGAAGATCTGCCAGGATCAGAGCATGACGAACATCGACACCCCCGCCCTGGCTCAGCTGATCGACCACACCCTGCTCAAGCCTGAATCGACTCACGCCGATGTGCAGGCCCTGATTCGTGAAGCCGAGGAACTGGGCACCTACTCCGTGTGCGTGTCTCCCTCGATGCTGCCGGTGCAGACCAGCGTGAAGGTCGCGACCGTGTGCGGCTTCCCCTCCGGCCAGCATGCCAGCGAGATCAAGGCGGCCGAAGCGAAGGATTCGGTGGCGAAGGGCGCCGACGAGATCGACATGGTCATCAACGTGGGCCTCGCCGTGGCCGGTGACTTTGAAGGCGTGCAGGCCGATATTCAGGCCGTGCGCGACGCCGCTCCCCGCCCCGCCATCCTGAAAGTCATCATCGAATCCGCAGCCCTCACCGATGAGCAGATCGTGGCGGTCTGCGAAGCGGCCGAGAAGGCCGGCGCGGACTTCGTGAAGACCTCCACCGGCTTCCACCCCGCCGGTGGCGCAAGCGAGCATGCCGTGAAGCTCATGCGTCAGACCGTGGGCGATCGCCTGGGCGTGAAGGCCTCGGGCGGAATCCGTACCCGTGAAGCCGCTGAGGCGATGGTTGCGGCGGGCGCGAACCGTCTGGGTCTTTCCTCCTCCCGCGCGATCCTCGAGGGCTGAGCCTGCGGGACCTCCTGAGGGAGAACAGCCGACGGGCCCCGGCCGGCATCACGCCGATCCGGGGCCCGTCGCTTATCGCAGGCGAAGCGCTCAGGCCGCGCCGAGGGCGCTCCGCAGCTCCTCGGTGAGAGCCTCCAGACGCTCCCGGGCGGTACGCCGGTGCTCACCCATGGCAGCGGTATCCGCATCCGTGGGCACCGGCTGGACCACTTCGAGGTAGCACTTGAGCTTCGGCTCGGTGCCGGAGGGCCGCACAATCACGCGCACGTCCTCGGCGGTGCGCAGCAGCATCCCGTCGGTCGGCGGAAGCCCGGTGGTCTCCACGGACCCCTCGGCAAGATCCTGCACCTCGGTGACCTCCGCGCCGAGCAGCGTGGCCGGCGGCTGCTGCCGCAGGCGCGTCATCATCTGCCCGATGAGGGAGAGGTCCTCCACGCGGATGGAGAGCTGGCTGGTGACGAACAGGCCGTGTTCGCGGGCCAGGTCATCGAGACGATCCACGAGGGTGCGGCCCTCGGAGCGGGCGAGCGCCGCCATCTCCGCGACCATCAGCGCGGCCGAGAGGCCGTCCTTATCGCGCACGGCCTCCGGGAGCACGCAGTAGCCGATCGCTTCCTCGTAACCGAAGACGATGCCCTCGGCGCGGGCGATCCACTTGAAGCCGGTGAGGGTGGCGGTGGCCTGCTGCCCGGCGCAGCGTGCCACATGGTCAAGCCAGCGGCTGGAGACGATGGAGCGGGCAAAAGCGCCCTGGTAGCCGTGGTGGCGGGCGAGGTGGTCACCGAGGAGCACCCCGAGTTCGTCACCGGTCAGCATCCGCCACTCACCCAGATGCGGGTCGAGCACGGCGGCGGCACAACGGTCGGCATCGGGGTCATTGGCAACAACCACGTCGGCCTCCACCGTGCGAGCAAGCTCGAGGGAGAGGTCGATCGCGCCTTTTTCCTCCGGGTTGGGGAAGGCCACCGTGGGGAAGTCCGGATCGGGCTCGGCCTGCTTGGCAACCGAGTGCACATCGGTAAAGCCCGTGCGGTGCAGGGCTGCGAGCGCGATCTCCGTGCCCACCCCGTGCATGGCGGTGTGGACGATGCGAACCTCGCGCGGACCCTCCGGTTTGGGGAGGGCGCAGATGGTCTCAAGGTAGGCCTCGCGCAGGTCATCACCCATGGTCGCCCAGCCCTCAGCCGCGAGCGAGATCTCCTTGACCGCGCCGACGGCAGCGATCTTCGCGGCGATCCCGGCATCAGCCGGCGGCACGATCTGCACACCCTGCCCGGAGGGCTCCTGGCAGCGGCCCCCGAGGTACACCTTGTAGCCGTTATCGGCCGGGGGGTTGTGGCTGGCGGTGACGACCACGCCCGCATCGGCGCCCAGGTGCCGCACTGCGAAGGCGATCAGCGGGGTGGGGCCGTGGCGGTCCAGAAGCTTCACTCGGCAGCCGGCCGCCGTCATGATTTGCGCGGAGACCAGGGCGAAGTCGCGCGAACCGTAGCGGGCGTCATGCCCGATCACCACGAGCGGGGCGGTGTCGGTGCCGGCGGGGGCCTGCTCACCGAGCTCGGCGAGCAGATAGTCGGCGAGCCCACGCGCAGCACGCGAGACCACGGCAAGGTTCATGCGGTTCGGGCCGGGGCCCATGCGGCCGCGCAGGCCGGCGGTGCCGAACTGCAGGGTGCCGCTGAAGGCATCGGCGATCTCGGCGCTCGCCGCGTCGTCACCGGCCTCGGCGCGCCCCAGCAGATCCTCGAGGGCTTTGCGGGTCGCGGCGTCGGGATCATCGGCGATCCACTCACGCACCTGGGCGGTGAGCTGTTCGGGAAGGGCAGATGCGGTGGTCATCGTGCAGGAGCCTCCTCGGCGATACGGCGGACAGTCTGGGCGAGCAGACGGGAGATCCGCGGGCCGGCATTCTTCCCTGCCTGCAGCACCTCCTCATGGTTCAGGGCGTCGGCGCTGATCCCGGCAGCCAGGTTGGTGACCAGGGAGATGCCGAGAACGTTCAGGCCGGCTTCGCGGGCGGCGATCGCTTCGAGCGCCGTGGACATACCCACCAGCGTGGCGCCCACCGCACGGGCCATTCCGACCTCGGCCGGGGTCTCGTAGGAGGGGCCGCTGAACTGCATGTACACGCCCTCATCGAGGGAGGGGTCGATCTCCTGGGCGATTTCGCGCAGACGCGGGGTGTACACGTCGGTGAGGTCCACGAAGTTCGCACCGCGCAGCGGAGTCGCGCCGGTGAAGTTGATGTGGTCCTTGATGAGCACCGGGGTGCCGGGGCCCCACGACGGGTCAATCCCGCCGCAACCGTTGGTGAGCACGAGGGTGTGGCAGCCGGCGGCAGCCGCGGTGCGCACACCGTGCACGACGGCATCCACCCCGGCTCCCTCGTAGAAGTGGGTGCGCGCGCCCAGCACAAGGGCTCGGGCATCGGTGCCCTCCACCTTGATGGAGCGCAAAACCCCAACGTGCCCGGCCACAGCCGGCGGACGGAAACCGGGGAACTGTGGAGCTTCGGCGCGCCAGAGTTCCTCGCCCAGGAGGTCCGCGGCCCCGGACCAGCCGGAACCGAGAACGAGAGCGATGTCATGGGTGGGGGAGCCGGAGGCTTCAGCGATGGCGGCAGCAGCCTCGCGCGCGAGCGCGTAGGGATCGGTGGAAGTCGTCATGGACTGAACCTAGCGCAGGGGTACGACAGACGGCGGGACGGATGCCGAAACCCGTCGCCAACCCAGGACGCTGTGCAGCGTGAGCCCGGTCTCGCCGCGTCCGAGCGCGCCCCCGCCCGCGCGATCTGGGCCACAATGGTCCCCGTGACTGACCCCATCACAGCCCTGCCCGCTGACCCTGCTCGTCTCGACCACGCCAGTGCCCGTTCCCGCGTGGTCATCATCGGAGGTGGCCCTGGCGGCTATGAAGCCGCTCTCGTGGCGGCCCGCCTCGGCGCCGAGGTGACCCTCCTGGAGGAACGTGGAATCGGCGGCGCCGCCGTTCTCACCGACGTTGTCCCCTCCAAAACCCTGATCGCGACCGCGGAAGTGCTCGACATGGTCGCTGACAGCGCCACCCTCGGGATCCGCGACGCCGACTCCGCAACCACCCCCGCCGCGGGCTCCCTCACCGTGGATCTCGATGCCGTGAACCGGCGCGTGCGGCGCCTCGCGGCCGCCCAGTCCGCTGACATCACCGCCTCCCTCACCCGCAGCGGCGTGCGCATTGTGCAGGCGCGTGGGCGCCTGCAGGCACCCGGCCGGGTGGAGGTTGTGGAGGCCGACGGTGGCGTGGCCGAGGTGCTGGAGGCCGATGTGGTCCTCCTCGCCGTGGGTGCCCGCCCCCGTGAACTCGACAGCGCCCGCCCCGATGGGGAGCGGATCCTGAACTGGACGCAGCTGTACTCCCTCACGGAACTGCCCAGCCATTTGATCGTGGTCGGCTCCGGTGTGACCGGTGCCGAGTTCGCGAGCGCCTACCGTGCCCTCGGCGCTGAGGTCACCCTGGTTTCCTCCCGTGACCAGGTGCTTCCCGGCTCCGATACGGATGCGGCCGCGGTGCTCGAGCGCGCCTTTACCCGCCGCGGGGTGCGCCTGAAGGCCCGTTCCCGGGCGGCTGCTGCCCGCCGCGAGGGCGATGGCGTGGTGGTCACCCTGGATAGCGGCGAGGAGATCCGGGGCAGCCACGTGCTGATGGCTCTCGGCGCGATCCCTGCGACCGCGGATCTCGGCCTCGAAGCGGCCGGGGTGCGGCTGCGCCCGAGCGGACATATCGACACCGACCGTGTATCCCGCACGAGCGTTCGCGGGATCTACGCCGCCGGGGACTGCACCGGCGTGCATCCGCTCGCTTCCGTGGCCGCCATGCAGGGCCGCACTGCCATGCATCACGCGCTCGGCGAAGCAGTCTCTCCGCTGATTGCCTCCCAGGTTTCTTCGGCGATCTTCACCAGCCCGGAGATCGCGGCCGTCGGCTGCTCCGAGCAGGAAGTGAACGACGGACTCGTCGATGCTGAGGTGCGGATCCGCCCGCTGGACCTCAACCCGCGCGCCAAAATGCAGGGTTTCAGCGATGGTTTCGTCAAACTCATGGTGCGCCCGGGCTCGCATATCGTGGCCGGCGCCGTGGTGGTGGCTCCGCGTGCCAGCGAACTGATTCTGCCCTTTGCCCTGGCGGTCACGCATCGCCTCACGGCGGAGCAGCTTGCCGCGACCTTCACCGTGTACCCCTCGTTGACCGGCTCGGTCACGGAGATTGCCCGGGAGATGCACGGCCTGGACTGAGTGGTCTCTCGACCGTTTCTGTGCCGCGTTTCCTCGCAATGCTGCGGCTGCCTGCCCGCGTGGAGGCAGCCGAGGGACGGCCGTAATCAGACGGGCACCATCAGACGGGCGCGATCCCACGGGCACGCAGCCCGTGGGATCGCCCCGTGAACGCGGTGTTTAGTCCTCGATCGTGCAGAGGGTTGCACCGGCCGAGACGGTCGCGCCCACCTCAGCGGTCAGTCCCTTCACGACGCCGGAGCGGTGCGCCGTAATCGGCTGCTCCATCTTCATCGCTTCGAGCACCAGCAGCAGGTCACCATCGGCCACCGTCTGCCCCTCACTCACCGCGAGTTTCACGATCGTGCCCTGCATCGGCGCCTGCACAGCTCTGCCGCCCACGGTTTCCGTGGCGGCGCGATGCGCGCGCTTGCGACGCTGGCGCACCGCCGCAGCGGGTGCCCGCAGTGAGGCCGGCAGCGAGATTTCGACACGGCGCCCATCCACTTCGACAACCACGGCCTCGCGGTCCTCGCCATCCTCCACGGGGGCTGCCAGCGGCGCCGGCTCAATCTCCCCGGTGAACTCGGTTTCGATCCAGCGGGTGTGCACCGCGAAGGGCTCTTGGGGATCCGAGGGGGCGAAGCAGGGATCCTCAACCACCAGACGGTGGAAGGGCAGCACCGTTGGCACACCCTCCACAATGAACTCGGCGAGGGCCCGTCGGGAACGCTCAAGCGCTTCCTGACGGGTCCGCCCGGTGACGATCAGTTTGGCGAGCATCGAGTCGAAGGCGCCGGAAATCTCATCGCCCTGACGCATTCCGGTATCCACGCGCACGCCCGGGCCGGAGGGCAGTTCGAGACGGCGCACCCGACCGGGGGAGGGCAGGAAGCCACGCCCGGCATCCTCGCCATTGATACGGAACTCAATGGAGTGGCCGCGCACCTCCGGGTCGCGGTCGCTGATACGCCCACCGGAGGCGATGCGCAGCTGTTCGCGCACCAGGTCAATCCCGGTCACCTCTTCGGTCACCGGATGCTCCACCTGCAGTCGCGTGTTCACCTCGAGGAAGGAGATGGTGCCGTCCACACCCACCAGGAACTCGCAGGTGCCGGCGCCAACGTAGCCGGCTTCGCGCAGGATCGCCTTGGAAGCGCTGACCAGCTGCGCCTGCTGCTGGGAGGTGAGGAAGGGAGCGGGGGCTTCCTCGACGAGTTTTTGGTGGCGGCGCTGCAGGGAGCAGTCACGGGTGGAGACCACCTGCACATTGCCGTGCGCATCGGCCAGGCACTGCGTTTCCACGTGCCGGGGACGATCCAGGTAGCGCTCCACGAAGCATTCGCCGCGCCCGAAGGCTGCGGTGGCTTCACGCACAGCCGAGTCGAACAGCTCGCGCACCTCAGACTCTTCCCGAGCCACCTTCAGGCCGCGGCCGCCGCCACCGAAGGCCGCTTTGATCGCAATCGGCAGGCCATTGGCGCGGGCGAACTCGAGCACCTCATCGCTCGAGGAGACGGGGTCTTTCGTTCCGGCCACGAGCGGCGCCCCGGCCTTTTGCGCGATAGCACGGGCGGAGACTTTATCGCCGAGCTTCTCGATGGCCTCGGGCGGCGGGCCAATCCAGGTCAGTCCCGCGTCAATCACAGCCTGCGCGAAGTCGGCGCGTTCGGCGAGGAAGCCGTATCCCGGGTGGACGGCATCGGCGCCGGAACGCTGGGCCACATCCAGCAGTTTGTCGATCACGAGGTAGGAGTTCTGCGCGGTGGTTCCACCCAGCGCGTAGGCCTCATCAGCGATCGTGGTGTGCAGGGCATCCCGATCCGGGTCGGCGTACACCGCGATGGACCGCAGGCCGGCATCGCGGCAGGCACGCGCGATGCGCACCGCGATCTCTCCACGGTTTGCGATGAGGACCGTGGTGATCGGGCGATGCTTGATGTGGCGAGCTGCCATGAGGACGTCTTTCCTTCCGGGGGCAGGACAGAGGTCGAGTCTAGTACCGCAGGTGGTGACCCGACGGTAGCTGAATATGTGGGCTCAGGGAGCCGACGGGGCTGCAGGGTCAGATGCGGGGGCAGAGTCAGAAGCGGAGCTGCCGACGGGGGAGTCCCCCTCCGGCAGATCCCACAGCTCATGGATGCCGATATTGATCTCGGCCAGGAGCGTGCGCAGCAGCGGAAGCGAGAGGCCGACCACGGCGTGCGGGTCACCGACGATGCCGGTGATGAAGGGACCGGCGATGCCGTCAATCGTGAAGGCTCCAGCCACATGCAGCGGCTCCCCGGTGGCCACGTAGGCGTCGATCTCCTCATCGGAGAGGTTCGCGAAACTCACCTCGCAGCTCTCGGTGGCACCGAGGGTGGCGCCGGTGCCGCCATCTTCACTGTCGCGGTCATCCACGATCCAGTGCCCCGAGTGCAGCACGCCGGTTCGGCCGCGGATCGCCTGCCAGCGTTCCCGGGCACGCTCAGCCGTGCCGGGCTTGCCGAGCACCTCGCCATCCATCTCCAGGAGCGAGTCGCAGCCGAGAACCACATAACCGCCCTCGGAACGCTCCACGGCTGCGAGCGCCTTTTCGCGGGCAAGCAGCAGCACCTGCTCCTCGCAGCTCAGATCATCACCGGCGGCCTGGAGGATCGCGGCCTCGTCGAGATCCACGGGCAGCACACCGTGCGCAATCTTCGCCGCCTCGAGCGTGGCGCGGCGCCCCGCGGAAGCCGAGGCGAGCAACAGCAGCGGCTCGAACTCCGCGGTGTCTTCGTACGCCTCGGTGTTTTCGAACTCCTGCGCTTCCAGAGCGCTCTCGTCGCGGGCGTTCAGGGCGGTGTTTTCCTGGCTCATGCCAGGGCCTCCTTCAGGACCGACAGGGGCAGGCTGCCCAGTTCCAGGGCACGGCGGTGGAAGTCGCGCAAACGCTGCTCGGCCTCGGGCCCGTCGGCCGCCCCACCCACAGCGCGGTCACGCAACTGCTCCCACAGACGCTGACCCACCTTGTAAGAGGGCGCCTGCCCGGGCCACCCCAGGTAGCGGTGCAGTTCGAAGCGACGCAGGGGCTCTGCGTCATTCCAGTGGGCGCACATGAACTCCCAGGCCTTCTCGTAGGTCCAGTCGCCGCCGGCAGAGCCCATCAGCCCCTCGGGCATCGGCAGCCCGTTGTGCAGGCCGATGTCGAGAACCACGCGCCCGGCACGCAGACGCTGCGCATCAAGCATGCCCAGTCGGTCACCGTCGTCGTCCAGATACCCGAGTTTTTCCATCAGCCGTTCGGCGTACAGCGCCCAGCCCTCACCCTGGCCCGAGCACCAGCAGGCCAGGGCGCGCCACTTGTTCAGACGATCGGCCTGCATGGTCTGGATACCAACCTGCAGGTGATGCCCGGGAACACCCTCGTGGTAGACGGTGGTGGTTTCAGCCCAGGTCTGGAACTCGGTCTGCTCGGCGGGCACGTCCCACCACATGCGCCCGGGGCGGGTGAAGTCGGCGCTCGGGCCGGTGTAGTAGATGCCGCCGGAGCCGGTGCGCGCAATGCAGCATTCCAGGCGCTGCAGCGGTTCGGGGATATCGAAGTGAGTGCCGGTGAGGTCGCGCAGGGCACCATCGCTCAGCTTCTGCATCCACGCCTGCAGGGCCTCGGTGCCGTGCAGGGTGCGGGCCGGATCGGCATTGAGGGCGGCGCGGGCGGCTTCGACGCTGCGCCCACCGTCGGTGCCGTAACGGGCGTTGATCCGTTCGGCCACCTCTTCCTGCTCGGCCACGATCGAGCGGAGCTCTTCGATGCCCCAGGCGTAGGTGTCCTCAATATCAATCTGGTCGCCCACGAACAGCCGAGAGAACAGCGGGTAGACCTCGCGGCCCACCGCATCGGCCTGCGGGGCCTCGGGGATGAGCGATTCGAGAACGTCGGCGATATTCCGGTATGCCTGGGCTGCCTCCTGGGCGGCCTGCTTGACCTGTGCCTTCTGCGCATCGCTGCCCTTGGCTTCGCTGGCGAAGGTGTCGAAGAACGCGCCCTCGGTGGCGTAGCTGCGGGCCTGCTCTGCTCCGAGCTCCAGCTGGCGGCGGGCAGAAACCACCCCGTGGCTCGCGGCCTCACGCAGGGACTGCGCCCAGCCCTCGAGCATCTGCGGGAAGCCCGCCATACGCTCGGCAATCACCTGCCAGTCTTCAGCGGTCTCGGCCGGCATCAGATCGAGCACGCCACGGTTCTGCAGCGGGCAGGCAATGTTATTGACCTGTGCGATCTCGAGATGCTTCTCGGCAAGTTCAATCTCCAGCCCGAGGCGATCCTCGAGGGCAGCGCGGGTGACGGTGTCCACGGCGTCCGCATCGGGCACCTCACGGATCTGCGCGAGCATGGCGCGGGCCGCATCGGTGCGTTCCGCGCAGCCGGCGGGGGAGAGGTCGGGAACTTTGTGGTCATACCCGGGGACGCCGAGGCTGGTGGCGGCCAAGGGATCCAGACGGGCGATGGTCTCCACGTAGGCGTCAGCGAGACGATCCAGGGCGGAGGGGGTGCGGCCGGGGGCGGAGGCATTCGTGGGCTCAGGCATAGGCCCGAGTCTAGAGCCCTCCTGCGACAAACAAGCCGCTGACAACAAGCAACGCCGAGCCGCGTCGGGGCGATCCGGTTTCTGCCCGCTCTGAGCGAACCGGGAACCGCGGGTTATGAGCGATCCGAGAACCGCGCGCTCTTAGCGATCCGAGAACTGCCAGGCGCCCGGACCGGGCCGGCTGCGCAGACTGTGCGAGCGGGGGAGCTGGTGCACCGGATCATTCCAGGCGCTCGACTCGGGGGAGCCTTCGGCGAGCATCCGCTCCTCGGCTTCCAACCGGCTGGTCACGCTCATCGCCGAGACTACTACCGCCACAGCGGCGAGTTCCGCATCGCTGAGCTTTCCCCGCGTCACCCGCACCTGAGAGGCCACCTGCGCGGTCTCCTCAGCGGTCGGGGTGGTCTCAGTGGCCGTGGCCTCGGGGGTCGCGGCCTCGTCTGCGGATGTCACGGCAGTCTCCGGGTGGGACAGGGTTGCGGTCACAGCGGGATATTCCCGTGCTTCTTGGTGGGAAGGGTGTCGCGTTTGGTGCGCAGCGCGCGCAGGGCCCGGGTGATTTCCAGACGGGTCTGCGCCGGGCGGATCACCCCGTCGATCCAACCGCGTTCAGCCGCGGTGTAGGGGGTGGCGAACTCTTCCTCGTATTCGGCCTGCAGTCGGGCGCGCTCGGCTTCCACGTCCCCGCCTTCTTCGGCGACCTGCTTGAGGCGCTGACGCTGCAGGATGTTCACCGCGCCCTGGGCGCCCATCACGGCGATCTGCGCGGTGGGCCAGGCCAGGTTCACATCGGCGCCGAGATCCTTGGACCCCATCACGATGTAGGCGCCGCCGTAGGCCTTGCGGGTAATCACGGTGACCAGCGGAACGGTGGCCTCGGCGTAGGCGTACAGCAGTTTCGCGCCGCGGCGGATGATGCCGCCGAACTCCTGGCCGGTGCCGGGCAGGAAGCCGGGAACGTCCACGAAGGTCAGGACCGGAATGTTGTAGGAGTCGCATAGGCGCACGAAGCGCGCAGCCTTCTCAGAGGCGTCAATGTCGAGGGTGCCGGCCAGATGTGAGGGCTGATTGGCGATGATGCCCACGCTGCTGCCTTCCACACGCCCGAAGCCCACCAGCACATTGCGGGCGAACATCGGCTGCACCTCCAGGAACTCACCCTCGTCGAGCACCGCCCGGATTACCGCGAGCATGTCGTAGGGCTGGTTCGGGGAGTCCGGGATCAGGGTGTCCAGGGCCGTGTCGGTGGGCAGCAGTTCATCCTGGGCGCGCACCGGGTAGGAGGGCGGATTGCTCAGGGTGTTCGAGGGCAGGTAGGAGAGCAGATCCTTGACGTACTCGATTGCCTCGGTCTCGTCGGGGGCCATGTAGTGGGCCACGCCCGAGCGGGTCGAGTGGGTGCGGGCACCGCCGAGCTCTTCGAAGCCCACGTCTTCACCGGTCACGGTGCGGATCACATCGGGCCCGGTGATGAACATGTGCGAGGTCTTTTCGACCATCACGATCACGTCGGTGAGGGCGGGGGAGTAGACGGCGCCACCGGCGGCCGGCCCCATAATCAGCGAGATCTGCGGGATCACGCCCGAGGCGCGGGTGTTGCGGCGGAAAATCCCGGCGAACATGGCCAGGGAGGCCACGCCTTCCTGGATGCGGGCGCCACCGCCGTCGAGGATTCCGATAATCGGCACGCCCGTGGAGAGGGCGAGGTCCTGAATCTTTTGGATCTTGCGGCCGTGGGCTTCGCCGAGGCTGCCGCCAAAGACGGTGAAGTCCTGGGCGTACACGCACACCTGACGGCCGTCGATGGTTCCGTAGCCGGTGACGATGCCGTCCCCATCGGGGCGTTTCTTGTCGATCCCGAAGGCGCGCGACTGGTGGCGCACGTAGCGGTCGGTTTCGGTGAAGGAGCCTTCGTCCAGCAGGTCGAAGATGCGTTCGCGCGCCGTTTTCTTCCCGCGGGCATGCTGCTTTTGGACCGCCACTTCATCGGCAGCGGACACCGCACGGTTTTCGCGCTCGCGCAGGTCCTCCAGGCGCTGAGCGGTGGTGAGCGGCCGGGGGGATTCGGTCACGGTCTCTCCTCGAGGGCGGGACGTGCCAGGTGGTGCGCACAGAGCGCCTCCGCCCGGCGACGGGACAGGGGGATACTACGCTACCCACCGGCGGCGATCAGGGAGGGAAGACCGGTGAACAAGGAAGCAGCGGGCATGTCGGAGATGGCGGGCACGTCGGGTGCGCACAGCACCGCACCTTCTCTTGAGGGGCCGACGGGGCAGGCGTGCTCCGAGGCGGCTGGCGCTGCGTCTGTTCCCGTTGTGCGCATCGACGTGCTCGAGGGCTCCACCCAGGATGTGGCGCGGGAGGAACTTCGGGCCGGGCGGCAGGCGCCTTTCGCCGTGTGCACGAGGGAGCAGCGCTCGGGCCGAGGGCGTCTCGGGCGTCGCTGGGTGATGGGCCGGGGCGACGGGGTGGCGCTCACCCTGGCGGTTCGTACGAGCCTGCCGCCCACGCAGCGATCCTTCATTCCCTTGGCGGCGGGGCTTGCGGCGCTGGATGCGATTGCTGCCGTGTTGCCCGGGGTGGTGCAGGTTTCTGACCCGTCGGCCGGACAGCTCCCGCAGGCGCTGGGACTGAAGTGGCCCAATGATCTGGTCACGCGCGAGGGCCGGAAGGTCGGCGGGATCTTGGTGGAGGCCCACGGCGCCGAGCATCTGCTGATCGGGGTGGGTATCAACCTGCGCGCCCCGGCCCATGAGGGTGCCCCGCAGGCTGCCTGGCTTCTTGGGTCTAATGGCCTGGTAGGAGCCGCGGAAAGCATCGGTGCCGCGGGGAGCAAGGGCGCCACGGGAAGCACCGGTTCCGCGGGGAGCATGAGTTCCGACGGGGTCGTTGGCGCTGAGACTGCACCGCGCGATCCGGCGCACAGGGCAGATCGTGCAGATGCCGTGGAGATTGCCGCCGCCCTCGAGGATCACCTCGCCACGGCGCTGTACTCTCACGTGGCTGCCCTCGATGGGGCCGGAAGTCCGGTGGCCGCCGGGCAGATCGCCCGATATGGTATGACGTGCGTCACTCTCGGGTGTCGTGTTCAGGTGCTCCCCCTGGGAGGCGTGAACGACGGCGCCGGCGCACGGCAGGACGACCCCCCGATCATCGGGACAGCCACCGCAATCGACGACAGCGGCCGACTCATCCTCGCCCGCGAGGGAGAGGACGACACGATCATTGACGTCGGTGACGTGCTGCATCTGCGCAGCGCCGTGAGCGCTGCAGGCAGCGACGCCCCCACCGGGGAACCGACCCAGGAAGTACCCACCCACTAGCAGGAGCAGCCCACGTGACCCAGGGGATCGAAAGCACCCACACCGGATCCCTGCCCGTGCTCGACGAAACCACCGCCCTCAGCGAAGAAGACATCCGTGAGGTGCGCCGTCGATTCGCGGACAACCACCGCAGCACGACCACGCTCGAACGCGCCCTCCTCCAGGGCGACCGCATCCACTCCCTTCGCGATCTGACCACCAAATTCCACATCCCCGAACGCCTCGCCCGGATCTACTGGCGCTCCCTCGGCTTCGCCCCCGTGGATGAGAACACCCTGCTGTTTACCGACGGTGACGCCGATGCGATCAGTGCCCTGACCGCCCTGGTCGAAGACGGCACCCTGACCGAACAGGCCTTCATTTCCATGACCCGCGGCCTCGGCTACCACATGGGCCGCCTGGCCATGTGGATCACCGAAGCGCTCGTGGATGAGGAAAAAGACGCCGGCACCCGCAGCGATGCCGAAGCACGCCAGGCAATGCTGGACGCCCTGCCCGAACTGCTCGGCACCCTCGAATCCCAGGTGCAGTTCACCTTTAGCCGGCAGCTTGCCGCCTACGCCCTGCGCGCCGGCTCCGAAAAAAGCTACGGCCAGGCCGATGAGCGCTTCCCGCTGATGCGCGCAATCGGTTTCGCCGACCTCGTACAGTTCACTCGCCTCTCCCAGGGCATCGGGGGCGAAGCGCTCGCCGAAGTCGTCGCACAGTTCGAGGCCGTCAGCCGCGACATCATCTCCCTGGGTGGCGGGCGCGTGGTGAAAACGGTGGGCGACGAAATCATGTTCCTGGCCGACACCCCGCAGGCAGGAGCCGAGATCGCCCTCAGTCTCGCGGAAGCCATCAGCGATGCCCCCGACCTCCCCTCGGTGCGCGTGGGGCTGTGCTGGGGTTCGATGTTCTCCCGCTACGGAGACGTGTTCGGGCCGACGGTGAATCGTGCCGCGCGTTTGCAAAGCCGCGCCCAGCCCGGCACCGTGCTGATCGACCAGGCCACCGCCGAAGCGGTGGAGAGCAACCGCCCCGGCGCCTTCACCGTGAGCGATGAACAGTCGGTGGAACTGCACGGCATCGGTGAGGTCACCGTGATGCAGCTCGGCCGCGGGGATAGCCAGACCCTGGTCACGAGGCTGTGAACCCGATGCATCTCGAACCTGCCGCGGGCGGCGTGCGCGGCGGCATTGCCATGCGGGAACCAGACGCCAGGACGGACAGCACCGTGCCCTATGAGGGCCCGTGCGTAGGATGGGCGCCGTGACTCGTTTGCTTCTCGTCGAGGACGACTCCGCGATCGCCGAACCGCTCTCCCGCGCTCTAGACCGTGAGGGCTACACCGTCACGCGCGCCTCGCGCGGCATGGACGCCCTGGCAATCGCGGCCGCACCCGAACCGATCGACGTGGTCATCCTGGACTTGGGCCTTCCGGATATTGACGGCCTGGAGGTGGCCCGGCGCCTGCGCAAGGGCGGGCTCGAATCCCCGATCCTGATCCTCACCGCGCGTGCCGACGAGGTTGACGCGGTGGTCGGTCTCGACGCCGGTGCCGATGACTACGTGACCAAGCCCTTCCGCCTCGGCGAACTGCAGGCCCGCATCCGCGCCATGCTGCGCCGCAGCCAAGCCATCGAAGAATCCAGCGACAGCTTTGAAGTCAACGGTGTGAGCCTCGATGTGGCTGCCCGCCGCGCCCACGCCGACGGTGAAGAGCTGAGCCTCTCGGCCAAGGAATACGACCTGCTGACCGTGCTGGTGCGGGAAGCCGGCTCCGTGGTCACCCGCGATGACCTCATGCGCGAAGTGTGGGGCGCCGAATGGTGGGGTTCGACGAAGACCCTGGATATGCACATTTCGTGGCTGCGCCGGAAACTCGGCGACGATGCGACCAAGCCCCGTCGGATCACGACGGTGCGCGGTGTGGGTTTCCGCTTCGAAACCGGCGAAGAGAGCTGATCGGTGCGGCAACGCATCCTCCAGGCCACCATCATCACGGTGGTCCTCGCGGTGGTCATGCTGGGGATCCCGCTGGCAGCCTCCTGGGTCAACCTTTCCCAGCAAAAACTGAGCGCGGATGCCGCCGGGATCCTCGAAAAGGTGCGCGTGGCCACCGATTCGCGGCTAGCCGAAAACCGCCCCATCGACGAAGCCCTGCTGCAGCAATACGTGGACGCGCAGCCTGACCTGTCGCTCTCGATCTCCGTCACCGTGGACGGCACCACCGTGACCGCCGGGGACCCACCGGGCAAAAACGCGATCCCCGTGAACTCCAATGGCGCCTACGGGCAGTCGATCACCGTCTACATCCCGCAGTCCGATGTGCGCGCCCATGCGGCAAGCGCCTGGGTGCTGATCGCCGTGGCGGGCCTCGCCGCGATCTCCGTGGGCGTCTCCGTGGCGCTCTGGCAGGCGCAGCGCATCTCCATGCCGCTCGCCCGTCTGAACCGGCGCGCCGAAGAACTCGGCTCCGGTCGCGCCCGCACCCCCTGGACCCCCTCCGGGATCGCCGAGATCGACGCCGTCGCCGAGGAGCTGAGCCGCTCCGGCGCGCTCCTGACCGAACGCCTAGAGGCCGAAAGCCGCCTCGCCTCGGATGCATCCCACCAACTGCGCACCCCGCTGACGGCCCTTTCCATGCGTCTGGACGAGATTCTGGCGACCAGCTCCGAGGAGTGGGTGCGGGAAGAAGCGCGTATCTCCCTGGAACAGATCGACCGTCTCACCCAGGTGGTCCACGACCTCATCAACGCGCCCCGCTCCTCGCACCGCCGCACCCCCGGCGTGGTGGAACTGCGCACCGTGCTGACCCAGCAGAGCGAGGAATGGTCCCCGGCCTTCCGCGCGGCCGGGCGTGAACTACACATCCAGGTGCCGCATAGCGCGGCTGTGTGGGGGTCTATCGGCCCGCTCACACAGGTCTTTGCCACCCTGATCGAGAACTCCCTGGCCCACGGCGGCGGCCGCACCTCGGTCAAGGTGCGCCGCAATGACCGCTCCACCGTCGTGGAAGTGACCGATGAGGGCGCGGGTATCGACCCGGAGCTCGGAAACCGCATCTTCGAGCGTGCCGTCTCCGGTGGCGCCTCCACCGGCACCGGCGTGGGGCTCGCCCTCGCCCGCACCCTCGTGGAAGACGACGGCGGACGCCTCGAACTCCTCGCCGAACGCCCCGCCACCTTCGGTGTCTTCCTCATCTCCGCCCCGGGGGAGGACGAAGCCGAGGATGAGGCAGCCAGCAAGGAACCAACGCGAGACCTCTCCTCCCTCCCGCAGGGCTCGGTGGTGCCGCGCCGCCCCGGCCGCCGGCAACGCTAAGCCTGCGGCGCCTAGACTGTGCGCGTGCCTGAAACGAGCCCTGAGTGTGATTCCCCGCGTGAAGCCGCCGCGTCTGTCGGAGCGCAGCGCCCGACGCCCTCTGAGCATCCCGTTCTACCGCGCATCGGTGTGATCGGTGGTGGGCAGCTCGCCCGCATGATGGTCGGCCCCGCCGTAGAACTGGGATTGCCGCTCACGGTGCTGGCCACCTCCCCGCAGGAGAGCGCCGCCGCCGTGGCAGGCAGCGTGATCGTCGGACGCCATGACGACCCCACCGCCGTGCGCGAAACCGCCCGCACCACCCACGTGATCACCTTCGACCATGAGCATGTGCCCGGCGAGATCCTGGAGGGCATCTGTCGTGAAGGGATCGCGGTAGTACGCCCCGGCCCGGCCGCTCTCGCTCACACCCAGGACAAACTCCATATGCGTGAGCACCTGACCGCGCTCGGCCACCCCTGCCCGCGCTGGTGGCGCCTCACCTCCCGCGTGGACCTTGCCGCCGCCCTCGAGGAGAGCGGCGGGCGTCTGGTGGTGAAAACACCGCGCGGTGGGTACGACGGGCGCGGCGTGCGCATCGTGACAACCCCCGAGGGGGCCGACGACTGGTTCGCCGACCACGAGGAACTTCTCGGCGAAGAGGTCGTGCCCTTCACGCGCGAACTCTCCGCCCAGGTGGCGCGCCGCCCCGGGGGAGAGACCGCGACCTACCCGGTGGTGCAGTCCACGCAGCGTGACGGCATCTGCTACGAGGTGATCGCCCCCGCACCGAGTCTGGATGAGGCCGCCCAGCAGCGCATCCAGAACCGTGCCCGCGCCATCGCCGAAGACCTCGACGTGGTCGGAATGCTCGCCGTGGAACTCTTCGAAACGGCCGATGGCAACGTGCTCGTCAATGAACTGGCCATGCGTCCCCACAACACCGGGCACTGGTCCATGGATGGAGCCATGACCGGGCAGTTCGAGCAGCATCTGCGGGCCGTGGCAGACCTCCCTCTCGGCTCCACCGAGCCGCTC
The DNA here is from genome assembly GCA_023389045.1 of Actinomycetes bacterium. GTDB lineage: Bacteria > Actinomycetota > Actinomycetes > Actinomycetales > Dermabacteraceae > Brachybacterium. The sequence goes on from JAEWEZ010000109.1 coordinate 20,226, forward strand.
GCCCCCATCAGCGTGATGGTCAATCTGCTCGGCGGCACCGCCGAGGACCTTGCCCCCGGTGCGCGTGCCGCCCTCGAGGCCGATCCACGGCTGCGCCTGCACCTGTATGGCAAAGAGGTGCGGCCCGGGCGCAAACTCGGCCATGTCACCGTCGTCGGAACCGACCTGGAGGACCTGCGAGCGCGAGCCCACCGCGCGGAGCGCCTCATTGTCGACGGACCCGAGGCCCCGACCGCGCACTGACCGCAGCGCCGCCACCCGACCAGCCCACTCGTCATCCTGTCTGCCCCGCTCCCACCGCCGAGGAGGATCCCGTGACCGCATCCGAGACCACCGCCCCCACCCCGCTCGTCGGCATTGTGATGGGCTCTGATTCCGACTGGCCCGTGATGGAAGCAGCCGAGCAGGCGCTCGCCGAGTTCGATGTGCCGGTGGAGGTGGAGGTGGTCTCCGCCCACCGCATGCCCGAAGACATGGTCGCCTGGGGGCGCTCCGCCGCCGAGCGGGGCCTGCGGGTTGTGATCGCCGGGGCCGGTGGTGCTGCCCACCTGCCCGGCATGCTCGCCTCCCTCACCCCGCTGCCGGTGATCGGCGTGCCCGTGCCGCTCAAGCACCTGGACGGGATGGACTCGCTGCTGTCCATCGTGCAGATGCCCGCCGGGGTGCCGGTCGCAACCGTCTCCATCGGCGGTGCCCGCAATGCCGGGCTGCTCGCAGCCCGCATCCTCGCCGCCGGCTCCGATGAGCAGGCAGCCGCCCTGCGCCAGAAGATGCTCGCCTTCCAGGAGGAGCTGCGCGCCACCGCCATCCGAAAGGGCGAAGCGCTGCGCGAACGCCGCCATCCGTGACGTCGGATAGAGGAGGGGCGCAACACGTGCAGATGCGGTGAAGCGTCCCGGGGAGCGGGACTTCCGCGCGGTATCGTTCCCGGTATGAGTTCTTCCGCGGATTACCGGGTCGCGCCCGGCGCCGATGTTGATGAGCGGGCCACCATTGGGAAGGGCAGCGCCATTTGGCATCTGGCCCAGGTCCGCGAACACGCACAGCTCGGCGAAAACTGCATTGTGGGCCGAGGCGCCTACATCGGCTCCGGCGTGCAGATGGGCAACGGCTGCAAAGTGCAGAACTACGCCCTCGTCTACGAACCGGCAGTACTGGCCGACGGTGTGTTCGTCGGCCCCGCCGCCGTCTTCACCAATGACCACTTTCCCCGCGCGGTCAATCCCGACCTCACCCCCAAGTCCGCCAGTGACTGGGAACCGGTGGGTGTGACCTGCGAGGAAGGCTGCTCGATCGGGGCGCGCGCCGTGTGCGTGGCCCCCGTGACCATCGGCGCCTGGGCCACCGTGGCCGCCGGCGCCACCGTCGTGAAAGACGTGCCCCCGCATGCGCTCGTCGCCGGTGTCCCCGCGCGCCGTATCGCCTGGGTGGGGCGCGCCGGTGAGCCGCTGCAGCCGGCCTCCGACGGCACCGACGCCTGGGTGTGCCCCGTGACCGGACAGTGGTACATCCCCGACGAGACCACCGGCGGGCTGCAGCTCGCTTCCGACCCGACCACCGGGGCCCCCACCCCGGATTACGACGAGATGGACCCCACGTTCGCTACGAACGACGAGACAAAGGACGAGGACCGCTGATGACGAAGAACCTGATCCCCGCAGCGAAACCGATCATTGGCCAGGAAGAGCGCGACGCGGTGGACCGCGTTCTCGCCTCCGGCATGGTCGCGCAGGGCCCGGAGGTGAAAGCCTTCGAAGAAGAGTTCGGGGCGCACTTCGTGGGTGGCCGCGAATGCGTGGCAACCAACTCCGGCACTTCCTCCCAGCACCTGGGCATGCTCGCCCTGGGGCTGAAGCCCGGCGATGAAGTGATCGTGCCGTCCTTCACCTTCGCTGCGACCGCGAACTCGGTGGCCGTCTCCGGCGCCACCCCGGTGTTCGTGGATGTGGACCCCGAGACCTTCTGCCTGGACCCCGAGGCCGTGCGCGCCGCCATCACGGACCGCACCGTCGGCATCCAGCCGGTGCACCTGTACGGGCACCCCGCCCCGATGGATCAGATCTGTGCGATCGCCAAGGAGCATGGCCTGTGGGTGTTCGAGGACGCCGCCCAGGCGCACGGTGCCACCTGGCAGGGCGCTCAGGTGGGCACCTTCGGCGACGGGGCCATGTTCTCCCTGTACCCGACCAAGAACATGACCTCCGGTGAGGGTGGCATGACCGCCTGCGCCACCGCCGAGACCGCCCGGGTGGTGCGCCTGCTGCGCAACCAGGGCATGGAGAAGCAGTACGCCAATGAGGTGGCCGGCTTCAACAACCGCATGACCGACATTCACGCCGCGATCGGCCGCGTGCAGCTGACCAAGGTGGACGCCTGGACCGCCCGCCGCCAGGAACTCGCCGCCCGCTTCGACCGTGAACTGCAGGGTGTTGTGGTTCCCGTGGTCCGCGAGGGCGCCACCCACGTGTACCACCAGTACACGATCCGCGTGGAGGGTGCGAGTGCTGAAGAGCGCGACCGCTTCCGCGATGCGCTGCGTGAAGAGCATCAGGTGGGTGCCGGCGTGTACTACCCGACCCCGGTGCACCGTCTGCCCTCCTTCGGTCTCTCCCTCGACCTGCCGGTCACCGAGATGCTTGCCCGCGAGGTGCTCTCCCTGCCCGTGCACCCGAGCGTGAGCGATGAGGATGCCGAGCGCGTTATCGAAGCCGTGAACGCCGTGGCGAAGGCAGGTGCGTGATGACCGAGGCGACTGCACAGGGCAAGAAGCCGCTACGCGCAGGCCTCATCGGCCTGGGCATGATGGGCCGCCACCATGCCCGCAACCTCAAAGCCCTCGACGGGGTGGAGCTGGTGGCCGTGGCCGACCCGGGCGGCGACCCGCACGGCGCCGCTGCCGGCTACGACATCCTCCCCGATGCCAAAGCTCTGGTGAACGCCGGGATCGACTATGCCGTGGTGGCTGTGCCGACGGCCTTCCACCACGATGTGGCCCTCACCTTTGCTGAGGCGGGCGTGCACTGCCTGGTGGAGAAGCCGCTCGCTTTCGACCCCGCCGAAGCCGAAGAGATCGCCGGGGCCTTCGAGAAGG
>JAEWEZ010000161.1 GCA_023389045.1 Actinomycetes bacterium
GCCTCCGATGGCGGCACCGGCATGATGCACGAGGGTGTTCACGTGGATGATCCGACAGTCTTCACCCGTGAATGGTTCTCGTGGTCTAACTCCATGTTCTGCGAACTCGCCATGGATCTCGCGGGGATCCACCGGTGAGCAGCCTCCCCGCCCCGTATGCGGAGCGTGAATCCGTCAGGTCACTGCGGGTTGTCGAGGCACCCGCGGTGCCGACGGTGGTCGCGCGCCGCGAAGACTTCCCCATGTATGAGCTCTCCTCCCTGATGGAGGCCGTGTTCTCGCATCTCGCGCAGGCTCTCGAGGAGCAGGGGCTCACCGTGATCGGGCCGGCGTTCGCCCTGCATCATCGCTGGCCCGTGGATACGGCGGATCTGGAGGTGGGATTTCCGGTCGCCGGGGAACTCGCCGAAGAGCTGGAGCTACCGAGCGGGGTACGGGTTCAGATGTCGCAGCTTCCGGCGGGGCGGGTGGCGCAGGTGAGTCACTGCGGCGCCTACGGTGGGCTCGCGGACGCCTGGGGCGCCTTCGCTGCAGCGGTGGGCGAGCAGGGTGAGCAGATGACGTTCCCCTTCTGGGAAATGTACGTGACTGCTCCCGGGCCCGACGTGGACCCCGATCAGCAGCGCACGGATCTTTTTAGTGCCCTAGAGCACTAAGAGAAGACCTCGCTCACTATTCATCGCGAGGGCAGTGGTGGATAGAGTGATGCCGTGCGCCCACAGGTAACTACGGCAGGCTCCCCGAACCATTCCACCCGGAGAGATTCTCGACTGGATGCAGTTCGCGGAATCGCCATTACAGGCGTTGTTCTTCAGCATGTTATCCGCGGTCTCGTGGGAGCGGGCCTACTCAGTTCAATAAGCCTTCTCAGCGTTTTTAACGAGCGTTACCTCTACCTCGTTTTGCTGCCTCTTTTTGTTTTTGTCAACGGACTACTCATTTCGCGCTCCGTTGAACGCAAAGGAACCAAGCACTACCTCTGGGAACGGCTCACGGATCTCTGTTGGGTGTACCTCCTGTGGACTTTCCTGCAGGGCGGCACAGAGGTTCTGACGAGCCCTTTCAAAAATGTTCCAACGCAGTGGCATGAGGTATTCGCCATCTGGGCGCCGCGAGCACAGCTCTGGTATTTGCCCTACCTCATGGTCGCCACTGTCCTTCTAGTACTGATCCGGCCCTGGCGGGGCGGGGCACGTCTCTGGATTGGAATCATCTGCGGCGCCCTGATCTCCTATGCAGGCTGGGGCCACGATGGGACGACGGTTCTTACTCGAGGCATGTCGCTGATGGTTTTCATCATCATCGGTGCAACGTGGGGCGCTCATCGAACCTTCCGGATGTGGGATTCCGCCTCCAACGCTCTTCTTCTGCTCCTGGGATCAGCCGGATCGGTCGCGGCGGTCTTTATCGGTTTTACCGCTGCCTCAACCATGCCTACCGCCAATCTGCCCTTGGGGTGGGACCCACTGGGGATCTTCCTCGGCTTTGCGGGAGCAATGGCAGGAATTATTGGCCTCAGTTCTCTCGTTATCCTTATCTGTCGCTTCTCGGATCACTTGAAGGATTTCTTCGCCTATCTCGGACGGCACTCCATGGCGATTTATCTGGGCCATATCACGTCCATGGCTGCAGTGCGCATCCTTCTTGCACGAGTGGGAATTGAGAACGTGACTATCCATATTCTGGCGGGAACCATGATCGGCGGGCTGGCATGTCTGATGATCGTGTGGCTTGCCCGCCCCATGCCCTGGCTGCTCGCTGCACCCGCATGGCTCAAGCCGCGTCGTTCCTTCGATCCCCAGCGCACTGGCGTTCAGCACGCCGCACAGCCGACGCCATAGGTTCGGCTCAGCTCTCAGGTCACCGACCGGTTTCGTCGATCACTTCCAGCACGGTGCCGCCGAGGACGGTTTCGATCACCTCGCGACCCGTGCGACGGGTGTACTCGGCGTCTTCGTCATCACGGGAGGCACCGCCGGTCGGATCGTCATCATCCGGCCCCGACGCATCCTGCACGTTCTGCTGGCCGCGCCCAAAGCGGTTCCCCTGCCGACGGCGTGCCTCGAGGGAGGCGTGGGCTGCTTCGCGGGCGAGCGCGGCACCGCTGAGCGGGGCGGCGGGCTCGGCCGACGGCGGCTTAGCCACGGCGCCCCAACTGTCATCAGCGGACACGGCCTCAATCTCGGCAAGATCCGGTCCCTGCTCCTGGGCGGGAGCACCCGGTTCCAGGTCTCGCTCCGTGTCTGCGGTCTGAGCGCCTTCATTCGTTCCCTGGGCCGACGGGGCTGGAGAGTCCGTTGAGGGCATCGCCTCAGGTGTAGGCCCGCTTTCCTCAGCTGTAGCCCCGTGACCAGCCGGAATCGAGTGCACCACGCGGCCGTCAGCGATCGCGCGGCGCAGCGCAGCCTGACCATAGGTGCGCGGCTCACCTGCGGGGAGGCTGTCGCGCCCCTCGTCCTGTACTTCGAGCGGCGGGCCATCTACCCGAGCGGGCGTCGGCTCCTTCTGTTCATTCTTCGCCGGTGCCGACTGCCGGGCCGTGTTCGGCCCAGCCGCCTCATGCAGACGGGTGCCCTCAGAAGCAGAGGCCCGCGGCGCAACTGAGGAAGCGGGACGCTGGCGCTCCCGCACTCCCCAAATGTCTTCCTCCGGTGGCGGCGGGTCGCCGTAGGGATCCTCCGGTTCGGGATAGTCCTCCGGCGGCGGTCCGTCATACCCGCCCGTGAAGGTTCCCGACGGAGAATGCGAGGCCCCCGCGCGATGCGCTTCCGCATCCTGCCGCTCTCGGGCCTGCTCAGCCTGGCGGTTCATCCGCTCGGCGAGCGCCGCAGCACGACCGCCCTCCTCAGGCGAGGCGCTGCGTTCCTGCCGATTCTGCGGGCCCCATTCCTGGGCCTGTGCCTGCCCGTTCGGGCGGTTCTGTCCCATCGATCCGTTTGGTGTATCGGGTCGGCCTCGCATCGGGCCACCGGGGCCGCTCACGCCGCCAGGGCCGCCGGGGCCGCTCGCGCCGCCAGGCCCACCGGGGCCTCCGCTCTGTCCACCACCCTGCCCAGGGTCATCCCCAACAACAGCCTCGATGTTCATGTCGGCGCGCATAATGCGGCGCACGGCATCGGCAAGGTTCTGCGCAGCCGTTCCGCGGTGGAAAGCGGTCACGAGACCCTCCGTGCGGAAACCAAGCACGATGGTCTGCCCGCGCACCGCGAGGACCTGCGAGTTTGTTGCGATTAAAACGTGGCTGGCACGGCGGATTTTCTGCAGTTCATCCAAGATGGCCGACCAGTGGCCGAGCACGTCCTCCCGCCCCGGTCCACCTGCGCCCGCCGGCGCCTCCTCACGAACCGGGGCTGCACTTGCCCCCTGAGCGCCTGCCGCCTCAGTGGCAGCAGCGCCCTGCGGCGCCGGCTGCTCTCCACGCGCTTGTTCTCCACGCGGCTGGTCCGCCGGGCGCAGCTCTGCCGACGACGGCGCAAACTGCTGCGGCCCATCCATCTGCCGAGGCACATCCGCCTGCTGGGGCGCTCGCACCTGCTGCGGAGCGCCGGGCTGCTGCCGCACGTCGTCCTGCCACTGCTGTTCCCGCGGCGCGGGCTCTGGCTGCGGCTCCGGCCGCTGCATTCGCGCCCGATCGGGGCGTTCCGTCTGACCACCACGTGCACGACGGGAGGCCTCCGCGCGTTCGGCCGCGATCCGTCGGGCCTCTTCGCGTGCCCCGCCGGCGCCGGCCGGAACAGAACCCCCGGCACCCGCCGGCGCCCCGGCCCGCGCCGGAGCACCTTCCTGCGGCGCCCCACCCGACTGCGGAGCGGCAGCGCCGTGACGCGCAAGCCCTCCACTCATCCGCTCATCGCGAAGCACGAGCCGCGCAGCGAGTAGTTCCAGATGCAAACGCGGTGAGGTCGCGCCGCTCATGGTCGAGAGGGTCTCGTGCACCAGATCGCCGCAAAGGGAGAGCTCAGCCGGGGCAATCGCAGCCGCCTGCTCCCGCATCGCCGCGAGATCCTCGGCTGGAATCTGCGGGAGGAGATCCTCGGCGCGGTCCGGCACCGCGGCCAGCACGATGAGATCGCGCAGGCGTTCAAGCAGGTCTTCCACAAAGCGACGCGGTTCATGCCCGGTGGCGAGCACCTGCTCCGTCACGGCATACAGAGCGGCGGCATCCCGCTGCGCGATGGCCTGCACGGCCCGATCCAGCAGCGTGGTGTCGGTAAAGCCAAGCAGGGCGATCGCTGTGGCGTAGTCCAGGCCGTTCTCCCCTGCCCCGGCCATGAGCTGGTCGAGAACCGAGAGCGAATCACGCGCCGAGCCACCGCCCGCCCGAACCACCAGCGGAAGCACGCCGTCGCCCACGGCAACACCCTCGACATCGCACACTTCCTGCAGGTACGGCGTAAGCACCTGCGGGGGGATCAGACGGAAGGGGTAGTGGTGGGTGCGCGAGCGGATCGTGCCGATGACCTTGTCAGGCTCGGTAGTCGCAAAGACGAACTTCACGTGCTCGGGCGGTTCCTCGACCAGTTTGAGCAGCGCATTGAATCCCGCCGAGGTGACCATATGGGCTTCGTCGATGATGAACACCTTGTAGCGGTCACGCGCCGGGGCGAAAGTGGCGCGTTCGCGCAGTTCGCGGGCGTCATCCACACCGCCGTGGCTTGCAGCGTCGATCTCGACCACATCGAGGCTCCCCGGGCCGCCGCGGGCCAGGTCACGGCAGGAATCGCACTGGCCGCACGGGGTATCCGTCGGCCCTTCAGCGCAGTTCAGGCAGCGCGCCAGGATGCGCGCCGAGGTGGTTTTGCCACAGCCGCGCGGTCCAGAGAACAGGTAGGCGTGCCCCACTCGCCCTGCGCGCAGGGCGCGACGCAGCGGCGTGGTGACGTGGTCCTGGCCGATCACCTCGGCAAAGGACTCGGGGCGGTAACGACGATACAGAGCGGTGGCCACGACCCCAGGCTAGTTCAGGCCCCTGACGAATAAGCCGCCGTCCACCGCAGGTGTCCTCCACAATGCCTTCTTGGGCCCGGCTCTTCGCGCCTTTTCTGCATCCGGCCTCCTCCCCCGGCCGCTTCACCGCCCTTTTCACCCGGCCCGCTCGATCAACCTCTGGACCGGCCCCTTCACCGGCTTCGTCACCGGTCACGCCGAAGGCCTGTCGGCTCGTCACTCGGCACGAGACGTCGAGCCCTCGCCCTCTGCGTCCTCCCCGGACTTCTCAGCCGGTTCGCGCTCGGCCTGCTCACTCTCAGCCGGCTCGCTCTCCCCCTCGGCACCCAGAGTTTCCTTCCGTGCCTTCTCGAGCAGACGCCCCCGTCGGCGCACGGTCCCGAGGGTCCCCCAGAAGACCAACACGACCACCAGCACAGGGAACGCAATATCAACCACCCAAGCCGGAACCCAGCCCCCCCAGCGCATCGAGAAGACCACCGAGGAAACGCCCGATCGGATCCAACAGCCAACTGAGCGCTCCCAGCAGCGAGGCCACCGCATCACTGATCGGCCTCAGAAGGGAACCGATCCACTCCACCGGAGGACGGGCCGCCTCCTCCACCTTCTTCTCCACCGGATCGAGCACACCCGCGAGCAGCGCCCCAAGCCCGAGCAGCGGCAGCAGATACCGCGCAGACTCTCGGAGGGCCGCGGCCATAGCGAAACGTCGCGGCTGCGCGACTCGACGCTCTTCACGGATGGCAGAAAGGCTGCCGTCCTCGGGGATGAGCGGCTGGGGAGTGGCAAAACCCGGTCCGGTGAGATCAGCCTCCCCAGCCCCGAAAAAGCCGATACTGCGTGCGGTGATGGTGGCGGTACGCATACGGGAATCCCCGCCGGAAGGCTCCCACAGCTGCACTTCCCGGCAGCGCAGACCAGAGACAACAAATGCGGGACGCACGAGGGAGACGTGATCGGCTGTCTCCTCCTCGGGGTGGTACACAAACCCGTCGATCATCAGGCGCGGAACGCGAGTACGGAAGATCCCGTGCCGAACCTTCACCTCATACCGCCGATCGCGGAGGCGTCCCCGGTAGGTCACGATCCGCCGTTCCTCGGCGCCAGCGCCATCCGGGGCGGCCGGCTTCTGTGTAGAAACCCGGCGGCCCTGAGGCGCAGCGGATGCGGGGGAAGAATCGGACATGGATACATGGTGGCGGAGAACGCAGGCCGTTCCCATCCGCCCAGGGGTGAGGCGCATCCGCCCAGAGGTGGGGGTCGGGGCGCGGCAAACGGCACCTTTGGAGGATCGGGAAGCGCGGAGCTGACGGGGCGGGAAGCGCGGAGCCGACGGGGCTGGGCCGGCGATCCGCAGATCGCGGCACCTCCGCGGGCATCTCACGGCGCAGGTAGAACCACACACGAGAGACAAAAAACGACCCCTCGCGCACCTGCCAGAGCCCGCCTGCCCTTGCTGCCGTCAAGCCCTGGGGGAGTTCAGCGAGATGACACCGCACGAGGGGTCAACGTCGAGTGTAGCGGCAGTACCACTGAAGAACGAGTCCGGGGAGTGTGACGTGATGGGTTTCCCCCTGTACCGCATTCCTCTCGCACCACGCCCCAGCCCCTGTCTTCGATCACGGAACACTCCCTTGCATCACGCCTGGTCACCGCATCTCCCGACACAGCCACACTGACCACTTGGTCACGGACAGGCAACGTTCAGCCGGAGAGGTCTCAGACAGGCGACCACCTGGGGTACCGTTCCCGCTACGCCGTGACCCGCATCACCCTGAGCGGAAATCGGATCCCTTTCCCCCGCTCCCCGGAGCCCCTCCCTGACCCCACGAGGAGCCGCACGATGACCCTCGAGAAACTCATCACTGACACCAACGGGATCATCTGGTCGATCCCGCTGGTGGCGCTCTGCCTGCTCGCCGGGCTCTACTTCTCGCTGCGTACCCTGTTCGTTCAGGTCCGTGGCCTGCCCGAAATGCTCGCTCAGCTGTTCCGGGGCGAGAAATCTACCGATGGCACCTCCTCGTTCCAGTCGCTGATGATGTCCCTTGCCAACCGCGTCGGTATGGGCAACATCGGTGGTGTCGCCACCGCTATCGCTTTCGGCGGCCCCGGCGCCGTGTTCTGGATGTGGGCGGTGGCTTTCCTCGGCGCCTCCACCTCCTTCATCGAGTCCACCCTCGCCCAGATCTACAAGGAGAAGGACCCCGACACCGGCGAGTACCGCGGTGGCCCCTCCTACTACCTGGAGAAGGCCTACAAGCACACCGGCGCCCGCGCGTTCTTCGCGATCTACGCCGTGGTCTTCGCCATCGTGAGCGTCTTCGCCATGTCCTTCTTCCTGCCGGGCGTGCAGGCCAACGGTATGGCCTCCGCGATGGAGCACGCCTGGGGCCTGCCCACCTGGATCTCCGCCCTCGGCATGGTCATCTTCCTGGCCTTCATCGTGGTCGGCGGCGTCAAGCGCATCGCTCAGTTCGCCTCCTACGTGGTGCCGCCGATGGCCGTTATCTACATCCTCACGGCGCTCGTAGTGTTCTTCGTGAACTTCGATCAGATCCCGCACGTGTTCGGCCTGATCTTCGGTTCCGCCTTCGGTGCCGACGCCGTCTACGGCGCGATCATCGGCTTGGCCATCAAGTGGGGCGTGCAGCGCGGCATCTACTCCAATGAGGCCGGTCAGGGCACCGGGCCGCATCACGCGGCCGCCGCAGAGGTCTCCCACCCCGCCAAGCAGGGCTTCGTGCAGGCCTTCTCCGTGTACATCGACACCCTGTTCGTCTGCACCGCGACCGCCTTCATCATCATTTCCACCGACATGTACACCGTGTTCCGCAATGAGGTCTTCCCGGCCGACGGGGCTCCGCTGTACGTGGGCACGATCGGCACCGATGTGGAGCCCGGCCCGGGCAATGTGCAGAACGCCTTCGACACCCTCGCCCCGGGCCTCGGCCCCACCTTCGTGGCGCTGGCCCTCGGCTTCTTCGCCTTCACCACCGTGGTCGCGTACTACTACATGGCCGAGGTGAACCTGGCCTACCTGACCCGCAAGATGGAGTCGAGCACGGTGCGCCGCGTGGTGCTGCGCATCCTGCAGGCTCTGGTGCTGATCTCCGTGGCCTACGGTGCGGTGACCACCGGCGGTTACGCCTGGACCCTGGGCGACATCGGCGTGGGCTCCATGGCCTGGCTGAACATCCTCGCGATCCTGATCCTGCAGGTGCCTGCGCTCAAGGCGCTGAAGGACTACTACGCCCAGAAGAAGCAGGGTGTGGATCCGCAGTTCGATCCTCGCAAGCTCGGCATCCACGGTGCGGAGTTCTGGGAGCTGCGGGCCGACGGGCTCTCGCTCCAGGGACGTTCCGGCGCCGAGGTCGACGCCGAGGCCGCCGGGGAGGCTCCCCCGACGGCCTGATGAGGTCGCTTCTGCGACACTGCCGTCACGCCGCATCCCCCGCTGCTGTGCCTAGCGCGCAGCCGCGGGGGACGCTGCTTTTGCGCGACGGCCATGGCGGCGCGGAGGGACGCTGCTTTTGCGCGACGGCAATGACTCCCCGGAAGGCACCGCTATCGCGCAGCGGCAGTGGCTACTGTGCGCGCTTTGATGTAGCGCCGGTCCGCCGGGAGCATCCACGGCCACCACAGGCGCCGACCAAGGCTCATGCCGATCCCGGGAACAAGCAGGGTACGCACCACGAAGGTGTCGAGCAGAACCCCGAAGGCCACGATGAAGGCGAGCTGCGCGAGGAACAGAATCGGGATCACGAAGAGGGCTGCGAAGGTGGCGGCGAGCACGATCCCCGCTGAGGTGATGACACCGCCGGTGAGGGCAAGACCTCGCACGATGCCCTCGCGGGTGCCGTGCCGGAGTGCCTCTTCGCGCACCCGGGTCATGAGGAAGATGTTGTAGTCCACGCCGAGGGCCACGAGGAAGACGAAGCCGAACAGGGGCACGGCCGGGTCGGCACCGGGGAAGTCGAGCACGTGGTTGAAGACGAGGGCTGAGACGCCCATGGCGGAGCCGAAGCTGAGCACGGTCGCGGCGATCAGCACGAGACCGGCCACTACGGAACGCAGCAAGGCGATCAGAATCAGCGTGATAACCACCAAGACCAGCGGGATGATCAGGGCGCGGTCGTGGGCGGAGGCGGCGTTGGTATCCACGGCTGTGGCGGTTTGCCCACCCACCAGCACGTTCTCAGGCAGGGTTTCCCGCAGTGCCTTCACGGTGCCTTCCGCCTCGGCCGAATCGTAGGCCGCGCTGAGGGTTGCCTGCAGGAGCACGTCCCCGTCAACGACGGTCGGTTCCGCTGCGGGCCGGCCGGGGATGGTGCCGAGGAGTTTCCCGTCCTGGATGCGTAGCTGCCCGGCGGGATCGTCGGCGGCAGCCACGGTCACCGAGTCCACCCCCTCAACCTTTGCGGCAGCTTCGGCAACCTCGAGGAGGGAGTCTTTCGGGGCGATGATCTGGGCGGGGGTGCCGGAGCCTCCGGGGAAGTGCTCGCCAAGCATGCGCTGGCCGTCGCGGGCATCGGAGGCGGTCAGGACCAGCTCGGACTGCGGCACCCCGTCGGCCTTGAGCTGCGGAACGAACACGCAGGCCAGGGCGAGGACCAGGAGTGCACCGGCCCAGATGCGAACGGGGCGACGCTCCACCTGGGCGGCCACGGTGCCGTAGACGCCGTGATCGGCAAGCACCTGGTGGCGGCTCGGCGCTCGATGCCCTGCGGGGACTGCCTTCGCGTCGGGAGCCGCCGCCCCGTCGGCACCGTCAGCCCCGTCGGCCCTTTCTGTCGCGACGCTCGCTCGCGCCCCGTCGGCCCCCTCCCCAACGACCCCCTCCCGGGCGCGCGGAACCCGAGGCCAGTAGGAGATACGCCCGGTCAGAGCCAGAAGCGCGGGCAGGAAGGTGAGGGCGCAGAGCATCGCGCAGAGGATGCCCACGGCGGCGACAGGGCCGAGCGCACGGTTTGATTCCAGGTCACTCAGCAGCAGGCAGAGCAGGCCGGCGATCACCGTTCCACCGGAGGCAATGATTGGTTCGAGGGAGCCGCGCACCGCTCGACGCAGGGCGAGGATACGGTCGGGAGTGCTCAGGAGTTCTTCACGGAAACGTACCGTCAGGAGCAGGCCGTAGTCGGTGGCGGCGCCGATCACCAGGATGAACAGGATCCCCTGCACCTGCCCGTTGAGCATGAACCAACCGGCCGAGGCCAGATGCCAGTTGATAAGCACCGCCACGCAGAGCGCGAAGAGAGAACTGGTCAGCACGAGAAGCGGAAGAAGAACGGCGCGGTAGACCAGGATCAGGATCACGAGCACAGCCGCGCAGGTCACGAGCAGAAGGAGCCCGTCGATCCCGGCGAAAGCCTCCCCCAGGTCGGTGGAAAAACCGGCAGGACCCGTGACATGCGCCGTCACCCCCTCGATAGCGCCATCCAGGCTCGTGCGAAGCGTTTCCACGCCGGCGTTGGGATCCCCCTCCTGTGAAAGCGGCACGAAAACCTGCACGGCTTGCCCGTCCTCACTGGGCACCGGCAGGGAAACATCTCCCGCCCCGTCAATCTTGTCCACGGCGGCGGCAACGGCGTCTTTCACCGCGCTCACCTGCTCGCGGCTCAGTTCCTGCCCGTCATCCGTTGCGGCGACCACGATGGCCGGGATCTGGTCGCTACCGCGGAAATCCCCCAGACGTTTCTGCACCGCCGTGGATTCCGCACTCGACGGCAGGTAGCTCGAGGGGTCATTGGAGGCCACCTCACCAATCCGCCCGAAGTACGGGCCGCCCACCCCGGCAAGCGCAAGCCACAGCACCACGAGCAGAGCAGGCAGGAGCACACGCAGGAAGCGCCGCCGGGGGCGGGTTCCTCTCGCCTCAGCGCCCGAGGCGGCAGGCCCCGGGGCGCGGTGCGTGGGCTGAGGATTCACGGGATCCTTCCTGCGGTAACTTCCGGGATGAGCTGCAATAGAGAGGCCGTTCGATACCGGCCAATGAGAGTGCTTGCGGGTGTAATCGAGCGCCCGACGGTGCCCGATCAACCATCAGTGAGTCTAACGGGAGGGTCTGACAGACAAAGCGGCCGCAATTCCGATAATCCCGGTCTGACCTGCAGCACTAAAGATTTTCAGGGGTGTTAACCGCGGCGCCCAACCGTCGAACAAACCCGTGGCTCCCGCACCCCGGACACCCGCCCAGCAGGGTCCCCGCCGTGAGCGCCCGACGCGTGCGACGATGCGCACGTGACCACTGAACGAGACCTCCACACCTCCGCCCACGGCGGCGACCCGGATCTCAGCGCACCGCCCGCCGCCGCCCCCGACCTGAGCGCTCCCACGCCCTCCGAGGCGCCCCTCGGCAACGATGCCGAGTCGGCCCCGGAGCCGGCGCAGAGCGAGCGCGACGCCTTCACCGAAGCCTCCGACACCCTGCAGCGCCATCGCAAACCCTCCGTGATCTGGGGCGATGAGCGCGAAGCCGTAAGTGCGGCCCTCGAATGGGCCACCGCGCACACCGCGATTGCCTCCGATCCGAAAGCCACCGCACGCAGCGCCGATGCGCTCGCGGCCGATGTGGGCCAGACGATCACCCCCGAGGGGATCGGGGCGACCCGTGCGATGCAGATTTACGACGAAGTGCTTCTGCCCGCCACCCGCGCCACCGACGACCCCCTGAACCTCGCCTACATCCCCGGCGCCCCGACCCGCGCTGCCGTCGCCTTCGACGCCGTGGTCAGCGCGGCCAATGTGTTCGGTGGCCTGTGGGAAGGCGGCGCTGGCGCGATCTTCGCCGAGAACCAGGTGCTCCGCTGGCTTGCCGATCTGCTCGGCTGGCCCGAGGATGCGGCCGGAGTGTTCGTCTCCGGAGGCACGAACGGAAACCTCTCGGCCCTGGCCACGGCCCGGGAGAATGCGCTGCGTATGCGCGGGGCGAAGCCCGAGGGAGGCTGGGCGCTGGCCTGCGCGACCACCGCGCACTCCTCCGTCTCCTCGGCGGCTCGCCTGCTGGATATGGACGTGGTGAGCGTCCCCGTCGACGAAAAACACCATCTGACCGGCGCCCAGCTTGAACCCGTGCTCGCGGCTGATCCGCGGATCTGCGCGGTCGTCGTCTCCGGCGGCACCACGAATGCGGGCATCGTGGATGACATCGCTTCCGTCGTGGAGGTCGCCCATCGCCACGGCGTGTGGGTGCACGTGGATGGCGCCTACGGTGGTGCGGCCCTTGCCGCCCCCTCGGTGCGACATCGTTTCGACGGGATCGAGCAGGCCGACTCCTTCATCGTCGATCCCCACAAGTGGCTATTCGCGCCCTACGACTGCTGCGCGCTCATCTATCGGGATCCGCGCCCGGCAGCTGCCGCCCACGCCCAGCACGCCGCCTACCTCGACCAGATCGACCGCGGAGAATCCAACCCCTCAGACCTCGCGGCGCACCTCTCGCGGCGCACCCGCGGCCTGCCCCTCTGGTACTCCCTCGCCACCCACGGCACCGACCGCTACACCGCCGCAATCGAACTGTGCCTGCAGATCGCGCAGACGGTTGCCACGGCGATCGACGCAGCCGACCATCTCGAACGGCTCAATGCAGTGGAACTCTCCGTGGTGGTTTTCCGCCGTCCGGGCTGGGATGCCGAGGCGTATCGCCACTGGTCACAGCGTCTTGCAAAGGAAGGCACGATCCTGTGCGTGCCCACCTCGGTGGCCGGTGAACCGGCCCTGCGCCTGGCTTTCCTGAACCCCGAAACCGATCCGCAGCACGTGATCGACATCCTCAACACCACGATGTTGGAGCCCGACGGGAGCTGACTCCGCTGGCGGCGCGATCCTCCGTCGGCGGCGCGATCCGGGCCTACTGACCCGACGCGCCGTCGCGCCCCGTCTCCAACTGCGCGATCAACTCCCGCATTCGCTCGGCATCCTCCGCGCGCCCCAGTTCCTCCCAGGCGCTGAGGGCGCGCCGCGCCGCCCGCAAAGCCCGTCGGCCCTGGCCCTGCTCCGCGAGGATCGCGGCATACCGGTCCCCCACGTAGGCACCCCAGTAGCGGGCCCGATCCTCATGCCCGGCAGGCACCTCGCCAATCGCGGCGAGCGCCTGGCGGCGCCGAGTTTCCAGGTCACCATCCACGCGTTCCGCATCCCCCGGCTCCGGCAGCGCCGCCGCCAGAAAACGCCCCACGCAGGCATCCACCCGTCGGTCCCAAATCTGCGAGGCCGGAAGCAGCGGCCGCGCCCCGTCCGGGCGGGTACGTCGCACGATCGCGCCCGCTGCAGATTCCGCCCCGCGTCGGTCGTCACGCTCCAGGCAGCGACGCAGCAGCAGCGCCTGTGCGTCCAACTCATCGCGCACCAGCACCGGCCGGGAATGCTCGGGGGTGGCGAGATCATCCGCCAGTCGGCACGCCTCCGCGGCCACTCGCCGCAGTTCCACCATGGCTTCCTCGTGCCGCCCCGCCGGTTCCAAAACACTCGCCGTGATTCGCGCCGTCTCCAGCAATGCCCAGTGGTCACGCTGCTCCCGGGCGATCTGACGTGCCTGCTCCAGCGGGACCAGGGCGGCGTCCCAGCGTCCCGCCTCACGTCGCTGCACCGCGACGGCAAGCAGCGGCGCAACCCGCAGTGCATCCCGGCGCAGCGTGCGCTGCAGAGAGATCAGCCGCCCCGCGGTGAAGCTCGCGTGATCGGTGAGCCCCGCCGCCATCACCGCGTGCAGAAGATCAGTAATAAGGCCAATGCGCAGCGGCGGATCATCCACATGCCGCAGCGTCAGCAGCGCCTCCACGGCGTGCATCGCGGCCAGACGGGGACGGTCCGCGCGCAGGGTACGCGCGAGCACAGCATGAGCCATGGTGGCGGCGCGTTCCGCTTCCCGCACTGCCACCTCATCGCCCCCGTCGCGGGCCTGCTCGGCTAAGGCCAGGGCGTCCAGGGCGGCACTGGTCGCGCCGGGAAGGTCCCCGGCACCCTCCAGCATTTGGGCGCTACGCACCGTAAACAGCAGCCGCGGCGAATCCAGCAGCGACGCTTCCACGGCAGGGAGCGCTTCCATCGCAGCAGCCAGCACCTGGGCTTCCTGGCGCGGATCCACGCGATACCCGGGCGGCGGAGTGGCCATACCCCGCACCACCGCGGTCATAGCCGGGGAGACCTCCCATTGCGCGCAGTGTCGGGCTCGACGGGATCCGGTGCTTCCGGGACGGCGCTCCCGGTCGGGCCCGGGCTGGCGGGGCGAGCGGCCCGTCGGCCCCCGCTGGCTGAGAGCATCGGCAGCAGCCAGAGCCTGCTGCTCAAAGCCGTGCTGCTGCAGCAGACGGCACAAATCCCGCGCAGCCTGCGCAAACTGTTCCGCATCCCCCATCGCTTCCGCGCAACGCAGACGCGCCCGGGCCATCGCCGCTCGTTCCCGAGGAGACGCCTTATCCGCAGGGAACGTGGCGGCCACATGCCGCGCCTCCCCCAGGCGTTCCGCGCTGATCAGATCATTCACACGCGCCGCCGCTTCGGCCAGGGTGCGGGGTCTGGGCAGCGGAAGCTCGGGCGGCCGCAGCGCCACTCTCAGCTCGTCCAGATCCACGACGGGGTCGGTGTCACTGCGTCCGTCCCAGAGCGGAAGCGAAGCTGCATCTGGCGCGGGCACGGAGCGAACTTACCAAGTCGCACGGCACCGGGCCTGGGGGTGTTCAGCACACCGCTGGCTCGATGTCGGGCGATCCTGCAGTGATGCTGCCCGCAGACCCCAAGACCGCTCCGAATCTGTCGTAGATCACATTCTGAGCCGCCCCATGAGAGGCCTCTCATCGTCGGCTCATGACCACTTCATCGGCCCGGGCTTGCATAGGGGCATCAGGATCCATGCCGCGATCCGTTCCCACCCCGCCTCCAAGGAGTTCCCCGATGACCGTTCTCGAGCACCTCTCCGGCCGCGCCGCCGATCTCTCTGCCGATGCGCAGCCCATCGACCTCGAGGAGGCCATCGCGACGGCCGAGGCCAGCACCCTCCCCACTGCCGGCGACCTGCGCACCCGCCTCGAGCGCGCCAAGCATGCCTTCTCCACCCGCAATGTGGCCTCGCACCTGCGCCGCGCTGAGGGCCTGCACCTGCTCAAGGACGGTCACGTGCCGGCTGCCGGTGAAGTGGTTCTCGCACGGATCATCGAGATCGGGCAGCACAAGCGGATCGAAAGCCCGCAGTCTCGCCGCCGCACCCTGTTCCCCGGCGATGAAATCCTCGTGGCCTACGGTTCGCGGTACGCAGCCGACCAGTTCCTGGCGATGATCCCCCGCGATATGGGCCTGTGCCATCTGGCTGCCGCCGGCGGCCTGGCCTCCCGCGTGATCGACCAGCACGAGAACATCGACGACCCCACCGTGATCGAACCGATCGGCGTGGTCGCGGATGCGCAGGGACCGATCACCCTGCAGCGTGTGAGCACCCACCGGGTGCTTCCGGGCGTGGCCGACCGTGCAGACCGCCCCGGGCACCGCGTGCCGGTGATCGCTGTGTTCGGCACCTCCATGAACTCCGGCAAGTCCACCGTCCTCGCGCATCTGGCGCACGGTCTGGCCGCCTCCGGCCTGAACGTAGCTGCCGGGAAGGCCACCGGCACCGGCGCCGGCAACGACTACAACCTCTTCATCGACGCGGGTGCGCAGCGCGTCATGGACTTCACCGACTTCGGCCACCCCTCCACCTTCCAGCTGCCCTATGAGCAGATCCGCGACCTGTTCCTCTCTCTCGTGGATGAACTCGCCTCCGGTGCGCAGCAGCCCGATGTGGTTCTGGTGGAGATCGCCGACGGTGTCTACCAGGGGGAAACCGCACGTCTGCTGGCCGATCCGGCCTTCGGTGATGTGGTCGACGGGCTCGTCTTCTCCGCCGGTGACGCTCTCGGTGCTGCCGGTGGCGTGAGCGTGCTCGGCGACCTCGGGCACACCCCGTCCTTCGTGTCCGGTGTGGTCACGGCGTCCCCGCTTGCTACCGCGGAGGCCCGTCGTGCCCTCGACGTTCCCGTCGTTCCCACCTTTGACCTGGGCGACCCGCGCGTGGTGCGCCCGCTGGTGGCAGATCTGCTGGGTGAGGCCTGAGCCGATGGCAGTGGATGCGGCGCCGGCGGTCCGCAGCGGCCTGCTGAACCGTCGGCCCAAGGAACCGGAACTGCTCGAGAACGGCCTGCTCCGCCATGCGCCGCCGCTGCCGGCGCTGCTGCGGGGCCGACGCCGACTGTGGATCGCGCAGCTGGTGGTGCTGGGGCTCGCGCAGGCGGGACTCGCGGCCGTGTCGGCCTGGGCGCTCGTGCGTATGCAGCAGGCCCCCGTCGGCGCCTCCCCGCTTCTCCTGCGTGCCCTCATCCTGCTGGTCCTCTCGGCCCTCGCGGTGGGTGCGCTGCGTATCCACGAACGGGTGATCGCAGAACGTCTCGGGCAGCATTACGTGCACCAGCTGCGGGTGCATCTGCTCACCGACGCCCTCACCCCCGGGCATTCCACTTCTCTGGGCGTGACCGTCGCCCGCACCACGAATGACCTCTCCGGGGTGCGTAACTGGGTCTCCCAGGGCATCGCTCCGCTCGTCGTGGCGGCACCGCTGATCGGTGGCAGCCTGGCTGTGCTCGCGGTGATGGACTGGCGTCTGGCCGTTGCAATGGGTGCGCCCCTGCTGCTGCTCGCGCTGTGCCTGGCCTGGTGGGCGCGGGTGGCGCTGATCAAAACCCGCGAACTGCGCCGCACCCGCGGGCGCCTCGCCTCCCGGATCGCCGACACCGTCACGGCGTCCGACGGGATCCTCGCCTCCGGTGGGTCCAAGCGGGAACTGCGCAATATTTCCGACGCCTCCGACACCCTGGTCGAAAAAGCCGTGGACCGGGCCGAAGTGATCGGCACCATCCGGGCCGGCGGGATCGTGGCGGCCACGCTCACCACGCTGCTCGTTGCCGCCGCCGGCACCTACCTCGGGCTTGCCCCCGGCGTGACGATGGCGGCGATGGCGGTGGCCGGGATCGCCTCGGCGCCGGTGCTCGAACTAGGGCGGATCGTCGAATACCGGCAGACGTACCGGGCTGCTCGCATGGTTCTCGGCCCCGC
The DNA here is from genome assembly GCA_023389045.1 of Actinomycetes bacterium. GTDB lineage: Bacteria > Actinomycetota > Actinomycetes > Actinomycetales > Dermabacteraceae > Brachybacterium. Next base: position 17,026 of record JAEWEZ010000161.1, read on the forward strand.
CCTCGCGGGCGCTGAAGAACGCCGGCAGGCCGCTGAGCAGCGACGACAAGCCTCCGCCGCGATGGCCCCGCCCGTTGCCGCGGATGGCGACGATGCGATCGTGCACCTCGAACTGCCCGGGCTCACCGCGCCTGGGGATGCCCTCCGGGCCGGTCCGCGCAGCCGGGTGCGGCTCGTGAGCGAGGACCCGGACGCCCCGCGCGAGTTCATCCGCCGACTGATGGAACTCAGCCCCGCCCCCGAGGAAGACCCCGACTCGGTGTGGGTCAACGGGGAGAACCTGCGGGCCGTCGGGCCGAAACGCGTGCGCACCCTCGTGGGCTACGCCGCCGCCGGCACTGTTTTTGAGCGCGGCTCCCTCGGGCGCGCCCTCCACTACCGCCGCCCTGACCTCGATGCCGCGCATGACCGGGAGGTTCTCGATCTGGTGGGGCTCGACGTGTCGGCCCTGCCCGATGGGGCCAAGACCAAGCTTCGCCGCGGCGGAGATCCACTCAGCCGTACGCAGCGGGCGCAGCTTGCCCTTGCTCGGGCGATCTACGGGGCACCGCCCCTGCTGCTCGTGGATGCCCTGGAGGGTGACCTCGACGATGCCGGGCGGTGGCGGCTTGAGCAGGTGCTCGCCCACTTCCGTGGCGTGGTGGTCTTCACCGGCTCCGATGCCCTCGCGGAGCGTTTGGATGCGGTGGAGCATCAGCTGCTGGACGCGCGTGTTCCGGCGGAGCGGCAACCGCTCGAGTTCGGGGGGAAGGGCCGCCGCCCGCGCCGCCTGCAACAGGCCGACGCCGACGACGGGGATGAGTGAGGAAACGGGGTAGGCAGCGTTCGCCTCTGGCAGTTACCCGCGCGTAGTGGAGCACAGTTCCGGGGTTGCGGCGTCTAACCCCGGCACTTTGCTCCATTTCTGGTTTCGCCCTCCTCGCCCACCCCGGGCCGCCCGCACCCAATCCGGGCCACCCTCACGCACCCCCGAGCCACCACCCCACCCGGTTACCCACTCGTAGTGGAGCACAGTTCCGGGGTTGCGGCGTCTAACCCCGGCACTTTGCTCCATTTCTGGTTTCGCCCTCCTTGCCGGCGACCCCTCGCCGGCGTCCCCGTGCCCCGGTCTCTGCTGACCCCGGCCACTGACCCATCTTTGCCAGCGGCTCCACCTGCACCAGCCCCCGAGAACTGGCGTTATTTGAGCAGCTGCGACATATACGCCGCAGCCGGCGATATACCGCCAATTCCTCACGGGTAACTTCGGTGCGGGGGGGGCGGTAGCCGGGGAGGCTGGAATCAGGCGATGGCTGGGGTAGCTGGCATGGGGCGGTGGCCGAGGTAGCTGGCGCAAGGCTGTGGTTAGGCGGTGGCTGAGGTAGCTGGCGCAAGGCTGTGGTTAGGCGGTGGCTGGCATGAGGCTGTGGTTGGGCGGTGGCTGAGGCAGGGCCACTAAGCACTCCCCCGAGAACTGGCGTTATTTGAGCGGCTGCGACATATATGCCGCAGCTGGCTCTATACCGCCAATTCCTCACGGGTAACTGGGCCGGCAACCAGTACCCCGAGGCCACCTCCCAGGCCACCCCACGCCCAGGCCACCCCACGCCCAGGCCACCTACCCCCGGCCACCCCACGCCCCGGGCCACCCACCGCACACAAAAGCGCTGGGCCCCATGCACACGCATGAGCCCCGGCGCGGAAGGTCAGCCAGGGGCTCAGTCCACCCAGCCCCGCACAGCCGCATCAGTCATCATCGTCGTCATCATCGTCATCGTCCCCGCCGCGATCATCGTCGTCATCGTCGTCATCGCATTCCCATTCGCCGTCATCCCAGCCGCACACACCGTTATCGCGACGCGGAGCAGGCTTCGGTTTCGGCTTGGCCTTGGGCTTCGGCTTCGAGACCGTGCCCGAGGACGAAGACTTCGGCTTCAGAGCGGGCGCCGGGGCCGGGGCAGGGGCGGCCTCTTGCTTCGGGGTGTACGACATCGTGTTCGTATGGGAGTCCATGGAGGCGCCTCCATCGACCGCCCCACCGGGCGAGGTCGGGATCGCTACCCCGGCACCACCGGGGCCCGCAGCTCCATTGGCACCGGCAGCCCCGTCGGCACCAGCCGCTCCATCAGCTCCAGCGGCAGCCCCAGCAGCTCCCGCAGCCTCAGACCCGGCACCGTCGGCACCATCGGCCCCTGCCGCATCCGCGCTTGCATCGCCAGAACCGTTCCCCTCGGCAGCGCCACCGCCGTCCGAGGGGGCCGCAGCGTCACCCACGACGATGCCGGGGGCCGCTTCCGGTGCTTCTTCGATATTCGGCAACAGCGCCAGGGCAACAGCCGCCACTGCCACGGCGACCAGGAGCGCAAGGGTCTGAAACTTCTTCATGGCTCAGAGCATCACGGGCTGCGATGAGACCCCTGTGAGCCAATCATGAGAGAGCTCTCATGAACCTGCCGGGTCGGTCAGTTTGTAGCCTGCGCCGCGGACGGTCACGAACCGCTCCTGCCCAAGCTTGCGCCGCAGGTAGCGCAGGTACACGTCCACCACATTGGAGGCGCCGTCGTAGTCGTAACCCCACACTTTGGACAGCAGCAGGTCGCGGGTGAGCACCTGCTCGGGGTTTTCGAGGAACACGCGCGCCATGGTGAACTCGCGCGAGGAGAGTTCCACGCTGCGTTCAGCCCCATCGGCCTGGTAGGTGGCCACTCGGGTACGCAGGTCCAAGCGCAGGTCACCGTGTTCGAGCACATCCGAGGCCACCACGGGGGCGTTGTTGGAGGCCTCGCGGGCACGCAGTTTGACGCGCGCGAGCAGTTCTTCGAAGCGGAAGGGTTTGGCGATGTAGTCGTTGGCGCCGCCTTCGAGGCCTTGCACGGTGTCGTCCACGCCGGTGCGGGCGGTGACCATGAGGATTGGAATGTCCACGCCCATGCCGCGCAGGTTTTTGAGCACTTGGAAACCGTCCATGCGCGGCAGGCCAACATCCAGGATGATCAGGTCAAAGTCTCCGCTGGAGCCCAGGTCGAGGGCGGAGATGCCGTCTTCCACCACGGTGGGGGCGTAGCCATTGGCTTTGAGCCCGCGCTCTACGAAGCGGGCGATGCGGGGTTCGTCCTCGGCGATGAGGATCCTCATGGGTCCATCCTTCGTCGGTTGGTGCGGGTGGGCGTGTGGGTTGTGGTGGTTGTGAGGGCGACGGGGGCTCGCGGCGAGCAGATGGTCAGACGCCGGCGGGCGCGTGGGAAGTAGCGGTCGGGACGGTCAAGGCGGGGGCCTGGGAAGTGTCGGTCAGGGCGGGCGTCGGGGTCGATGGTCCGACGGACCCCGGCAACCCTCCACCGTCGAACGCCCGCCGACCCCGTCGTTCCCGCCCGGCGCCGTCACGGCGTGCCCTGGGCGTCTTCTCCTCCATCATCTCCCGAGATTTCCACCGGCGTGGGGGACGATCCGGCCTCCTGGTATTGCGGGAAGACGATCGTGAAGGTGGATCCCTTGCCCACGTCGGACAGCAGTCGCACCACTCCCCCGTGTCCTTCGGCGATCGCGAGCACGATCGGCAGCCCCAAACCAGTCCCGCCACGGCCCTGCGCCGAGGGTGCCCGGGTGAAGCGTTCAAAGATGCGGTGCTGGTCTTCGGGCGGGATCCCGATGCCTTCGTCTTGCACGCTCACGTGGATCTCGGGGCCTTCGCGACCGATCACCCTGTCCACGGCAAGCCTGATGGTGGAGCCCTCGTCGCTGTACCGCACGGCGTTAGCGGCAAGCTGGACCACGGCCTGGGTGAGCCGCTGTTCATCAGCCTCGGCCACCACGTCGGCACTGCGGTCGAGCACCCAGTTGCGGTCCGCAATCTTTTCGATCCGCGCCAGCACCGACACTGCAAAGTCCGACATATCCAGCGGTTTTGGTGTCACGAAGTCGGGTCGGGCGGAGGCGGCAAGGTCGGAAAGATCGCCCACGACGCGGCCCATGCGGTCCAGTTCCTCGATGGCGATTTCGTGGGATTCGCGCACATCGGCGGGGTCTTCCACGTCGCTCATTTCGAGGGTGCCGCGCACGATCGTGAGCGGGGTGCGCAGTTCATGCCCCACATCGCTCATGAAGCGCCGCTGTTCAGCGAAACCGGATTGGATGCGCCCGAGCATCCGGTTGAAGTTGGTGGCAAGAGCCGCGATCTCGTCGCGCCCTTCGGGCACGGGTACGCGCCGTTCGAGATCTTGCGCGGTGATCTCTTCGGTGGCTTCCCGGAGCGCCACCAGGGGGCGCAGCAGCCGCCCCGTCACGACCCAACCGATCATGCCGGCACCAATCAGGGTCAGCAGGGAGACCAGCGTGAAGGTGAGGGCCGACTGCCAGACCGCGCGTTTTTGCACCCCGATGTTGTTGGCCACCACGAACACCCCGTGGTGCGGGTCCCCGGCCACTTCCACGCTCGCGATCAGGGCACGCACTTCATGCCCGTCGACCTCCAGCGTGGTGATGACGGTCTGCCCGGGCTGGTAGGCCTCTTTAATCGCGGCGAGAACCGGAGGCGTGGCCAGGTCAAAGTCCTGTTCAGCGGGTTTGTAGGCGGGTTCTCCGTCGAGCAAGGCCAGCACGGATTCGTTATCGGAGGGGTAGGCGGAACCGGTGACGAGACGGAGCAGTTCATCAACGTTCTCGTGCACGAGTTCGCCCTCTTCATCGCGTGCTTCCGCGATGAGCTGGAGTTCTCGACGTTCCTGCCAGAGTTCCGAGCGCACCCGTTCCTCAAGGACCCGGAACTGCACGGCATAGCTGAGCGTGCCGGTGAAGGCGAGGCCCACGGCGATGAAGGCGAGCATCGCAGAAAGCAGCCGGGTGCGGACCGTCCTGCCTCCGGACGGCCTGCGCCCCCGTTTCTGCGAGATCTTGGCCATAGCGGCTACAGTACCGGCCCACCCCGACAAATAAGGCATTCCCCCTGGTCACACCCTGGTCGCCGCGCTCCGTTCCCGCCCTCCCCACCACCGCGGGAGGGCTACTGTGAGCCTCATGTCCTCCTCCCCTCGCGAGGTCCGCCGCGCCGTGGACCGCGACATTTTGCGTCTTGCCCTGCCAAGTCTGGGCGCACTCGTCGCACAGCCCCTGTTCGTGATGGTGGATTCCGCTTTTGTGGCGCGGGTAAGCACGACGGCGCTTGCGGGCCTTGGGCTCGCCTCGATTGTGCTGACCACGGTGGTCGCGCTGACTGTTTTCCTCGCCTACTCCACGACTGCTGCGGTCTCTCGCGCTTTCGGCGCGCAGCGAGTACGGGAAGCGGTTGCGCACGGGGTGGATGCCTGCTGGCTGGCGCTCATCATCGGTGTCTCCTCGCTCGTGGTGATGCTTCTGATCGGCGATCCGGTGCTGCGCCTGTTTGGGCCGACGCCGGCGGTTCTTGAGCAGGCCCGTATCTACCTGCATATCAGCGTTTTCGGGTTACCGGCCACCCTTGCCGTGCAGGCTGCGACGGGTCTGGTGCGCGGTCTCCAAAAGGCGATGATCCCGCTGGTCGTGGCGGTCTGCGGGGCCGCTGTCAATATCCCCTTGAATGCCGTTCTGATCTTCTCCTTCGAGCTGGGGATCGCAGGCAGCGCCATCGGCACGATCATCGCCGAATGGGGGATGGCCATCGCCCTGCTCATCCTGGTGGCGCGGGGCGCGCGGCGGCATGGCGTGAGCCTGTGGCCTCAGCTGGGGCAGGTCGCTTCGGCCGGGCGCGCCGCGGTTCCGATGTTTGTGCGCACCGTCGGTTTGCGGGTGGTGATGCTGACGGCCACCTGGGTGGCAACGGGCCTGGGTGAAGTGCAGCTTGCCGCGCATCAGCTCGCGATGACGGTCTTCGGTCTCTTCTCCCTGGCTTTGGATGCGATGGCGATTGCAGGCCAGGCGCTGACCGGCCGTTATCTCGGTGCCTCCGATACCGAGACGGTGCATCGCGTCACGCGCCGCCTCACGATCTGGGCGGTGGGCGGCGGCACCGTGACGGGCCTACTCTGCCTGCTCACGGCGTATGTGGCGCCTGCCCTGTTTACCCCTGATCCGGCGGTGCAGGAGAGCCTGCGGGTGGCGCTGTGGGTGCTGGTGGCCTGCCAGATTCTCGCCGGGTATGTGTTCGTTCTCGACGGGGTGTTGATGGGCGCGGGCGATGCGCCGTACCTGGCGAAGGCGCAGACGGTGGTGGCGCTCGTGATCGTTCCGCTGACCGTCGCGACCCGTTTCCTGGGCCTGGAGGGCCCGGTGGCGCTCGGGGTGCTCTGGGCGGCGTGCATGTTTGCCTTCATGGCGGCGCGCGCTATCGCGCTGTGGTGGAGGGTGCGCACCGACGATTGGATGCGGATCGGCGCCTGAGAGCCGGGGAGCTCAGGGGCCGACGACGCACCGCCGCCCGCGCCCTTCACGGCTGCTCAGCCCTGCTCAACAGCACCGCCCCAGAGGCGAGCATCGGCTTAGAAGCTGTGGCCCGTCGTCGCCTTTTCCCGTTGCCGGTCGATCACACTAACCCCGAGCGCAACCACCGTCATCGCCATGATGACTGCCATCGCGATGATGAACGTTTCGGACCAATCCTGCCCGTTTTCGGTGAGCGCGAAGACGATCCCGGGGATGAGAGCGGTGCCGATCGCGGCACCCATCCGCTGCCCAAGCTGCAGGATTCCCCCGGCCACCCCGCCGTAGCGGGGATCGACCGAGGCCAGAGTGAGGGTCTGGTTCGGGGAGATCGTCATGCCCTGGCTAAGCCCCATCAGGGCGAGCGGCAGGGCGAGGATCCAGTACGGAAGCGCCCCGGATTCCACCGGCAGGGAAAGCAGCACGGTGCCGAGCAGCGCCACCAGGGCGATGCAGAAACCGGCGATGACGAGTCGCCGCCCGAAGCGAA
>JAEWEZ010000164.1 GCA_023389045.1 Actinomycetes bacterium
GCATGATGGAGGCCTCAACACCGACGAAACGCTGCGGCATCGGCGGGATGCGCTCCACGAACGCGATGAGGCCACCAAGAACAGTGGCGATCACGGCCGTGGAGGCAGCGAAGGCGATCACCGGCAGCACATCGGCCAACGCCCCGCGGCGGCGGAGCAGAAGCGGAAGAGTCTCCCCGATCTTCATCGGGCATCACCCTGCGCACGCTGGAACTCCTGCACGATGCGGCCATCACGCATGGCAACGGTGCGCTGGCAGGCCTGCGCGACGCCCGGGTCGTGCGTGACCATGACGAGGCTCGCCCCGGAATCAGCGCAGGCAGCGGTCAGCACCTGCAGCACCGACTGGCCCGTGGCCTGGTCGAGCGCGCCCGTCGGCTCATCCGCGAACACGACGCCCGGCCGGCCCGCGAGGGCCCGCGCGATCGCCACTCGCTGTGCCTGCCCGCCGGAGATCTGCCCCGGGCGACGGTCCGCGAGTTCCCCGATGCCCAGGCGCGAGAGCCAGTCCTTGGCTTCCGCGGTGGCGGCGCGGCGCGAGACCCCGCCGAGCATGCGCGGCAGCACCACGTTCTCCAGGGCCGTCAGTTCGGGCAGGAGCTGCCCGTCTTGGAAGACGAAACCGAAGGCGGAACGGCGAAGGATGGTGCGTTCACGGTCGGGCATCTGTGCGAGGTCGCGCCCCTCCAGGAGCACGGAGCCAGCCGAGGGAGTGAGAATTCCGCCGAGCAGATGCAGCAGGGTCGTTTTGCCGCAGCCCGAGGGGCCCATCACCGCCAGCGATTCGGCGCGGCCGAGCATCAGGTCCACACCGTCGAGGGCGCGCGTACCCGCCTGCCCGGAGCCGTAGGTCTTGGTCAGGCCGCGGGCGACCATGACGGGGGCAAGGGCCTGCGTCGGTGTCGCAGGGGAAGTCATCATATACGTCGTCATGTCCCCTACCCTCCCGCGCGGGTCCCACGATGCGCGTCGCCCCCGGGAGTGAACTCCCGGGGGCGAGGTACGACCGTGGGTGGAGGCGGCTCCTCCACTCCAGGGGGGATCAGCCGAAACGACCGGAGATGTACGCCTCGGTCTGCTCATTCGAGGGGTTCGTGAACATCTTTTCGGTGTCGTCCATTTCGATCAGCTTGCCCGGCTTGCCGGTGCCCGCGATGTTGAAGAAACCAGTGCGGTCCGAGACGCGCGAGGCCTGCTGCATGTTGTGGGTGACGATCACGATCGTGTAATCCGTCTTGAGCTCGTGGATCAGGTCCTCGATGGCGAGGGTCGAGATCGGGTCGAGCGCCGAGCACGGCTCGTCCATCAGCACCACTTCGGGCTTCACCGCGATGGTGCGGGCGATGCACAGACGCTGCTGCTGACCGCCCGACAGACCCATACCCGGCTTATCCAGGCGGTCCTTGACCTCGTTCCACAGGTTCGCGCCCTTGAGGGAGGTTTCCACGATCTCATCGGCCGCGGCACGGGAGATGCGGCGGTTGTTGAGCTTGACGCCGGCGAGCACGTTGTCGCGGATCGACATGGTGGGGAACGGGTTGGGCTTCTGGAAGACCATGCCCACGCGGCGGCGCACGTTCACCGGGTCCACACCCGGGCCGTAAATGTTCTGGCCGTCGATCTCGACCGTGCCTTCCGCGTAGGCGCCCGGGATGACCTCGTGCATGCGGTTCAGGGTGCGCAGGAAGGTGGACTTGCCGCATCCCGACGGACCGATCAGCGCGGTCACCGAGCGGGGCTCGATGGTCACGTTGACGTCCTCCACGGCGAGGAAGTCACCGTAGTAGATGTTGAGGTTCTCCACATTGATGGCCTGGGGCATCGGTGTTCCTTTCGGTCCCGGCAGGGCGGTCAGCGGCCGAGCTTCGGCGCGAAGTAGTAGCTGATGATGCGGGCGAACACGTTCAGCACCATCACGATGATGATCAGGGCAAGCGCCGCGGCCCAGGCGTTCTCGTAGTGAACCATGGGATTGCAGGCGTGCTCGACCTTGGTGATCGGGTTGGTGATCACCTCGGTGTTGCAGGGGGCATAGCCCGCGCTGTACTGGCCGTTGATGAAGGTCGGCAGGGTCATCATGCTGCCCTCGAACAAGTTCGAGTTGAACATCGGGATCGAACCGATCGTCAGCAGCAGAGGCGCGGTCTCACCGATCACACGGGCGATCGCGAGGGTCACCGAGGTGGCCAGGCCCGCAATGGCGGTACGCAGCACCACGTTGATGATGGTCAGCCACTTGGGCACACCGAGCGCATAGGACGCCTCACGCAGTTCCAGCGGCACCAGGCGCAGCATTTCCTCACTGGAGCGGACCACCGTCGGGATCATGAGCACCGACAGCGCCACCGAACCCATCAGACCCATCTCGATACCCGGGTTGTTCGTGATGGTCACGAACAGGGCCACACCGAACAGACCGGCAACGATCGAGGGGATACCCGTCATCACGTCGACCAGGAAGGTGACGCCCTTGCCGAGCGCGCGCATCGCCTTCGTCGAGGTGTATTCGACCAGGAAGATCGAGGTGAGGAAGCCGATCGGCACCGAAATGACGGTCGCGCCAAGGGTCACCAGGAGGGTGCCGACGATGGCGTGGCCGATACCGCCGGAGTCCATACCGCCGATCACGCCGAGCATGTCGGTGGTAAGGTAACCGGGGGTGAAGAACTTGCCGGTGCCGTTACGCAGCACCTCCCACAGCAGCGAGAGCAGCGGGAACATCGTCACCGCGAAAGCGCCGTAGATGACCAGGGTCATGACCCGGTCCTTGGCCCAGCGGGGGCCTTCACGCACCGTCGAGTAGATCCAGGCGAGACCCAGGTGCAGCAGGAAGCCCACGAGCACCAGGCTGAACAGGCTCAGTGCATTGAAGAGAAGCAGGATGACGGCGGCGAGAACCAGCGCAGCCGCTGCCGTGAACAGCAGGTGGTAGCTGGGCAGGCGGGTCTCGGACTGCAGCGGGGCCCGCACGGAGGTGGTCGTGGTCTCGGTCGTTGTGGACATGACGGCCCCCTCAGTTCTTCGTGGAGCGTGCGACGATGCCGCGCGCGATGGCGTTGATGACGAAGGTGAGCACGAAGAGGACCAGGCCCGCGAAGATCAGACGGGATAGGTCCACACCCGTGGACTCAGGCGCGTGCAGCGCAATGTTGGAGGCGATCGTGGTGTGCCGTCCCGGCTCGAAGATCTGCCAGGCATAGGAGGCGCCCGGCGCGAGGATCATGAGCACCGCCATGGTCTCGCCGAGCGCGCGGCCCAGGCCGAGCATGGATGCCGCCACGATGCCGGAGGCACCGAAGGGGAAGACGACGGTGCGGATCATTTCCCAGCGGGTGGCACCGAGAGCGAGCGCCGCTTCCTCCTGCAGGCGTGGGGTCTGCAGGAAGACCTCACGCACCACGGCCGTAATGATCGGCAGGATCATGACGGCGAGAACGACGGAGGCCGTACCGAGGTTCTGCATCGGCGGCTGCGCATGCCCGGCAAAGATCGCGAACACGGGCTCGCCACCCCACCAGGGCATGAAGTCCGGCCATTTGGGGTAGGTGCCGATCGTCTTGTTGAGGACGATGAACAGCGGCTCCAGTTTCGGCACCAGCCAGATGCCACCCCACAGGCCGAAGACCACCGAGGGAACGGCGGCGAGCAGGTCGATCATGAAGCCGAGCGGGGTGGCCAGTTTGCGGGGCGCGAAGTGCGAGATGAACAGGGCGATCCCGATAGCGACCGGCACGGCGAGGATCAGCGCAAGCACCGCCGCATAGACGGTGGCGAACACGAACGGCCCCGTGTACTCGACCAGGGAGATCGCATCGGCCTTGCCGGTCATCTCCTTGGACTCACCGATTGCCGGCCAGCTCTGCATCGTCAAGAAGGTGGCAACAGCGGCGAGAGTCAGGAAGATGAGCAGGCCGGAGGCGATGCTCAGCCATTTGAAGATGGCATCGGCCGGGCGCGGGCCAGAAGATGTGAACGACGAGGCGTTCGACCTCTTCTCTGAAACCTCAGCGGCAGCAGACACGGGGGACCTCCCAGGGTCACGGGGCGAAACGGGCCGGATGGGTGAGGGGCGGGCTCCCGCCCTCTCACGCAAGCTGCGTCGCCATGACCTCAGGCCATGGCGACGCAGCTGCTCACGACGAGATCAGGAGCCGGCCTTGATCGAGTCGATGTTGGTCTTCGCGTCGTTACGCAGCTTCTCGGAGAGCGGGGCGGAGCCAGCCGAGTCGGCGGCAGCCTTCTGACCCTCCTCGGAGACCACGAAGTTGGCGTAGGCCTTGACCATCTCGGCGGTGTTCTTGTCCTGGTAGGTGTCGCAGGTGATCAGGTAGGAGATCAGCACCAGCGGGTAGACACCGGACTCGGAGGTCTTGCGGTCCAGCTTGACCACGATGTCCTTCTCGGGGCGACCCTCCTCGCGGGGGGAGACCTCGACGGCCTTGGCAGCAGCCTCGGGGGAGAAGGCGACGTACTCCTCGCCCACCTTGATCTTGGCGGTGCCGAGCTTGCCGGCCTTGGAGGCGTCGGCGTAGCCGATCGCACCGTTGGTGGACTCCACAACCTTGACCAGGCCGGAGGTGCCCTTACCGGACTGGGTGCCCTGGCGCGGCCACTCCTCGACCGGACCGTGGGTCCAGGCATCGGGGGCGGTCTCGGAGAGGTACTCGGTGAAGTTCTCGGT
>JAEWEZ010000167.1 GCA_023389045.1 Actinomycetes bacterium
CGCTGAGGGTCTGCCCAAGGCGCAGAAGGAAGGCAATGCCGCGATGGGTGTGTGACCCGCGCGAACCCTGAGATCTCCCTGGAGATCACCGATGAAGGGGCCCGGCAGCTGGAACGCTGCCGGGCCCCTTCATCTGCATTTATCGGGACAATGGCACGCGGTCGTCGTCGGCGCGCGGGGGAGAGGGACGGAACCAGACCGTGATCAGACCTTGTCGGTCGAGGGGTCCAGAACTGCGACGGTTCGTGAGCTCGGCGTTCCGGAGCGATTCCCCGGCGCATTCTCGCGGGTGACGATCAGACGGTCAGCCCGCTGCGTTGCATGCGCTCGCACGATGCCGTCCCGGCCCACCTCGAGCACCCCGAGGTCCACGCTTGTGCCGTCCACCTCAGCCCACAGTTGCAGTACCTCCCCGTCATACGGGGTGACACCCTCAGCCCACACCGCCACGCCGTCCTCCACGAAGACGCCACGCCAGCTGCCGTTATCGCTCATCCCGTTGAGCGCCGTCGCGTTATGCCGCACGCTCATCTCGGTCCAGGTGCGCTCGAAGGCGAGGATCTCCTGCTCTTCGCGATGCTGCGTCCAGAGCATCCACCCGGCGCCCAGCAGGGCCAGGGCAAGCACGAGGGCGAGGATGCGGGAGAACCAGAGGGCACGACGGGGGCGGCCAGCGCGCTGCTCCGCTTTTTCCCGCCGGTGACGGCGTCGCCGCGCAGAGGCCTCCCCGGCGGCGGTGACGGCAAAGGAGGGCGAGACGCTTTCACTTGCTCCGGGACCAGCAGCCGGGGCAGGGGTCGTGTGTGGTACGGGAGCGGTCGAGGCCGTGGAGAGGACCCCGCTGCGGGCGGGTGGCCCGACCAGACGCCGCTGGGTGTCGGTCCCCAGCACGGGGGTGGCATAGGTGCCGCGGTAGGCGGTCTCCTCCTGCGCCATGGGGGCGGGAGAGCCTTGGGAGCTCTGGGATTGCTGGGAGCTCTGGGATTGCTGGGGGGTCTGCGGCGTGTGCGGGGGCTGAGCAGCCGGGGAGAGCTGAGGGCTCGGTCGGTCCTGTGAGCTGTGGGGAGCCGACGGGTTCTCGGGCCGCATCGGCAGCGGACCGTGGTCAGCAGTCCCGGCCCCTTCCACCACACGGTCCACGAGCCCCGGCACAGGGGGAAGAGCGGTGAGAACGGTCAACGCCGCGGCGGCCTCCATCATGCCGCGATGCAGAGAAGCAGCGCGCGGATCGGCCGTGAGGGACGCCAGCAGATTCTGTTCCTGAGGATCCGCCAAGCCCAGGGCATCCAAAGCGCTCAGGCCGCCCAGCCGCGTATCGGCCGGCTCCTGGACCCCGTTCACATCGCACAGGGCGCGGGCCAGGACCTGAGCAGCCTCGACGCGGTCGCTTCCGGTGCGTTGAAAACGCCCCAGTGCAGCACTTTCGACGAGGGCACGCTCCTGCGGGGGCAGACTCAGCAGCGCCCGTGTCACGTTCAACTCGCGGCGATCACGGGTGCGTTCTTCGGCACGGGCATCGGGAGCAACCAGGGAACGGACGGTGCCGCTTCCGCTGAGCGGCACGATCAGGCGGCGCGCGCGATCCAAGACGGCGGTATCGGTGGGAAGATCCCCGGTGCTCAGCGCGACAGCATCAGCTAGACAGGAGCGCATCACGGTGGTGGTGATGCGGTCGGCGCGAGCAGAGGAACCGGTGACGTGCAGGGCGAGACCGTAAATGCGGGGGGAGAGGGACGCGATCAGGAGGGATAGAGCGGAGGAATCGCCCTCGACGGCACGACGCAGCAGCACGCGTGCAGGATCCGGGCGTTCTGCATCGGGTCGTTCTGTCGACAGGGCAGGATCTGGCGCAGCCATGGGCTCATGGTGATTCCCCGCCCCGCGCGTGGGATCACTGTGCATCTGTCTCTCCCCTGACCGTCCTCATGCGTTTCCCTTCGAGCTCCCCTCGAGTCGCCGCGCCTTCTGCCGGGCTGCCCGTCGGATCAACCCACTGTTCCCCCTAGGGGCCAGCCGCGAGAGCGGCGCAGCAGTATCCCCACATTGTGCCTGCTGAAGGGATGAGATGCAGTCTGGGACGGGCAATGTGGATGACTCTCTCTATGACAGCCCCGGAGGTTCCGGCGGGAGACCGGGCACGCCTTGCCCACCACGGCATGAAAGTTCTTGCAGGAGAGAACTGCTGTTGCGCTCGGGACCTTTGGCGCTCTCGATGTAGCGATGACTGAACGTGCAGGTGAAATGCCGGCAAAAGTGCTGACGATGTGGCAGGTTCCATGAAAATCCAATGCAAGACTTCGCTGGCCACTCCGGTACGGTGGAGCCTATGAAGCCGCTGAACACCCTTACGGTCGCCTCCGACCTGCCCGACGCGCTCCAGCCGCTGCGCGAGCTGGCGCTGAACCTGCGCTGGACCTGGCGCCGCCAGGCCCGCGACCTCTTCCGTCGTCTTGACGCCGATGCCTACGAGGCCACCGGCGGCAGCCCCATTGCCATGCTCTCCCAGGTGCCCGCCGCACGCCTGCAGGAAGCCGCCCGTGACGAATCCTTCCTGGCGCGGATGCGCGCCGAGGTCGGCGATCTGCGCACCTACATGGAATCCGGTCGCTGGTTCCAGCGCACCGTGCCCGCCACCGGTGCCCCCACCGTCTCCATCGCCTACTACTCGATGGAGTTCGGCATCACCCCGACCCTGCCGATCTACTCCGGTGGCCTCGGCATCCTCGCCGGTGACCACCTCAAGTCCGCTTCCGACCTCGGGGTGCCGCTGATCGGCATCGGCATGCTCTACCAGTGGGGCTATTTCTCCCAGAGCCTGGACCGCTCGGGCTGGCAGCAGGAGAACTACAAGCACAACGATCCCGAGCTGCTTCCCGTCGAGCCGGTTCGCGATGCCAGCGGTGAGCAGCTCACCGTCTCCGTGACGCTGCCCGGCGACCGCGAGGTCAACATCGCCGTGTGGTGCGCCCAGGTGGGTCGCATCCCGCTGCTGCTCCTGGACACCGACCTGGACAGCAACGACGAGGACGCCCGCGCCATCACCGACCGCCTCTACGGTGGCGACCACGAGCACCGCATCATCCAGGAGATCGTGCTCGGTATCGGTGGCACCCGCGCCGTGAACCGCTACGCGGAACTCACCGGCCACCCCGCCCCGACCGTCGCCCACCTCAATGAGGGCCACGCCGGTTTCTCGGGTCTGGAGCGCATCGGCTCCCTCATGCAGAAGGGACAGAGCTTCGCGCAGGCGCTCGCCGAGGTTCGCGCCGGCACCGTCTTCACCACCCACACCCCGGTTCCCGCCGGTATCGACCGTTTCGACGTGGAAGAACTGCGCCGCTACCTCGACGCCGATGAATCTGGTATCTCCCGCCTGGTTCCCTCGCTGCCGGTGGAGGCTGCCCTCCAGCTCGGCACCGAAGAAGGCGGCCAGATCTTCAACATGGCGCATATGGGCTTCCGCCTCGCACAGCGTGCCAACGGTGTGGCCAAGCTCCACGGCAAGGTCTCCCGCGAAATGTTCCAGAACCTCTACCCGGGCTTCGACGTGCCGGAGGTTCCGATCGGTTCGGTCACCAACGGTGTGCACCGTCGCACCTGGACCTCCGACAAGATGGACGACCTGTACGTCAAGGTCCTCGGTGACGTGGACATCTCCGCCATGAGCGACTGGAGCGCGCTGAGCGCCCTGACCGATCATGAACTCGACGAGGTGCGCGACGCTCTGCGCGGCCGTCTCGTGGACATGGCCCGTCATCACGTGCGCGAATCCTGGCTGCGCCGCGGTGCCGACGCCGCCGAGCTCGCCTGGACCGACTCGATTCTCGACCCCAATGCGCTGACCATTGGCTTCGCCCGTCGCGTCTCCACCTACAAGCGTCTGACGCTCATGCTCTCGGATCCCGAGCGTCTGCGCCGCATCCTCCTGGATGAGGAACGCCCGGTGCAGTTCGTGATCGCCGGTAAGTCTCACCCGGCCGACCGCCCGGGTAAGGAGTTCCTGCAGCGTCTGGTGCAGTTCGCCGATGAGGCCGGGGTGCGTCACCGCATCGTCTTCCTCCCGGACTACGACATCAAGATGGCCTCGGTGCTGATCGCCGGCTCCGACGTGTGGCTGAACAACCCGATCCGCCCCGAGGAAGCCTCCGGCACCTCCGGTATGAAGGCTGTTCTCAACGGTGGCCTCACCTTCTCCATCTCCGATGGCTGGTGGGACGAAATGGCCGATGACGCCGCCGGCTGGACCATCCCGACCGCGAATGTGGAGGACCGCGCCGAGCGTGACCGCCTCGAAGCCGAAGCGCTCTACGAGATCCTCGAAAGCCGCATCGTGCCGCTGTTCTACGAGCGCGATGAGCGCGGCAACCGCCACGGCTGGATGGAGAAGGTGCGCCACTCGCTGGTCACTATCGCCCCGCAGATCACCGCTGCACGGATGGTCCGCGACTACGTCACCGACCTGTACCTGCCGGCCGCCCGTGCCGCCGCCGCCTTCACCGAAGATCCGACGCTTGCCGCATCCTTCGTGGACTGGAAGAACGCGGTGTGCGAGGCCTGGCAGGGCGTGAGCATCCAGGATGTGCGCCTGGACGGCGCCCAGGGTGACAAGGTGGCCGCCGGCGCCGAGGTGACCCTCTCGGCCGCCGTGGAGCTGGCCGGTCTCTCCCCGCAGGACGTGGTGGTTGAGGCCGTGATCGGCCCCGTCGGCGAGGACGGGGAGATCCAGGACGCCCACACCATCCCGCTGCAGCGTGCCGAGGACGGCCGCTGGGCTGCCCGCTTCACGCTCTCCATGCCCGGCACCGTCGGCTACGCGGTGCGGGCCACCCCGCAGCACCGGGTGCTCGCCTCCCGCGCCGAGATGGGACTCGTGACGCTCGCCGGCTGAGCCGGTCACAGGTCGTGAGCGGGCACCCGCTCACACCTCGGCCCGTGCTCCTAAGTGAGCATGCAGCGCCAGGACATCCGCCGCCCGCGGAGCCTCACGGCTTCGCGGGCGGCGGCGTTGCAGAATAGGGAGGCACGCTCGTGCCCCGTCGGAAGGATCCTTCGTGCCCACACGCCGCGCCCTCCTGCGTGCCCTCGCGCTCACCGGCGCCACCGGAAGTACGGCACTTCTGGGTGCCTGCCGACGCGGCGCCAAGACCACCACGGAACCGGAAGACACCGTGCTGCGCGTGCGCGTGTGGAATGAAGCCGCTGCCGCCGCCTACCGGGAAAGCCTCGAAACCTTCACCTCCACGCACGGCTACACCGTGGAGGTGGAGACCATGGCCTGGGAGGAGTACTGGTCGAATCTGCCGCTCGAAGTGGCAGACGGCTCTGCCCCGGACCTGCTGTGGATGAACACCGCCAATATCGACCAGCTCAAAGCCAATGGCGAGATCCTGGACCTGTCGGAAACTCTCGGCGCAGAGGCCTCCGCATTGATGCCGATCGCGCTCGAGCAGTACCGAGACGAGGACGGTCTGTGGGGGATCCCGCAGACCTGGGAGCGCACGATCTTGGTGGCCAACCGCGCCCTCGTGGATGCCGCGAAGATCGACCCGGCGAAGCTCAGTTTCGATCCGGCCAAACCCACCGATCCGCTGCGCGAAGCCGGCCGGGTCCTGACCGCCGATGCCAAGGGCCTGCATCCGGGAGACCCGGGCTTCGACCCCGCCACCCGCACCGTCTTCGGATTCTCCGCGCATCCGGATCGCAGCGCCCTGCTCGGCCCCTTCATCGCCGCCAACGGTGGCAGCTGGCAAAACCCTGACCATTCCTTCGCTTTCGCCTCCGCGCAGGGGACAGCCGCCGTCGGGTATCTCGCCTCGCTCGCGCGGGAGCGCGCCATCGCCCCGGACCCGGTGCAGATGGTCGGGGACCCGTCCCTGTGCCGCCAGAGGTTTACCGACGGAAGCCTCGCCCTGCTCCAAACCGGCACCTACGAGTTGAACAGCCTGGTCGACGGGATCGCCGGTTCCTTTACCTGGTCGCTCCACCCCCCGGTTCCCGGGCCGAAGGGCTCCTGGCCGCTCGTGCATGCGATTGCGCTCGTGCAGGTGGCCTCGAAGGATGAGGAACGCGCCGCTGCCGCCACCGAACTGCTCACACACCTCATCAGTGCCGATTCGATGCGGCCGCTTGCCGCGAATCGCCTGGGGATTCCGGCGCGCACAGACCTGGTGGCCGACTGGCAGAAGGCATGGAAAGGCCAGGGCGTGGATGTGAGCTCCCTGACCGCTGCCCCGGAGCAGTGGGCCAAACCGGAGCGCGGCGTGCGCTCGGCTGAAGGGACCGGCGCGGCCATGCCGCTGATCGCCTCGATCTTCACGGGGGAGAAGAAAGCGGCCGATGCGGTGCCGGCTGCTCAGAAGGCGGCAAATGAAGCGGTCGGCTGAGATCACACCGACTGCGATCCCCGTCGGCGGAACCTCGGCGGCTCCATGCCGGCTCGTCAGCGCGCCCGGATCATGCCCTCCTGGGTGACGGTCGCGACCAGCTCACCCTCCCGAGTGAACAGCTGCCCCTGCGTGAGCCCGCGCCCACCCGAGGCAGCGGGGGAGCGAGTGACGAACAGCAGCCAGTCGTCGGCCGGCACATGCCGATGCCACCAGATCGCATGGTTGATCGTTGCCATGCGCAGCCCCGGGGTGATCCAGCTCAGGCCGTGGCGGCGCAGAATCGGTTCAAAGGGGGTGTAGTCGCTCGCGTAGGCGAGCACCGCATCATGCATGAGACCGGGCCCGTTGACGGGGCGTGCCGCCCGCATCCACACCATCTGGGTGTCGCTGCCACTGCCATCGGGCCGCAGATAGATCGGATCGGTCACGTGCCGGATATCGATCGGCCGCTGCGTGGCCCAGTAACGCGCCACCGGATGGTCAATCCCGGCGAGCACCTGCGCGGTGGTCGGCAGGTCTTCGGGAGCGGGTGCCTCCGGTGCCTGCTCCGCATGGTCAAGCCCGCCTTGCTGCTCTTGGAAGGAGCCGGTCATGGCCAGGATGGTGCGTTCGCCACCGTCATCGGTTCCCTGCACGGCCAGCACTCGCCGCACAGAAAACGACCCGCCATCGCGCAGGGAATCCACGCGGAAACGAATCGGGCGGCTCGGATCGCCGGGGGAGAGGAAGTAGGCGTACAGCGAGTGCACCGAGCGGCCCTCGGGGGCAGTGCGGCCCGCAGCGATAAGCGCCTGCCCCATCACCTGACCGCCGAACACATGCCCACCCGGCTGGGGAGCGGAGTCGCCCTCGAACGCGGCGACCTGCACCGCGGAGGGTGCGGGGTCCTCCGTGATCGGACGCAGATCCAGCAGTTCCACAAGAG
>JAEWEZ010000170.1 GCA_023389045.1 Actinomycetes bacterium
GGTGACTGTTCCGGCCGACGGGGAAGTGCCCGGCCCGCAGGTTTCTGTGGGCGAAAACGGGGAGACCGTGGTGCGCTTCTGGCATCACGCACCGCAGACGCAGGCGGTGGCGCTTCAGGCTAATGGCTGGTGGCAGAGCGGGATGCGGGATGTGCAGTCTGAGCCGCGGCTTGACCCGCGCACTCCGAATACGCATCGCGCCGCGCGCGGCGGTGGGCTGCGCGCGGTTGTGGACGTCGTCGGCCCTGTCGCAGCGAAAGTGGCGATGCCGGTTCATGACCTCCCGGTGGATATGACGATCCCCCATGCCACGCGCGCCCGCTGGTGTGCGCCGGGTCTGGCAGCGTCGGGTGATGGTGCGAGCAGTGGCTCTGACACAGGAAAGACGGCTCCGGTTCCGCTCCTCATCGTCACCGATGCGGAAGGACATGTGGACCGTCTGGATACCCCGGCGCTGCTTGCCGGTGCCGTCCGCGACGGACTCCTCCCGCCGCTCATCGCCGTCTTCCTTGACGCTGGTCCGCAGCGCGGCGAGGAACCTCGCGAACTCACCCGCTATCCCCACAGGTCTGGTGACCCGCCGGAAAACTGGTGGGCGTCGAGATCGACGCAGGTCGACGATACCCGCAGATGAGAGGGCGGAAGACAGGCAAAAGGGCCATCTGCCGGGACTGCACCCTTCGCACACAAACGGCCCGACCACCACAGGATGGCCGGGCCGCTGCGTCGAGCGCGAAAGCTCGTCGGCTCAGAGAATCAGAGCACGAGGAAGAAACCGGCCGCGATGACGAAACCGATCAGAGACTCGATGGTCTGCTGCACCGTCCAGGTGCGCAGCGTGGTGGCCACATCCATGTCGAACAGGCGGCCCACCAGCCAGAAGCCGGAGTCATTCACGTGCGAGGCGAAGACCGAACCGGCGGCGGTGGCAACCGTGATCGCTGCGATCTGACCGGGGCTGTACCCGCCGGCAGCAACCGCCGGGGCCATCAGGCTGGCAGCGGTCACGAGCGCGACCGTGGCCGAGCCCTGTGCCACACGCATGACCACAGCGATGACGTACGCCGCGACGATCACCGGCAGGCCAAGGCCGCTCATGCTCTCCGACAGAGCGTCGCCGATACCGGAGGTGCGCAGAACCATGCCGAACATGCCGCCGGCGCCGGTGATCAGCACAACCGAGCAGATCGGCCCGAGGGAGGAGTCCACGATCTTCTCCAGTGCCGTGCCCTTCTCGCCGCGGGCGAAGCCAAGCACGATCAGCGCGAACAGCACCGAGATCAGCAGGGCCACCGGGGACGAGCCAAAGGCACGAGCCACCTGGTACCAGGTAGCCTCCGGATTCACCGAACCACCGGAGCGCAGGAAGTCCAGGCCCGTGTTCATGAAGATCAGGACCATCGGGAGGAGCAGAACCAGAACGACGGTGAACACCGAGGGCGGATTCTTGATCTCGTCGTCATCGACCTTGCCGAAGAGGGCACCAGCGCCCACCTGGAAGGGGAAGTAGCGGCCGCACACCTTGCCCCAGAGAACACCGGAGAGGTAGAAGGCCGGAATCGCGGCGACCAGACCGACGGCGAGAACCAGGCCGAGGTTGGCGCTGTAGGCCTCCGATGCGGTGACCGGGCCCGGGTGCGGCGGCACGAAGACGTGCATCACCGAGAAGGCGGCAGCCGCCGGAATGGCGTACAGCAGGATCGGGCCGCCCAGACGTGCCGCGACCGCGAAGACGATCGGCAGCATGACCACGAGGCCCGCGTCGAAGAACATGGGGAAGCCCATGAGCAGGGAGGCGACGCCCAGAGCGAGCGGAGCGCGCTTTTCACCGAACAGATCAATCATCTTGTCGGCGAGAACGGTGGCGCCGCCCGAATGCTCAACGAGTTTGCCGAGCATGGCGCCGAGGCCCACGAGCAGGGCGACGCTTCCGAGTGTTCCACCGAAGCCGCCGGTGAGAACGCCAACAATGTCACCGCTCGGGATGCCGGTGGCGAATGCGGTCAGCAAGCTGACCAGGATCAGCGTGAGGAACGCGTGCAGACGGAAGACGATGATGAGAACGAGGATGAGGGCGATGGCCCCCGCGGCGATGCCAAGAAGCGGACCCGCTGAGAGTGTTTGAGTCCAGCCTTCAATCTCCATTGATGACTCCTTGAAAGCGAGAGGGAAGGAGGTCGTCGCGTTCCTCGGTGCCGGGCCACCAGTCGGGTCCAGAGATAGGTCAACATCGACCTGCGGGGGAGGTGACGACATCGCCACCTTATCAGCGACCTGACAAGAGGGGCGGACGGTAGTCCCTGCTCAGGGGGCATGTGAGGGCGAGGAGGGCGGAAGGTTTTGCAGATCTAGAGTGGCTCCAGTCGCTGCCAGCCGGCGCCACTGACCACTCCGAATTTCCTTCCTCGCCACGGCTTTTCTCTGCCTTCACCGACGCGCCGAGGAGCTCGAACAGCGCCCCTCCACAGCCCCTCCCCCACGCCCAGCACCCCGATAGGCCGTGGTTGAAAACTGTTGCTCTTCCGGGAGGAGACGAGAACATGCTGCTCGAAGGCAAAGTCACCATCATCACCGGCGCCGACTCCGGCTTTGGCCGCGCCACCAGCCTGCTTTTTGCCGAGCGAAGATGACCCAGGGCAACATCATCTCGACCGCCTCGGCGGGCGGCCTCATCGGCTTCCCCGGTGCCGTCTCCTACGGGGCTTCGAAGGGTGGCGTTATCGCCCTTATCACGAACCTCTGAGGGCCGACGGGGCACAGGCGCAGAGCCTGACCCGTCGACCCCTGTGCGCTCCCAGGGCACGCGGCGACGATGTGGCATCCGCTCCGTTGGCCCGATTGCCCTTCTCACCCACGCCCTGCGTTGCGGCCTGGCTCACCCCTCCCCTGGCGCGCCACACAGGGACTGTGTCCAGGGGCGAGTCCCGCAGCGCCAACGCTTTCTATCTTCGCTAGCATGAACTGTCGCTCACGGTCATCCGCCTGCGACGAAACCCGCCGCCGGGCAGGCCGATAAGCCACACATTGCGTGAGCTCCCGGTCAACCCTGACCTCATCCTCAAGGAGCCATGAGTTCGCAGCAGAGAATCTCTTGGATGGATGCCGTACGCGGCATCGCCGTTGCACTGGTTGTTTTTCATCACGCCATTAACATCCCCCGCGTGATCTATGGAATCGAGATCGTGAATCCCACATGGGATGCATTGATCGCATTTGTGAGCCCCTTCCGGATGCCTCTTCTTTTAGCTATCTCAGGGCTACTCCTCACGCCGGCAGTCCATAAGCCTCTCTTGCGCTATACCGACGGCAAAGTACGTAAGATCCTGTGGCCCTACCTACTCTGGACAGCAATCACCATCGCCGTCATCCAAGGCTGGAACGGGATCTCGACCATCTTTCAACCGTTCACCTGGATAGCAGGCACTTACCACATGTGGTTCCTGGTGGTTCTCCTGGAGTGCTACGTTCTGGGCGTGCTGGTTCGCTACATACCAGCCTGGACGCTCCCCCTCGCACTCCTCTGCGCACTTGTAGTTCTTGACCCATCGACGGGATTCATTCGCCGCTTCCTCTACTACGGCTTCTTTTTCTTCCTCGGCGCCGCTATCAAGACCATTCTTCCGCGATGGATGGAGGCCCCGCGTTGGACGTTCGCATTGATGGGAGCGCTCACACTGGGTATTTCAGGTGCCGCATTTGCAGACCTTCTCACCATCGATATTGCACAGCCCCTGACAACACTTCTCGCAATTCCTGGAATTTTGAGTGTTTTGTGGCTTGCGCATCGAGCTCCCCGCCTCACAGCCTTTGAGTTTATAGGGCGACGCTCCATCGTTATCTACACAGTCCACTTCCCGGTGCAGGCGGCAGTATCTACCCTCGCATCACCCCTCCTCCCTGATCACAGCGGCATTTTCCTGGCGCTCACACTCACTTCTGGCCTCGGTATACCGCTCCTTATCGCGGCCGCCTACCGGTGGACGAAGCCCGCTTTCGAATTCCCCTTCCCTGTCATCCCCAGCCTCTCGGAAGCGAACGCGCAGCCCCGCAAGAGCCTCGACAGCCACTGAGAGGGACACCACCAGATCCCACCCTCATACCCTTACTTGCCTACTATGCTAGCGCGCTATACAGTCCAGCGGTGAGCCCTCCACCGGGCCCTCCTCGTCGTACCGCACAGAAGGAGCAGTACCGCTGTGAGCGATACCGCCGCGTCACCTCCACAGCACACCCCACGCCGATTCCCCCAGTGGGCGGTTATCCGCCTCAGCCGCGTGGGCTGGCTTGCGTTCATCGCGCCCGTCGGGCTGGGGCTTGCCCTGTCCGCAAGCTACGTCGGCGCGGCCATGCTCAATGCGGAAATCTTCACTGAGCTGCTCACCGACCGCGATATGCGCGTTCTGCAGGCGCTCATCATCGCCCTCGCCATCGTGCTTCTCACCCGACCTCTGCTGAGCCTTGCCCGCGAATGGGCCGTCTCCGCCCTCGGTGGACGCATGAAACGCACCCTGCGTCTGCGGGTCTCGCGAGTGCTTACCGACCAGGGGCCGATGCGTGCTCCGCGCCGCACCTCTGGCCAGCTCGAATCCCTCATGACCGACGGAATCGAGAACACCCAGGCCTACTACGGCCTGTACCTGCCGCACATCCTGGTCACCGCCGTGACCGCGCTGTTCGTCGGCGCCTGGCTTGCGCAGTACTCCATCTGGATCGCGATCGTGCAGGTGTTTCTCGCCGCCGTCGTCGTGGCCGTGCCGCGCGTGTGGGACAAGGTGCTCGCTGAGCGCGGCCAGACCCACTGGATCGCCTACGCCGACCTCAACAGCGAGTTCGTCGACTCGATGATGGGGATGACCACCCTCAAAGCCTTCAACGCCGCCACTCGCCGCCGCGAAACCCTCGCCGCGAAATCCGAGCATCTGTTGAAGTCCACCCTCGGGCAGCTGAAACTCTCCCTCGGCGAGACCGGCGTGTCCGGCACGATCATGGTGATCGGCCCCGCCGTCGGCCTCGCGATGGGTATCGCCGAACTCGCCCGCGGCACCGTGCAGCCCACCGAACTGTTCATGATCACGCTGCTCTCGGCCGAGATGTTCCGCCCCGTCCGCACCCTTGCGAACTACTGGCACACCGGCTACCTCGGGCTCTCCTCCTCCCGCGAGCTGGAGGCCTTCCTGCGCGCCGAGACCGAGGAAAATACGCAGGCCACCGACCCGTCGGCCCAACCCTCCCCCGCCACTCCCGCGGGAACTAGCACCCCCGCGGCAGCCCTCGAGATTCACGAGGCCCGCTACCGGTACCGCGGCGCTGAGGCCGACGCCCTCGCCGGTGTGGACCTGACCCTGCGCGAAGGATCATCCCTCGCGATCGTCGGCGCGTCCGGGTCTGGTAAATCCACCCTGCTCGGCCTGCTCCTTGGGCTCGACGCCCCCAGCGGCGGCACCCTCAGCGTCTTTGGAGAAGACCCTCGGCGCAGCGTGGCCCGCGGTGGTGTGATCGCCATGGTTGCGCAGGACCCGCTGGTGTTCGCCGGCACCGTGCGTTCCAACCTCCTCGACGGTCGTGCCGACGCGAGCGACGACGAACTCCTCGAGGCACTGCGGATCGCGCGCCTCGACACGCTCGACGGTGCCACCGGCGCTGCCGTGCTCGACCGTGTTGTTCACGAACGCGGCGAAAACCTCTCCGGCGGGCAGCGTCAGCGCCTCGCCATCGCCCGCTCCCTCGTGGCCCGGCCGCGGCTGCTGGTTCTCGACGAATCCACTTCCGCCCTCGACACCGACACCGAAATCGCGGTGCTCGACCAGATCGCCGCTGCCATGCCGCAGCTAACGCTGGTCATCGTCACCCACCGGATGGATACCGCCGCCCGCTGCGACCAAGCGATCGTGCTCAAAGCCGGGCGCGCCGTCGAGCAGGGCTCCGTCCGTGAGCTGCTCGCCAGCGACTCCCATCTCGCCCGAATGACCGCCGACGCCGCCGGCGCTGTGAGGAGCTGACCCCGATGCTGCACACCATGAAAGACGTGCTCGCGCTCCTGCGCGGCCTGCGCGGCTTCCGCGCCCTCTTCACTATCTCGATGTTCGCGCAGTTCACGCACCAAATCCTGCTGGTGCTGCTGAGCGCCGTCTCCGTCTACATCTCCACCCGCGTGGTCAACGAAACCTGGCTGCCCGGCGAAGCGGTCTGGCCGCTCGCGATCGTCATCATCATGGCGCTCGTGCAGGGCACCGCGTACCTGCTCGAATGCTGGTGGTCGCACGAACTGGCCTACAAGGTGCTCGCCTCCCTGCGCGTGGACATCTTCGCCTCCCTGCAACGGATCGCGCCGCTCGGCCTGCAGGGCCGACGTATCGCCGATGTGGCCTCCCGCTCCATGGGCGACGTGGAACAGCTCGAATGGTTCTACGCCCACACCGTCGCGACCGCCATCAACGCCGTGACCTCCTCCGTCATCCTGATCGCGGCGGGCTACTGGTTCATGGGGCCGCTCGCCCTCGTGGTCGTGCCGGCGCTCATCTCCATCCTCGCCTTCCCCTTCGTTCTACTGCGTTGGCAGCGCCGACAGGGCGACCGGCACCGCGAAGCCCTCTCCGCCCTCAAGGTGACTGCCCTCGACGGCATCCACGGCCTGCGCGAAATGCGCACCCTCGGCCTCGTCGAGCGTCAGGAAGAACGACTCGAGCAGGACGGTCGACGAGTGCAGCGCGCCCTCACCTCCGGCAATCTGCGCCGCGCCGTCGAAGCCGGCTTCGTCGAATGGGTCATGGCGATCGTGCACCTGGTGGTCGTCATCGTGCTCACCGGCTGGCTGCGTGATGGCACCTTCCCGGCCCAGGACCTGCCGGTCTCCGTCATGCTCGCCTCGATGGCGGCGGTGCCCGTGATTGGGCTGGTCGGGATGCTCGGCAAGCTCGGCGAAATCGGGGCGTGCGCGCATCGTGTGCAAGCGCTGCTCGACGCCCCCGACACCGTGGACTCCGCTCCCCGCGCCGGCGCCGCCGCCACCACCGCCGACGGCTCCCTGCGCATCGAAGACGTCACCTTCCGCTACGGGCCCGAGCTTCCCGCCGTGCTCGATGGGGTCTCACTCGAGATCCCGAAGGGGCAGACCGTGGCACTGTTCGGCCCCTCCGGCGTTGGCAAATCCACCCTCGCCTTCCTCGCCCTGCGCTTCCTGGATCCGCAGGCTGGAGTGGTGCGCTTGGACGGGGTCGACGTGGTCACCTCCACCCCGGATGCGCATCGCGAACACGTGACCCTGCTGCCGCAGTCCAGCTACATCTTCGCTGGCACCATCCGAGAAAACCTGACCATCGCCGCCCCTGAAGCGGACGACGACACCCTGTGGCGAGCCCTCACCCACGCTGGGCTACGCGAGGTGGTCGAAGGGCTTGGCGGGCTCGACGCTGCCGTCGGGGATCGCGGAACCACCCTGTCCGGTGGTGAACGCCAGCGGCTCGGCCTGGCTCGCGTCTTCCTGCGCGACCATGAAGTGCTGGTGCTGGATGAACCGCTGGCCAATGTGGACCCGGAGCTGGAGGCCAGCATCATGCAGGCCCTCGCCGAGCACCGCAGCGACGCTTCCACCCTGCTCATCGCCCACCGCATCTCCTCCCTCGCCCACGCTGACCGGATCATCGTGCTGGGCAGCGAGGGCGTGGTGGACCAGGGCACCCACGCTGAGCTGGCCGAACGATGCGCGCCGTACCGGTCGGCGCTCGCAGCGCAGGCCGGGTAAACGGGGCTGTGTGACAAAACGGGACGCCAGCGGCTCGAGCTGTGCAATATGCACGGCAACGACCGCTGGCGTCCCGTTTACACACGCGCGCCGCGGTTACACGCCCACTAACCGGGCGCCGCCAGCCCCTCCCCGGGGCCAACAAGAACGCTGTGTAGGCCACACAGCAGGGAGGTTCGCGACAATCCTCGGAGGTGGTCACGTGAGCCACGGAACTGCCCGCACCGACGCGCACCTGGCAGCAGCCCGGGAACTCGCGGGGCTCTTTGCCCGTTTTGGGGAGGCCCGACGGGTTCTCGAGCACCGTGCGCCGCTCGGCACAGCCGATATGCGCCTGCTGTGGCTTTTGACCGACGGAAAGCCCCGCACCCTGCGGGAAATCGCCACCGACCTCCAGCTCGAACAGTCCACGGTCAACCGACAGGTCAATGCCGCTCTCGCCGCAGGTCTGCTAGACCGTCACCGCGAGGGCGGCGGCGCCTATCTTGTGACAGCCTCCGCGGCAGGCACGCAGGCCTTCGAGGAGATTCTCGCCTCCTCCCTCGGCGTCTACCGGCAGGCACTGGCCGCGCTCGGCCCCGAGGCTGACCAGTTCCGGCGGCTGCTTGGCACCTACGTGGATGCCTTCCAGGAAGCGGTGGACGGCTCACACCTGGCATGATCGGCGCTGCGCTCTCTGGCGCACCGCACCGCCTCCCCGCCCGGGGAGCAGATCACGCAGGGGAAGGACCCGCCATGAGCTCGGTCGGAGGATTCGACGAGGCCACCCATGACTACGTGCGCCTGTGTGGGCTGCTGTGGGATCCGCTCGGTGAGCGGGTTGCGCAGGCAGCGGGCCTGCAGACGGGCGATCGGGTGCTGGATGCCTGCGCGGGCGCGGGTTCCTCGGCGATCCCTGCGGCAACCCTCGTGGGGCCGACGGGGCAGGTGGATGCCGTGGATCTGTCGGCGAACCTGCTCGCGCAGATCCCTGAGCGCGCCCAGGCCGCTGCTCTCCCGGCCGGCCACGCACTCTCGAGCGCAGTCCCCAGCACGCTGCCGACTCAGCAGGCCCCGATTCGCACGCACGCTGAGGACGCCACCACCTTCGGCGAGGGTGAGCAGTGGGATGCGCTGGTCTGTGTGCTCGGGGTGGTTTTCTTTCCGGATCCGACGACGGGCACCCGCGCTCTGCTGTCGCGTCTCCGCCCCGGCGGCCGGGCCGCGATCGCGGTGTGGGATGAGGGCGTGATGCAGGACGTCGGCGCGGCCCTGTTCGGCGCGATCCAGCAGGTGACAGCCCCGTCGGACCCCACCTCGTTCGATCCCGCCCCGTCCGACCCCGCCGCGTCCGAACCAGCCCCGTCCGACCCCGCCGCGTCCCAACCAGCCCCGTCGGAAAATCCCTTTGCTTCCCGCGACAGTTTCGCCCGCTGGCTGACGAGCCACGGCCTCGAGAACGTGCGCGTCGAGCGGGTGCCGCATGCGCTGAGCGCTGACCCGGAGACGGCGTGGCTGCTCGTGCTCGGCTCCGGTTTCCGCGGGATGCTTGCCGGGCTCGATGAGGCGCAGCTCCAGGCGGTGCGCGAACAGTACCTCGCGACAATCACGCAGCAACCGCAGATCACTGCAAGCGTGATGCTCGGCCTCGGCACTGCCCCGGCAGCAGCGGCCGCTGCGCCCACTGCCTAAAACACACCGCCTAAACCGCACCGGCTATTCCTCGCAGGTCGGTGCGCATCCGCTGCACCGCAGGCCGCGCCGGGCCCAGCCACTCACCGTCGGCCCCTCACCGCGCGCCCGCGCGTCCCGCGGTTACCGCCTATTGCGTTCGGGTCGGGGCCAGCGTTGGATCCGACAGGACGACGCAGCCATGACCCAGCTCGGCGCCATCCGAAGCAGGGTGCGTGCAGCGGTCGCCGCAACCCCTTCGGCCTGCGCGAGCCGCCCCAGGGTGCGGGAGGCCGACCACACGCTGCGTGCGCGTGGCCTGCGGATTCGCGTGTACTGCGTGAGGGCGGCGTCGATGCCCTCGGCGCCGTACTCCCCCGCCCATCCCAGCAGCGTGACCAGGGAGGCGGCATCTTCGAGGGCCTGCCCGGCGCCCTGCCCGAGGTGCGGGGTCATGGCATGCGCGGCGTCGCCGAGCAGGGCAACCTGCCCGCGGTGGAAACACTCCGGGATCGCTGCGAGGTCATGCAGGTCGTGGCGCATCAGATCAGCGTCCGTCGTCGCGTCAATCAGTTGCGGAATCGGGGCGCACCAGGTGCCCACATGCTCACGGAGGGCGGCACGTTCATCCGCGATCTGCGGGTTCGACGGCGAACTCATCGTGACGTACCAGTAGATGCGGTCATCCGGCAGCGGCACGTAACCGACGATCCCGCCCGGCCCCCACGTTTCCGAGATCTGCCCTCCGAGGTCTACGGGGCTGCTGGTCACCCCCCTCCAGGCAAGCGCGCCGGTATGCCGAACACCGCGGTCCAGGCCGAGCGCGACACGGGCCTGGCTGTGGATCCCGTCGGCCGCAATAACGACGTCGAAGCGCTCGGTCGAGTTACCAACGGTGACGCGCGGACTGCCATCCGGCGCAACCTCAGCAAAAGCACCGCAGCGGAGCGTTCCCGGGGCGAGCCCTTCGCGCAGCACACGGTGCAGGTCGGCGCGGTGCACGGCGCACACGTCGGCGAGTACTTCAGCGGGAAGAGACACGAGCCAGGCGCCGCTCGAGTCCCGCTGCCCGCAGCGCATCCCGCGGAAGGGCGCGCAGGAAACCTCCCGCACCTCGTCCCCCAGCCCGAGCACGTCGAGAGCTTCCATGGCGTTGGGGAAGAGGGTGAGTCCAGCACCGACGGGGCTCGCATCCGCACGACGTTCCAGGACGAGGACCTCATGCCCGTCAGCCTGCAGACCGCGGGCCGTGGCAAGCCCACCGATTCCAGCTCCGATCACGGCGATTCGCATGGTTCCCCCGGTGCATCACGGCCCGGATCGCTCGCCCCCGGGCCTTTCTAAGCAGCCTAGCCACGCTGCCAGCCTGTTGATATCGTTCATATGTTCCCCTTCCCCCTCCCCTGCGGGCCACTAGACTCCTGCCCCATCCGCACACAACAGAGGGGGACACTGTGGAAACGCTCGACGACGCCCTGTACGACCAGATCACGGCGCTGTGCAAGCAGGGCGATGACCTGTTTGAAACTGGCCGCCTGGATGAAGCCTTGGAGCGATACAACCAGGCCTGGGCGCTCCTGCCCGACCCGAAGCATCAGTGGGAAGCCGCGACCTGGATTCTCACTGCGATCGGCGATGCGAACTACACCAAGGGCGACTACCAGATGGCCCGCAACGCCCTCACCGGCGCGATGCACTGCCCGGATGCGATTGGGAACCCGTTCATTCACCTGCGTCTGGGCGAGTGCCAGTTCGAGCTGGGCGACCTGGATCGCGCCGCGGATGAACTCATGCGCGCTTACATGGGAGCCGGCCCGGAGATCTTCGAGGGCGACGACCCGAAGTACCTGCGTTTCCTCTCTACCCGCGCGAAGGACATCGAAGTTCCGCCCGGGGACTGAGCCGTCAGCTCGTCGGGCCCTCGTATCGCACCGGCTCGTGCTGCGGCCACGGGTCGCTCTTCAGGCGCCCGTAGGTGTCCACGTCGATCCGTTCACCGTCGACGAGGAACTTGCCTCGCTCGGTGCCTTCCTTCAGGAACCCGGCGGCGCGGGCGACGGCGCCGGAGGCCGGATTGTTCACCCGGTGCCCTAGTTCGAGGCGTTCCAGGCCGAGGTCATGCAGAGCCCAGTCGCTCACCGTTGCCACGGCGCGGGATGTCCACCCGCGGCCTCGGGCGGCGAGGTTCATCCAGTAGAAGACCCAGCCAGAGCGGTTTTCTCGGTCCACACTGATCCCAACGAAACCGACGAGCCTCTCCCCCTCGGCGATCGCCCAGCCCTCCATACCGGCCGTGCGGTCGCTCATGTGCTGCACGTAGCGTTCCGCATCCTCGAGCGTGCGCACATCACCCTGCCGAGCCATATCGGGGCTTGCCGTGAACGCGGCCAACACGGCGGGGGCGTCCCGCGTGCACAGCCGTCTCAATGTCGGGCTTGCCCCGCTCTTGTCACCCTCGCACTCAGCAGCGGTCATCGCGTTTTTCCTTTCCTGCCCGACGGGCCTTGTCTCACCGTTTCGTGCCACGCCCGTCGGCCCTCCCAGCCCCGTCGGCCCTTCATCACACCCCGCGCACCCACCGGCAACGCAAGGGCGCGACCGGAACAGTTCCCGGGCGCGCCCTGCGCAGACTCACGCGCGTGAACTCACCGAGGCGCCATCAAGACGACGCCCTGCGAGTTCACCGCGGGCGAGATCAGGCCACGGAGGCGGCGTGGATCTTCTCGGCCGCATCGGCGAGCATCGCGTCGAACTCCTCCTGGCTCTGCTGGGCAGAGAGGCCTTCGGAGAGGGCGCGGCTGAAGCTCGCGATGACGCCGGGGTTCTTGGCCAGACGCTCGTTGGCGTCGTCGCGGCTGAAACCACCGGAGAGAGCCACCACGCGCAGCACCTTCGGGTGCTCGACGAGCTCGGTGTAGAAGCCGTCCACCTCGGGGATGGAAAGCTTCAGCATGATCTGCTGGCCCTCGGGGAGGTTCTCGAGGTGAGCGAGGATTTCGTCCTTGAGGACCTTCTCGATCTCGGCGCGGTTCTCGGCGTGGATGTCCACCTCGGGCTCCAGGATGGGCATGAGACCGGCGGCGATCACCTGCTTGCCCACCTCGAACTGCTGGTCAACGACCTTCTTGATGCCCTCGGGGTTCAGCTCCTTGATGACGGAGCGCTCCTTGGTGCCGAAAATGTTCTTGGCAACGCCGCGCTTGAGCAGCTCATCGAGCTGCGGCATCGGCTTCATGAGCTGCACGCCGTCCTCGAGGTCGGCCAGGCCCTTGTCGATCTTGAGGAAGGGAACGACGCCCTTCTTCTGCCACAGGTAGTCGGCAGTGGGCATCCCCTCGATCTCGCGGTCCATGGTCTGCTCGAACAGGATCGCGCCAATGATCTTGGAGGAATCGAAGCTGGGGCTGGTGATGATGCGGGTGCGCATCGCATGCACCAGGTCGAACATTTCCTCTTCGCTCGAGTACTCGCTCTCCTCGATGCCGTAGGCCTTCAGCGCCTTGGGCGTCGAGCCGCCGCTCTGGTCCAGCGCGGCGATGAAGCCCTGGCCCTGGCGGATCTTCTCGGTCATCTCGTTGTTCATGCGAACCTTTCCCCTTCGTTGGAGTGCGCGGAACGGATGGAACCGCACACCGCACCGTCATCGGCGCAGTGCAGGCGGGGCGTACGCGCAGGGGCGCTGCCTGCCTCGTCCCATCCTAGGGATGAAACGGGATGGGCGCACCCGCTTGGGTGGGGGTGGCATCCCGGTGGGCGGAAGGTGTGCGGGTGGTGGGTCAGACGGGCCCCAGCCGATCACCTACCGTGCCCGGGCACGACCACGGGCACGACCAGGAACCACGGGCACGACCAGGAACCAAGCTGCGATTAGTCCTGCTTCTCCAGCAGATCGCGAACCACCTGGGCGATCAGTTCAGGCTGCGTGCACGGGATGCGGTGCCCGGACTGCTCCGCGAGGATGAGCTGGGCCCCGAGGGCTTCCGCGGTCTCGCGGTGCGCCGCGTTGATGCGTTCCCGCATCGCGGCGGGCTCCCCGTGATCAGGCTGGGTGCCGGTCAGGAGCACCGACGGGACGGGAAGCGGCTCGGCGTGCAGGCCCTGCATGCCCGGCAGGAACTGGGCGAGTTCGGCGGAAGCTTCCTTGGCGGCGCTCACGCTGCAGCATGCGGCAAGGGTCTGTTCGCGGTCCGATGCGGGGAGCTCGTCCACGAGACGGGCGGTCATGCGCCGGAGCAGGCCGAAGCGAGCGAGCATAGGCATCAGCCGACGCTGCAGATTCAGGGTGATGGGATGGTATTCGCCGAGAAGATGCTCATCGCTCGGATCCACGAGGACGATTCCGCGCACGGTGTCGCTGAGCTGACCGGTGGCTGCCACGGTACGCAGGATGGGTCCGCCCCAGCTGTGCCCGACGAGAATCAGCTGCCCATGCGGGATATGGCGGGCGACGGTAGCGAGGTCATCTGCCAGACGCTGCAGGGTGCGAGGCTCGCGGTCCGGGATGCTCTCCCCGATACCTGCTCGGTTGTAGGCAAGCACCTGGCAGTGCGGGGCAAGCAGGCGCAGAACCGGACCCCAGGAGGGCGCGCTCATCCCGAGGCCCGCTTCAAAGACCACTACGGCGGGGCCTTCCCCGGCGTGAAGCGCCGAGAGTGTGCGCCCGTCGGAGGTCGGGATGGTGAGCGGGTTCAGCGTGGCGGCAGACATGCCGCGAGATTACTAGCGAGTCAACTGAGTGTGTAGTCCCGACGGATACCCGCCGTGACCGTTCCCCACTCGCTCTCCTGCACGCGCTTCTGGTGAGCCTCGAATGCGGATCGGCTCGCAAACTCCTCATGAACGGTCCAGACGAGCGGGTCATCCGTCGGCTCCACGTCAAAGCGCATACAGCCGGGCTCTGCGCGGGTGAGCTCGATATGACGCGGCAGGTAGAGCCGCACCGTGGCGGCCTCGGCTTCGGTGGCGCAGCGGAGATAGCCGGTGAGCTGGACGGGGGTGTGGGGCAGTTCCGCAGCACCTGTTGGTTCAGAACTGCCTGACGGGAGCGCGGCAGCGGTAGCTGGGGCGCGTGGGGGTTCAGGGCGGGTGGTCATGTTGGCAGGCTCCACGGATTGATGAGTGTGACCCCGGTGTGCTCGAAGTCTTTGACATTCCGCGTGGCGCACGTGGCGTGATGCGCCCTGCAGATCGCGGCAATTTGCGCAACGGCTGAGCTGATCGGGGCGCCCGCTGCTTCACGCGCTGCGAGTACATCGGCATAGCAACGAGCCGCCGCTTCATCGAAGGGAAGCACAGCGCCGGTGCCTCGGTACGGCTCCGCCGTTGCCGTGATGCGCTGTAAGAGCTCCGGTCGACGGCGCCCCTCCGGGAGCTGACGTGCCCCTGCCAACAGCTCTGCGAGAGTGATTGACGTGATCGCTACATCATCAGAGAGCGTCGACAACCAATCGATGACCTGCGGCGCTGGCGCTCGACGAAAGAGTTCCGAGATCACATTGGTGTCGAGCACGATCATCCGAAATCCACCGCTCGAGCAACGTCGTCACGCGCCGGGGTCTGAAGGTCATCGAAGCCCTCGCACTCCCTCGCTGCCGCGAGGAAAGCCAGCCCGATATGCGGTTGACGAGCGGCCTTCGTAAGGATTTCCCGGGCCTCGGCTTCCATGGAGCGGCCGTGTGCTTTTGCTTGCTGAGCAAGCTGCTGCTTCACAGCGTCATCCAGTCCACGAACGATGATCGATGCCATGACACCCCCTTTTGCTATCAGAAACGATAGCAAAAGGGGGTGTCAGACAGTTCGAGTGGTTAGGTCGAGCGGGAGAAGCACCCAGGCTCGAACGCAGTGCCACTACACATTGAATCTGAACTCGACCACGTCCCCATCGCGCATGACGTAGTCCTTGCCTTCCATCCGCACCCAGCCGTGGGCCTTGGCCTCGTTCATGGAGCCGGCTTCGAGGAGCTTGTCGAAGGAGACGATCTCGGCCTTGATGAAGCCGCGCTCGAAATCGGTGTGGATCACGCCGGCGGCCTGCGGCGCGGTCCAGCCCTTGCGGATGGTCCAGGCGCGCGCTTCCTTCGGCCCGGCGGTCAGGTAGGTCTGCAGGCCAAGGGTGTCGAAGCCGACGCGGGCGAGCTTGTCGAGGCCGGCTTCGTCCTGACCGGTGGATTCGAGCATCTCGGCGGCCTCGTCGGGCTCCAGCTCGATCAGCTCGGATTCGAACTTGGCGTCCAGGAAGATTGCCTCGGCCGGCGCCACGAGGTCCCGCAGCTTCTTCTGCATCGCCTCGTCGGCCAGGCCTTCTTCGTCGGTGTTGAAGACGTAGATGAAGGGCTTAGCGGTCATGAGCTGCAGTTCGCGCAGCTCGGAAACGTCGATCCCGGCTTTCTCGGCGCCCTGGTAGAGGGTGATGCCCTCTTCGAGCAGTTCCTTGGCCTTGAGCACGTTCTCCAGCACGCTCGGCTCGATAGTCTTGCGCTTGGTTTCCTTCTCCAGGCGCGGCATCGAGTTCTCGATGGTCTGCAGATCCGCCAGGATCAGCTCAGTGGAGACGGTGTCCATGTCACCCTCGGGGGTGGTCGAGCCCTCCACGCGGGTCACGTCGGGATCAGCAAAGGCGCGGGTCACCTGGCAGATCGCATCGGCTTCGCGGATGTTGGCGAGCAACTTGTTGCCCAAGCCTTCACCTTCACTGGCGCCCTTGACGATGCCGGCGATGTCCACGAAGGAGACGGT
>JAEWEZ010000024.1 GCA_023389045.1 Actinomycetes bacterium
TCCCAGCCCCTGCCCGTCGGCGCCTATCGAAGAGGGAGCTGCGTACCAACCGGCGGCGAGGCGGCCCGGAGGCGGCCGGTGCTGCCGCAGGCGCAGCAGCAGCGGACTCTGCCGCCGCCGGCGGAGCCGCCGCAGCGGGTGCAGGCTCCGGCTTTGCCGCAGCTGCCGGCGCGCTGGAGAACAGATCATCGAACACATTGGGCTGCGCCTGCGCAGGCTCAGCCGCCGTGGCCGGGGCCGAGGAAGGTGCAGTCGTCGTTGAGGGGGCCGTCTTCGCAGCTGGTTTCGGCGCTGGCGCCGAGGCTGTCGAGAAACTCCGCTCCTGAGGCGGAGGCGAGGGGCGTCGCGCAGCCCGTTGAGCGTTGCGCTGCTCGCGACGCTCACGCGCCTGCGGGGTTTCGATCGTGCGGGTGTCCTTGTCCACCTGCTCGGCGAGCGCGGTCCGGGTCTCCTCGTCCATATCGGCGGGATCCGCAATCATGTGCACGAAGCCGGCAACACGCACTGCCCCGTCGTTCACACGCAAACCGCCGTAGGAGTCCTCCGGGGGCAGTTCACCAAAAGCGATTCGTCGTACGCCCTCGAACGTCAGGATCGTGAGCTCACCCTCGTCAAGGTGCTGTGTAGAACCGTCCTCGGTGTACACCTGCACCGGGGTCTTCCCCTTGATGCCCAGGGTCACCTTGGATCCATCCACCAGCGCGAAGATGATCGCCGAGATCAGGTCAGGGCTTTCGATTTCCGCCGCCTTGGCCAGGGCAGGCACGAACTCTTCACCCGAGGGCGGGTCATCGAGCACCTTCCAGGCTGCTTCGATCATTGACTTGCGCACATTGGGGATGAGCATCACCCATCCCTTTGCGCGCCGCACCAGATTGGCGGGGCCGGGGCGTAGCCACACCCCCGGATCGAGCAGTTCGAGTTTCTTCTCCTCGGTCGTCTCGTCCTCACTCACGCGTTCTCACCCCCGGGATTGGAGAGTCGGCGCGGCAGAGTGTCCTCGTCGAACCCGTACTCGGGTTCACACGGGGTAGACCCGCTGGCTGGTGGGCGAGTCACACCGTCGGTATCCACATGCATCCCCACGATCTCCACGGCTTCCACCACGAGAACGGTGACGTTATCGCGGCCCCCAGATTCGAGGGCCAGATCCACCAGGTTCTCGCAGACGGTGCGCACATCCGCGGGGCTGCGCAGCAGCCTCTCGATGGTGGCGTCGTCTACTTCGCCGGTCAGCCCGTCCGAACAGATCAGCATTCGATCCCCGGCCTCGGCGGGAATCAACCAGTAATCCGGGTCAGACGTCGGTCCGGCTCCGAGTGCCCGGGTCACCATATGCCGGTACGGGTGGCTCTTGGCCTGTTCCGGGGTGAGATCCCCACGGTCCATCAGTTCCTGGACCACCGAGTGATCCACGCTGACCTGCTCGAAAATATCGTCGGACAGGCGATAGACGCGGGAGTCACCCAGGTTCAACACCACCCAGTAGCCCACATCGTCCAGAACCATCGTGGCCACCAGCGCTACGGTCGTTCCGGCACCGAGCCCACCCTCCGGGCCCAGCTCTGCGATGCGCTCCGCAGCCAGGGCAAGAGCATCCCCCAGCTGCTCGATAGTGACGGACTCCTGCACCCCCAGCTTTTCGAACTCCTCCACGGCAATCGCACTGGCGACCTCGCCCGCGTTATGCCCGCCCATCCCGTCGGCCACCAAAAAAATCGGCGGGACGTTCAGGTGGGAGTCCTCGTTCATCGCCCGCACCTTGCCCACATGGGTGGCGGCAGCGGACACCACGCGGATCATGCCCGGGCGGTCAGGATCAGAAAGCAGGGAGTGGTCCGTCATCACGGCATCTGCTCCACCGTCAGAGTGCGATCACCAATAGCAACGGTGGCGCCCTGCGGAAGTTCCGTCGGGGTATCGGGCAGCAGCGGGGTGCGCCCTCCCGTCTCAGAGATGATGGACGAGCCATTGGTGGAGCCCAGGTCCGTGATCATGACCTTTTCCCCTGTCCCGTCGATGCGCAGGTGAGTCTTGGAGACGGAACGGCTTTCGTCCTTCAGGATGAATAGCGTGTCCCCTGCGGAGGAACTGGGGTTACGGCCGATCACCAGGGGGCTTTCCACCAGGCGCTCCTCACCGTTGTCCGTGACCACGCGCAGACGTCGTCGGGCAGGAGGCACCGCTCCCACCGACACCCGGGTGCTCTCCAGATCCTCATCATCGGCCTGGGACATACGGGTCTGTTCCACGTCGTCCATCTCCTCGCCCCAGGCGCCACCGGTGATACCACCGGTGGGTTGCGCAGCGCGATGCGATCCGGAGTAGCCCGACGGTGCCGGGGCGGAAGCCCCCGGGGCCTGCCAGGGCTGCTGTGCGGGCTCAGGCTCCACCACCGGGGCCTGCCAGGGCTGAGCTTCGGGACCCGCCTGCGGCGGCTCCCAGGAGTTGAGCGGGGGTGCCGACGGGGCCGGCTGTGCCGAGGGCGCCGACGGGGCCGGTGACGCCGAGTACATCGACTGCGCTGAGGGCTCCGGCTGGCCCCAGGGCTGCTGCGGCGCAGGCGCCGGCATGGCCTGTTCGGGTGCCTGCCAGGCGGGAGCGGCAGACTGCTGCCCCCAGGCTGCCGAGGAGGCACCGACCTGCTCACCCCAGGCCGAGGTATGCATCGTGTGGGCGGGAGCCTCCGACGCTGAGGACGGCGCCGGGCTCGGGGCCGGTGGCGGCGCCCACGGATCGTACGCCGGCTGAGCATCAGACTGCTGCGGTTCCTGAGCCGATGCCCAGGCAGAGCCCGGGGCAGCCATGAGGTTTTCATGCGCGGAAACGGCCACCGAGGACCGTCCGAGGTACTCCTCATTCGGGGGGCGCTCGAAGTCATCGGGGCGCGGTTTCATCGGGTTCCGACCCGCCCTGATATCGGTGACCACGCTATCCACCACACGGTCATGGAAGCCGCGCAGCACCCGCTGCGGATCAAAGAAGATCGACAGGGCCATGAGCGGCGAGAAGATGTTGTACACCGCCCAGCGGCCAAGGGAACGGAGAAAACCGATCTTGCCGCCCTCGCTCGTGCGGGTGACGCGGAGCCCCAGAGCGGCCTTCCCGAGGGTGAAACCCTTCGCACCGACCAGCCAGATCATCAGCACGGTGTAGGCCGCAGGGAGCATCGCCCCCACGCCCATCAAGATCTGTGCGAGCAGCTTCGCTTCACCCTCGACCATAATCAGCGTCACGCCGATCATCAGCGGCAACAGCAGGATCGACGCGATCACCCCGTCGAGGAGAGCTGCCAAAAAACGCTTAGCCAGCGACGCCGGCTCGCAGCCATCCAGCGGATATTCCAGAGCAGGGCCATTGGCCTCAGCATCGCGAGCCGGTGACGCCGTTGCGTTCCCGCTCTGGGCGGGGCTTCCCGTCGGGTAAGCGTGGTTCTCAGTGGCCATTGTGTGATCGTACTTTCCCCGCGATCTCAATGCGGTTGATCGCGGCGCAGACGGTGCGGCCGCTCCCTGTGACAGAAGCTGAATGCCAGTGTCATCCTGCCCGTTATCGGCTGAGTCTGTCTGGGTCTGGGCACGACGACGGGGCGCGGCCTGCCAGGCCACTGGCGCATCGGTGGCACGTCGCTCATACGGGGACGCCTGATAACGCGCCCCGCACTCCCCGCAGAGTGCTGCCCCGACGGACAGCAGTGCGCCGCAGGTGCTGCAGTACCTCGTGTTCCCCGTCATCCCTTCCCCTTTGACGACCCTGTGCCTCGGCGACCATCGCTGTTCGATGAGCTCGGTGCCGAACGGCGCCACGGCATAGCGCGTTTCTCGCTCGAGCTCGACGAGCTGGCTCGACGGCGCCGGATATCTGCCGTGCGTTTCTCGGCGCGGCTACGAGCCTTCAGGAGGGCTCGTGTCCGCCGGCGCTCACGGGCAAGCTGCTTCTTGCGTCGACGGAAAGACCGCAGGGAGAACAGGGCCGCCAGCCGGCGATACCAGGGCGCCTCTCCCGCCAGGCTCCGTCGGGCCGACATCACCTGCGACCAGTACTCATCCGAGGCTGCGGGCGGTAGATCATCCGGACCGAAGACAGCCCGGTCAGCCCGCGAGGCCAAAAGCGCCGCCCCTGCGGAGGGAACCTTCGCATCCAGCTGCGCGGCCAGCTCCGCACGGGTCAGCATCGGATCCGGGGCTCGGCCGAGGTCCGTGAGCAGGTCGATGATCTCCTGCCAGCCGCCATCAACCTGCGAGACCACACCGCCGCGGTTGCGGCGCCGACGCCGGCGCACCACCTTCGCAATCACGATGGCCAGCAGGATGAGCCCGATGAGCAGCAGCGGGAGAAGGGCAAGACCGACGTAAATCAGCCACACTGCCCCGTCATCCGGGATCGGATCATCATCCTGATCCGATTCACTGAGCGCGCCCGGCGGCGGGCTCGGCGGCTCGGCCGGCGGTGGCGGGGGCTGCGCCACCTGCGGGCGCGGCTTTTCCTGCTCCTGAGGCTCCGGCTGCACCGGATCATTGTCGTTATCGGGCGCCGGATCGAAACGCACCCACCCCAGGTCCTTAAAGGCGACCTCAACCCAGGCCGTCACATTGTCGCCGGTGATGGTTGCGGAACCCTCCGCATCATTGGGCACTTCAAAGCCCATGACCACTCGCGCGGGGATCCCCACCGAACGGGCAAGCACAGCAACCAGCACGGCGTACTGTTCCTCATCACCAATCTTGCCCTTGGGGTAGTCATCCACCTTCTTCTTATCGAAGGAGGGGTCCTCGAACATGGCGTTCAGACGGAACAGACTGTGCCCGGAAAGAGAGGCGGGATCATCGCCCACGCCGTGGGAGTAGTAGGCGTCCTGTTTCACCGTGCGCAGCAGGTTCTGGAACTGCTCGAAGTGTGAGGTCGAGTTACCGCGGGCTTCCTTAGCCATCTTGGCGTACTCGCCGGGCAACTCCACATTGGCCGGGAGGCCTTCCGCGATCGCTTCGTCATAGACGGCGGTGCGGCGCTGCTCGGCAGTCGGCTCCACATAGGGCTCGTACAGCAGTTCGTAGGTGTCACCCGAGCGCAGCCCACTGGCCTGCACAGCCGTCTGGGTTTTGTCGTTCAAATACAGGTTTTCAGCCATCGCTGCGGCCCGAGTCGTGTCCTCGGTGCGCGGGTTGATTCGGTTGGTGCGGGTACCGAGGGTCGGCATCCACACGTCGCCGTACTCGCCGATGGTGACGGTCGCGGTGCGCTGATGCGCCGAGCCGTCATACAGGGTCACGTTGCCTGCGGTCCGCAGGAAGGCTCCCGAGGCGGAGTCCTTCTCCTTGGACCCGGCCACGTTGTAAACCTGTGCATCGTACTGGTCCAGGGTGGCGAGGCGGATCAGGTCCCCGCGTTCCACCCCGGTAACAGTGAACAGGGCTTTTTCACGTTCGTTCTTCACGTAGCCGCGGAAGTCCGCAAGCGGTGAAACATACTCTCGCGGGTCAAAGGGCGGGGAAATCTGGTCGCGCACGGCGTAGCGCTGAGTGCCCGGTGGAGGGTCCAGGAGGGACTGCGCGGCAACCGTGATTCCGAGGGACAGCGCGAGGATCAGCGAGCCTCCGATCACGCGCCGACGCAGCACGGGGTTCTTCCAGGAGCCCGGGCGCACCGAATCAGAAATGATCGTCGAGGCGGAGGATTGCAGTCGGGCGCTTTCAAAACGCCAGGTGAGCCAGGCCAGGGAAATGACCGCGAAAAGCGTTCCGCGAATAACCGGAGCGAAGGCCTCGTGGGTGCCAAAAGCGATCGTGACCAGCATGAGGGCCAAGGGGAAAAGCCAGGCAATCACATAGTGTCGGGTGCGCAGGACCACCGACATCGCCCCCAGCACCAGCAGCAGCATCGAGATCCAGACCACCGCGAGCACGCCCTGGGCAGTACCCACCGGCGGGGCGATCGTCAGCACCGACTTCCAGCTGGTTACCGGGGCTTTCACCAGCTCCCACAGTGACTGCAGCGAGGGGATGACGCCCAGGATGCCGTGAGTGGGCGCCGCGAAAGGAGTGCCCAGCAGAAGGTAGATCACGAGCATCAGCGGGGTCACCCGCAGCGGCCCCCAGCGGAAACGCGCAGCCAGCAGAGCCACCGCGAAGGCGAGCACGAGAGCCATCACCGCAGTAATGAAGTACTGAATCCCGCCATACACATGCTGGAAGCCGAGGGCGGCCAGGATGAACAGCAGCGAAATCACCAGCACGTCGATCACGCGTCGGCTGCCCTTCACGGTCGAGAAATACGTGACCGGGGCTTTCTTCTTCGTCGTCGTGCTCATCAGCCCACCGCCCGCAGTGCCTTGGGCAGACCGTCGAGGCTTCCGAGGGTCACCACGTCCAGGGAACCGATAGCGGAACGGCGCACCTCGGCCCCGTCCACGCAGCGGATAGCAACCGCCAGTACCCCAACCGGCAGCTGGTTCGCAGCCGTATTGAGGTCACGGGCGGTGGCATGAGACCCAACGATCAGCATCACCGCTGAGGCGTTCGGGGCCAGATCCTTGGCTTTCTGCCCCAGCTCGTAGAGCGGGTATCGGCCTTTCAGCGGCTCCAGGGTCGTGTAGTCGTCCATCAGCGCGCGGAAGGTGGCCGTCCGCTGGCGTGAAGCGCAGCTGATCGGGGTCAGCTCTTTTTCTTCTCGCATTGTCTGCGCGGAGATCGAGGCAGCGACCGAGACGGCGAGCTCGAATTCATCCTCGCTGGCATACAGGTCACCGTTATCCGCGAGGGCGACCACCACATGCGAGCGGCGGGTCTCCTCGAACTGGCGGACCATGATCTTGCCGGTGCGCGCCGTGGTCTTCCAGTGCACGTGCCTGCGGTCGTCCCCAGGCGCGTAGTCTCGCAGAGCGTGGAAGGCAATATCGGAGCTGGATAGATCCGAGGAGGGAGTGCCCTCGAGGTCACGCAGGTACCCGCTGGCTGCCTCATCCAGGCGCACCGTGCGCGGATGCACGTATAGTTCCTGCGATTTTGCCCAGGTCACCTGGCGCCGCATCAGCGACAGAGGATCATCCCGAACCGAACGGACCGGGCCGATCACGAGCACGGCACGACGTTTCGTCGGCACCGCAAAAAGTTCCTCGTGCTCGGCGCGGGGTCCCAGCCGCGGCACCATGAACTGCGCGGTTGATTTGCCCACCGCCAGCTCGATCCGGGAGGGCAGGATGGTGCGCTGAGTCGGGTTAGCCACCACCACACGGCCCACGGCCCGCGAACCCACCACCACGCGGTGCGTGCGCAAATCCAACGTCACCCGGTAGGACGCCTTCCCAAGAACGAACAGTGCGGCAATCACGAGCGGAATCGTGAGCAGCAGGGCAATCACATTGAGCTCGGTAACCTTCAGCCACAGCCCAATCACCCAGCAAAAGATGGCTGCTGCCGCCACCGCCCACCCGATCGGGGAGACCACGTCCACCACCGGATGGATCCGACGGGTCCAGAAGTCAGCAATGCCCATGCGGATGCGCGAGAGCCGCCCCGGGACGGCGGCAGATGCCGCCGTTTCATCCCCCGTCTTTCCGGCAGCGGCGGGAGAACCGGTGGCCTTCGCTGCTTTTTTGCGGCGGTGTTCGGCAGCGCGCTCGGCTGCTCGCTGCTTCTTCTGTTCCGCACGCGCCCGACGGCGGGCGCGCTTGGCGTCCGCCGTATCGGTGGGCAGTTCGGTCTCGACGTTCATGCGGTCTGGGTACGCGCCTGGGGCGGCGCCACCTCGCTGAGGATCTTGGCCATCACAGACTTGGCGGTGGTGCCGGCGAACTCGGCCTCCGGGTCGAGCACGAAGCGGTGCAGCCAGACCGGTTCCACCAGTTGCTTCACATCGTCGGGAATCACGTAGTGGCGCCCATGGGCAGCCGCCCACACCTTCACCGCGCGCATCAGCGCGAGCGCGCCGCGGATGGAGACACCAACCCGTACCTCCGGAGCGAGACGAGTCTCTTCCATCAGACGTGCGACGTACTCCAAAACAGCGGGGTCCACATGCACGGTGGAGGCCAGCTGCGTCATGTCGTTCACGGCGTTCAGCGAAATGCGCGGGGTGAGCTGGCGGCTGCGGTCACGCACGGCAGATCCCTGCAGGATCTGCACACTCGAGGCGTGGTCCGGATAGCCCAGGGAGGTCTTCATCAGGAAGCGGTCCAGCTGCGCTTCCGGCAGACGGTAGGTGCCGGCCTGCTCGATCGGGTTCTGGGTCGCAATCACCATGAAGGGGTTGCCCACTTCATGGGTCACGCCGTCCACGGTAACCCGGCCTTCTTCCATCACCTCGAGCATCGCCGACTGGGTTTTGGGCGAGGCGCGGTTGATCTCATCGGCGAGCACGACGTTGGCGAACACGGGGCCCTGGTGGAACTCGAAGGACTTGGTGTTCTGGTCGTAGATGGTCACACCGGTGACGTCCGAGGGCAGCAGGTCCGGGGTGAACTGGATGCGGGTGCTGCTGCCTTGCACGGTGGCGGCGAGTGCCCGGGCAAGAGAGGTCTTACCGGTGCCGGGGGCATCTTCGAGCAAGACGTGACCGGGAGCCAGCATTGCGGTGAGCACCAGGCGCACAATCTCGTTCTTACCGAGGACCGCCTTGCCGACGCTCTGGACGAGAGTGTCGAAGGTTTCGGCAAACCAGCGGGCCTGTTCCGGGGTCATGCTCATTCGAGAAGTCTGCTTTCATCCTGGGGGATTGCATGAGACGCAATCCTCGGGAACCGATAGGGGAAACGAAAAACGGAAACGGGAAGCGCCTATGTCACGGACTGTAGAAATCACCAGAGAGTTCATGACCGTCGACAGTGACGCGCATCGGGTTGCCCGATCCCTCGGGGTATCCGTAGTAGGCGCGTCCCCTCGGGTAGAACACTTTTCCGTCTGGGTCCGCCTTCAGGGTCATCGGAGCCCAGCCACGCTCCTCTTTGTTGTTAAAGGCGATGCGATACGAATTTCCTGGTTCGAGGCCCTCGATTTCTACCGTGAACCACCAGCAGTTACCACTGGCGCAGTTAGGGACGCCCCCGGCCTTTTCATAAAAATCAACATTAACCACGCGGGGGTCAAAGACCGGCCTATTCGAGGTCGCGCTCTCGGTCACCGACGGCCCCGT
Source organism: Actinomycetes bacterium (assembly GCA_023389045.1). Taxonomy (GTDB): domain Bacteria; phylum Actinomycetota; class Actinomycetes; order Actinomycetales; family Dermabacteraceae; genus Brachybacterium. The sequence goes on from JAEWEZ010000024.1 coordinate 9,127, forward strand.
CAGCCCCTTCGCATTCACCGCGCGTGCTTCCACCGTGTAGGTGGTGCTGGGCGGACCATCGATCCTCTGCGAGAGAGCGTTACCACCGCCTGTCTTCCATCCACCACCATTGACTTGGTACTGCATCTCCTGGAATCCGCCCGCGCCGCCATCGTTATGGCCGCGTACCATCACCGTGATCGGACAGTTGTTGTCCTGGCAGTCTTCAAGCCGCAGGGAGAGGGTCGGACTATCGGGCTTCGTGTACGGCGTCACCGAGTTCGACGCCGAGGACGACTGTCCTTGAACAAAACGGTTCTTTGCCTCCACCGTGAAGGAGTAGGCCCTACCGTTTTCCAGGCCGGTTATCCGGGTGCTCGTGCTATTCGCAGAGACCTCCGTGCTGCCACCACTCCATCGCACAATGTAGCTCTCCAGCCTCGTACCGTTATCGGGAGCGGGACTCCACTGAAGATCCACACGGCCATTAGGCCCATCTCCCGAGCCCTCATCGGGCATGGTCGCGGATACGTTGCTCGGAGTTCCGGGCTCGGCGTACGGGGTGACCTCATTGGAGTTATTCGAGGCCTGCCCCTCCCCCACGGAATTCACACCGGTGAGCGTGAACGTCACGGGGCTATCGGGGTCCAGTCCACTGAATGTGGTGCTGGTTTTATCGGCCGACACCTGCTGCGTCTGGCCGGAAGACGCCTTCACGATGTACTTCTGAATCGGCTCACCATTGGCCTCTTCTTCTGTCATCTGTGACCAGGTCACGCTCACGCCACCGCCGGTGGGGGTGTTCACCCTAGAAGCGGTCAGCGTTCCGCTCGGCTTTCCGGGCCGGCCTGCGGGATGCTCGGGGGCAGACCATTCCGACCAGTCCGACGGGTCCTTCGCCATATTGAAGGCGCGCACTCGGAAGCTGTAGTTCACGCCATTGGCAAGATTCGGCCAGGTGTATTCGGTGCCAGCACCATCCAGGGTCTGGGTCTGCAGGCTTCCCGTATTGCCGTCGCGCATCTGCAGCTCGTACTTCTGGATCGCCGAGCCCCTATTCACGGGCGTCTGCCAGGAGACTGCCAGCTGCTGATCGCCGCGAGTCGCCCGGGGAGCAGACGGGGTTTCGGGGCGCACATCGGGTCGTGCCTTTGCCGAGGGTGCCGAGGGATCCGACTCCCCTACCTCGTTCACCGCAACCACCTGGAAGGTGTATTCCACGTCGTTCTTCAAACCGGTGATGGTGCAGCTCGTGGAGGGGCAGTCCTGGGTTACCGCAGGCCCGCTCGCGCTGCTCACCTTGTAGCCCGTGATGGGCGAACCGTTGTCGGCACCGGCGGTGAACTGCAGTTCCACCGATCCGTCTCCAACCTCACCAATACGGGGTGCCGACGGCGGTTCCGGGCGTCCCAGCACCGTCACGCGGATTTCCCCGGAGGCTTCGCGATCCGGGTCTTCCGTCGAATCCATCACCGTGTACTGCGCGGTGAGGATGCCGTGGAAGTCGGCGTGCGGGGTGATCTCGACCTGATTGCCCTTCTGGGTCACGGTGCCTTCACCCGACACCAGACCGGCACCGGTCACGGTTCGCTCTTCCCCGGGGAAGGGGTTGGAGTCATTGGCCAGCACGTCGACCGAGCCCGTATCCCCCGCGTTGATGGTCACCTCATCACGCACCGCCGAAATCAGCGGCCGTTTCGAGCCGACCACACGCACCTGAACGGTCGCCTCCACGGGGTCGTTCACTCCGTCGGTCACGGATACCGGCACCGTCACCGTCGTGCCTTTACGCGCGGTCGTGGAGGCAGTCGCCGACAAAACCGAGCCGTTCAGAGCGATCTCAATATCGGGGTTCTTGGTGTACGTGCCGAGGGCGAAGGTGAGGGCTGCGCCTTCCGGGTCAGTGGCGCCACGCGCAAGGTCCACGGTGGCAGCTCCACCGGCCTGCTCAGGTTCAAGGAGCGCGCCCTGCAGCGTCGGCGGCAGGTTCGCTTCCTCCGAGGAGACTTCCACCGGAATTGCGAGCAGACCCGTTGCTGCCGTCGGATCCCCCACTTCACCGTCGGTCACTTCCACCGTGATGGTGTCCTTACCGACGTACCCCGGTGCCGGTCGGTACGTCAGTTCCGAGGGGCCGGTCACCAGGGGCGAGCCATCAGAATTTTCGGCCCGCACCTCATAGGCGTCCACAACCTTTGCCGGCTGCGCACCGGGGCGCACTCGCACATTGGCCGGGTCTGCCAGGTTGATCGTGACGGAGGCGCCATCCTGCGCCTTCACCGTCTCCCCCACCCAGACCGGAGCCTGCTTCGCGGTGCCGGGCACCCATACGTAACCGGCTGCCGTCAGATCATCCGGGTCGGTGATCGTGTACCGGATGCGCGTCAGTTCTGCCGGTGGGGCCATCAGAACCCGACCGTCACCGGTCAGTTCAACACCCTCCGGCGCCTCATCGAGAGCAACCGTCAAGGCGTGCGTGGAACCGTCGGGATCGGAGTCATTGGCGAGCACGTCAATATCGAGCTGCTCGACGGAGGGGTCGAGAACTTCTTCGGCTTCGACGAAGTCATCCCGGGCGATCGGTGCACGGTCGGTGGCGTTGGGATCCACCTTGATGGTCACGGTCGCATAGGAGGTGAGCTGGCCGTCGGTCACCCCGTACGTCACCGTGTGGGTGCCGGGCTGTTCCGGGGTCGTCACCGAGATGATGCCCTCGGGTTGCGGGTTTTTCTTGGTGTGCTCATGCACGGTGATATCGGTCGTTGCCTCCACCGCTTCACGCACCACGGAGAGCTCCCCGCCCTCGGGGTCCGTGTCATTGGCCAGCACCGGGATCTGCACTTCACGGTCGGGCTTGGCTTCAATGGCGTCATCGACCGCGTAGGGCGGCTGGTTCTGCGCCGCCGGTTCAGCAATACCGACGAGGACCTCACCGGTTCCGATCGCACCATTACGGTCCATCACCTGGTAGCGGAAACGGTCGGTGCCGACGGTTCCCCGGCGGGGCACGTACTCGATCCACTCGCCACTGGCTTTGGTGACTTCACCGAGGGTCGGCATCGGGGCGGTGATGCCGGTGAGCACAACGGAGTCGCCGTCGGGATCAATTCCGGAGCTCGGCACGGGGATCCTCACCGGGGTTCCCGCAACAGTCCGGGCGGTCAGGTTCTGCGGCTCCGGAGGGTTGTTGGCGGCGTCGCGGGGAATGATGCGGAGGTTCAGACGCGCCGAACCGCTGCGCCCGGTTTCATCGACGACCTCGTAGGTCAGCGATACTTCACCGCTGGCATTGTCATCAGCGGTGAAACGGACCTTGTCGTTGGCGGGTTCAACATGCCCGCGGGCATTGGCTTCCTCGGTGTTGCTCAGGCGCCCCAGATGCATGTCAGACTCCGTCGGGGATACATCATTGGCAAGCACATCCACGACCACCATGTCGCCAGCACGAACCACTGCCTGGTCAACGACCGCGACGGGGTTGGCGAACTGGGTGTCGGTCTTGGTGACCATCACACGGATCGTGCCCGTTGCACTGCCGGCGGAGTTGGCAACGGTGTATTCGAGCGGCACAGGCTCCTCCGAGACCTGTGCATTGGGCAGAGCTTCCACCCGCACCAGGTGATGGTTGACCACCGTCGCCTTCAGCCCACTGCCTTCGGGGACGTTCACCGAGTTCACGACCATGACGCCACCGGTCGGGTCCACGTCGTTCTCGAGCGGGTCAATGAGGGTGTCACTACCCGTGATCACCATGCCCATATCGTCCACGGCGACGGGAACCAGCTCTTCGCTGCTGGCTTCCACCACGTCAACGCGGATCAGGCCTTTGGAACTTGCAGACGACCCCTGCCCTGCCACGGTGTACTCGAGGTAATGGGTGCCGGGACCGGAACTGCTGATATCGACGGTGCCCGCCTGCAGCGATGTTTTCGTCTCCAGGCCGCTGGAAGAACTGACGTGGGTCAGTTCGAGTTTGCCGCCGTTGGGGTTCATGTCGTTCACGAGCGGCTTAACGGTGGTCGAGCGGCCGGCCACGATCTGCGCATGATCCGCCGTGGTGATCGGGGGGATATCGCTATCAGTGACAGCCTCCACTTCGAGGGTGCCTTCGGCGGTATCACCCTTCTCATCGCGGAAGAACAGCTTGACCTGCTTATCACCGGTCGCGAGACCCGCATCGGTGAAGGTGATCAGACCGTCAGCGCGGAAAGAGACGATATCTTCCGGCTCCGCAACAGCGTTTGAGAGGTAGAAGGCATCACCGTCGGGATCCTGCCAGTACGGGAGGATATTGAAGGTGACTTCCTCACCGGAACGCACCTTCACCTTGGGAGTAGCCTTGCCAGCCTGCTCCGGCGCGCTGTTCTCCCCCTCGGGAACTACCGTGAGAGCGACCTTCGCGCTATCGGTGCCACCGCGGCCATCGTTCACGGTGTAGTTGAAGCTTGCGGACCCGCTCGCGGTGTCGCTGACCTCAATCTGAAGCTGCGTCCCGCCACGGATCGGGGTAACGGTCCCCACCCCAGGCTGCTTACCTGTGACCGTCACCGTCAGAACGTCACCGTCGGGGTCGGTGTCGTTTCGCGTCACCGGAAGCACAACGCTCTTTCCGGGACGCACACCGAACTCGTCATCATTGGCTACCGGAGCACGGTTCTCTTCATCCCGGTCGGCCACCATATTGGTGATCGTCGAAGTGAGAGTTTCCTTCTTCTCCTTCTTCAGGTGATCAGTTTTGATCTCCTGGGTGATCTGCCACTCGTCGACGATCTCCATATTCTTCGAGATCATCCAGGACAGGCCGAACTTCTGGTCGTTGAGCACGACGAGGTCGCGATTTTGGCGCAGCACGAGATCGGCTGAGCTATCCGCCTCGGGAACAACCTCGGAGACGGGATCCTCGCCCTCGCAGACGCGCATATAGGTCTTGGAGCCATTCCACGCCGCGTAGGAGCAGCCATTGATCTGAACGGGGGCGACGGGATCGCCAGTACCGCGTCCCTTATGAACCGTGATCTCGCCCCCGCCGAGCGGTACCTCCAGAAGGGAGTCGGGGCTGGCGATGACGACGTGGTCCCCTGCCCCTCCGGGCTGCTGAGCAACCAGACCCGTGAAGTCATTGATCCCGATCTCGGTGAGATCGCGTTCCTTGCCCTTCATCCCGAGACGCAGCAGACGGTTCTTGCGATCCACAATGACCGGTTCTTCACCAACGGAGGTCAGGGTGGTGGTCTCAGGGTCGTTCTCGACGCCGCTGATCGTGATCGGCTTCTGCGCTTTGGTGTAGCGGGTATCTGCCGTCCGCGGGAACACATGGAGTTCCGCGCCCGACAGCACGTGCACAGTCCCCTCAGAGGTCACATTGGTGATTGCCTCTTTGTCACCGGTGAAATTGGGCTTCGCGCTTTCAGGACTGAATGCGGCGGCCTCTTGAGGGGTCAGGATCCAGACGCGGCCATCGGCATAGGAAATCGCCACGCGGTCACCGCCGACGGCAACCTTCGAGCCCGGGGGCAGCTCCACAACTCCACCGCGAGTGAGAGCACCGGAGTTAATCGGGGTGAAGCCACGCGCACCCACTTCCAGCACGGTGTAACCCGACTGCAGGATGTCAAGATCTTCGCCGACGGAGCTCACGCGAGCATCGAGCTCCTGGGCATCGACGTTCAGCCGGCCCATGACGCCGAGCTGATTGTTCAGAACCCAGACGCCGCCATTGGAGACATCCACCTCGGAGGAGGTGAGGCCCGGGAAGCGGATCGCAAAGCCGGTAACGACAAGGGCAATGACGGCAAGAACTGCGCTGGACACCACGGTCGTCTTGCGACCGCGCCGCGTAGACCCCGCTGCGACTGCCATCTCACACCCCGTTCAGCTCTGAAAAACACCGTGTAGCGGTTGATTCCGTACACCATGCACGGCCCACCGCGTGGGGGCTCCGCCACCGCACAAGCCTACTGAAGTAACCGACACACACAGCGGCTTGCGGTGGCGCCAAAAAGCTATATCCCCAGGTAGGAAGCATAGCCTAAGTTACTCGTTCACGAGCATTTCACCCAGTTGAGACCTCACTGATGCGTTGATGAGACCCTCAACCGATCACACTGTGAGACAAAGGAGAAAATCAGCGGCCGCGGTCCACCAGCGCACTGGTGAATGCCATGAGGGCGTCCCGCGCAGGGCGGTCGGGGAGTTCCTGGAGGATTGTCGTGGCTTCCTCTGCAGTGGCGCGAGCAAGATCGGCGGCTTCCTGCAGACAGGGGTGCTCACGCAATGCTTTGACCATCGCGTCCAGCGCCTCATCGGATGAGAGGTCACCGTCAAGCTGTTCCACAAGGGTCTGGGACGCAGCGTCTCCGGAGGCAGCGTCACGACGCAGGAGCAGGGTAGGCATAGTGGGAACGCCCTCCCGCAGATCAGTGCCAGGACGCTTACCGCTCGTCGACGCGTCCGACATGAGGTCCAGGACATCATCGGCAAGCTGGAAAGCAACCCCAACCTTCTCGCCGTAGCGAGCCATGATGTCAGCGATCTCTTCTCCTGCGCCGCCGTGCCGGGCGCCCAGCTGACCTGCTAGAGCGATCAGAGATGCCGTTTTGTCTGCAAGAACATCAAGATAGTGCGCATAGGGGTCCTCAGCTTCTCGGGGACCGACCGTTTCATGCAGCTGCCCGAGGCAGAGACGCTCAAAGGTATGAGAGTGCGCAGCGACCGTTTCAATGTCGAGGGTCGCGCTGAGGGCTGATGCGCGCGCGAAGAGGAAATCACCGGTCAGGATGGCAACGTTATTGCCCCAGATCTCATGCGCGCTTTGCGCGCCACGACGGGTAGGCGCCGAGTCCATCACGTCATCGTGGTAGAGGCTGGCAAGGTGGGTGAGCTCGACAAGCGCTGCGGAGGCGACGACCTCAGAACGGCGTGCATCACCGAAGGCCCCGCCGAGGATCGTCAAAACAGGGCGGATTCGCTTGCCGCCGGCGTTCAGGAGATGGCTTGCGGTCCAGGAGGCCATGGCATCTTCTGTGGCAACACAGCCCCGAAGACGGTTCTCGACCTGCACGAGCTGTTCGGCGATGAGGTCGCCGAGGTCGTCGTCGATCTCGGAGGTCTCTGGCAGGAAGCTCGTCATGGTTTTCCCGGTCTGACCTTTCCTCGCGCAAGGGCGAGCAAGCGATACGTGCTGAATCGACGTGTAAGAACGCCAACGCCCTTGATCCTAGTCGATAAGCGTAATGAGCCACGACATGCCCAGGCCTGAGCTGAGCGCACATAAGCCTATGCGGTATCTGTTTTGGGCATGAAAAAGTGGAGAGCGGGAGAAGAGCACCACCCCAACAAGGGGGTGTGCATCAACTCTCCCGCTCTCCACGAAAGAATGTCCGGCGGCGTCCTACTCTCCCACACCCTCCCGAGTGCAGTACCAT
>JAEWEZ010000081.1 GCA_023389045.1 Actinomycetes bacterium
CCGCAATGGTTTCTCTGACCTCTCCATCGCCCGTGAGAGTGGCCGCGTCTGCGTGATCTCCGGGGTCATGCCCCATGCCGAGGACGATGACGACAGCCTCGAGATCATCGCCGAACGCAAGAAGACCAAGACCACCGCGATTCTCCACACCGGGCACCCCGTGCGCTACTGGGATCACGACCTCGGCCCCGCCGCCTCCCAGGTGCTGATCGCCGAACCGCTCGATCCGGCCGATGGCGATGCAGAACTCGAACTGCGCCAGCTCACGCACTTCGGAACCGGCGAGCGTCTGCTCGGCGCCGTGATCAGCCCCGACGGTGCCACCGTCTATGCGACCGTGAACCGCACCCTCCACGGCACTGTTTCCCGCAGCGAAATCCGTCGGATCAACGTGGAGACCGGCGAGGTCACCACCCTCGCCTCCGACCCCGACCACAACCTCAGTGTGGAGGTGCTCAGCGAAGACGGCAGCGTGCTGCTGGTGGGCCGCTCCACCGTCGCCTCCGACAGTGTCCCGCTCGCCTCGCAGCTCATGCGCTGCGACCTCACCAGCGGCGACCTCACCCCCGCCTACAGCGGCTTCAGCAACTGGCCGGGATCCACCGTGATCAGCCCCGACAACACCACCGTCTACTTCACCGCAGACTGTGAAGGGCACGGCGCGATCCATCGCCTTGACCTGGCCGCCGGCACCGTCGAACTCGTCACCCACGATGTGAAGCACTACAGCGGCCTGGAACTCGACCCCGCTACCGGCATGCTGCTGAGCCTCGCCGATGCCATCGACCAGCCGCCGCTGCCCGTCCGCATCGATCCGGCCAGCGGCGCCACCACGTCGATCCCCTGCGGACTCGAGGCCCCGCAGGTGCCGGGCACCCTCACCGAGGTGACCGCCACCGGGGAAGATGGCACCCCGCTGCGCGCCTGGCTCTGCCTTCCCGAAGGGGCCGACGCATCCTCGCCCGCCCCGCTGCTGCTGTGGATCCACGGTGGCCCCTTCGGCTCCTGGAACGCCTGGACCTGGCGCTGGAACCCGTGGACAGCCACCGCCCGCGGCTACGCGGTGCTGCTCCCGGACCCGGCCATCTCCACCGGCTACGGCCAGGAGATGATCAACCGTGGTTGGGATCAGCTCGGCGGAAGCCCCTTCGACGACATCATGCGTCTGACCCACGCGACCCTGGAGCGCGAGGACATCGACGAAAACCGCAAGGCCGCCCTCGGTGGCTCCTACGGCGGCTACATGGCCAACTGGGTGGCCGGGCACACCGGCGACTTCTTCGACTGCATCGTCACCCACGCCTCCCTGTGGGCGCTGGACCAGTTTCGCTCCACCACCGACACCGCCGAGCACTGGGCCTCGCACCTCAGCGATGCGCATAACGACAAGTACGACCCCTCGGACTACCTCGGCAATATCGTCGCGCCGATGCTCGTCATCCACGGTGATAAGGACTACCGCGTGCCGATCGGAGAAGGCCTGCGCCTGTGGTTCGAACTGCTCACCCACGCTGACCAGGATCCGGCGGAGAACCCGCACCGTTTCCTGTACTTCCCCGACGAGAACCACTGGATCCTCTCGCCGAATAACTCGGTGATCTGGTACGAGACCGTGTTCGCCTTCGTGGATCAGCACGTGCGCGGGCTCGACACCCCGATGCCGCGACTGCTCGGCTGAGGTACGAGCGACAGATGAGCACAATCCCCACGCCGCACGGCGCCGACGACATCCACAGCCAGGAGACCCCCGAGGAGGAGGTGGCACATCACGTGCCGCCCGGCGCTGCCGCTGTGCAACGCCGCACCCTCACGGTGCTCGTCCTGATGCAGGTGATCGGAACCGTCGGCGTGGGGATCGCTCCCTCCATCGGGGTGCTCCTGGCCGGGCAGGTTACCGAGAACGAAACCTGGGCGGGGCTCGCACGCACCGCCTCCACCCTCGGAGCAGCCATGCTGAGCATCCCGCTCGGCGCTCTCGCGGCACGGCGCGGCCGCCGCATCGCCCTCGCCTCCGGCTGGTGGATCGCCGCCGTCGGCGCAGCAATCCTGGTGGGCGTCGCCCAGTTCTCCCTCGTCGTGCCCCTATTCCTGGGGCTCCTGCTGATCGGAGCCGGCTCCGCGGTGAGCCTGCAGGCACGCTTTGCCGCCACCGACCTTGCCGACACCCACCACCAGGCCCGGGCCCTCGCCATTGTGGTCTGGGTGGGAACGCTCGGCTCCGTTATCGGCCCCAATCTGGGTGTTCCCGGCCGCACCGTCGGCTCCCTCCTCGGGCTGAACCTCTTCGCGGGGGCCTTCCTCATCGCCGCCGTCTGCCTCGCCGCAGCGGGGCTCCTCGTCTACCTGCTACTCCGCCCCGATCCTCTGCTGCTCCTGCAGCAGCGCACCCAGGGTGAAGTCACCGTCAAAACCGGAGCGAAAAGTTTCCGCCTCGGCGAGGTCATCGCCCAGATGCGATCCCAGCCGGTGATCCGGGTAGCGGTGCTCGCGGTCGTCACAGCGCAGGTGGTTATGGTCGCGCTCATGACCATGACCCCGGTGCATATGGAGCATCACGGCGGATCCATCGAGATCATCGGCCTCACCATCAGCCTGCACGTGGCCGGCATGTATGCCCTCTCGCCGCTCGTGGGTGTGATGGCCGACCGCACCGGCTTCCGGCCCACCCTCGTTCTCGGCGTGGTGGTGCTCCTCGCCTCACTGCTGATTGCAACAGTGCGGCCGCACTCGACCGGCTGGATCATTGCGAGCCTCATCCTGCTTGGCGTGGGCTGGTGCTTCGTGAACGTGGCCGGCTCCGCACTCTTCTCCGCGAGCCTGCCGGATCACGCCCTGGCCAGTGCCCAGGGTGGGCTCGACGCCTTCTCCAACCTCTCCGGCGCCACCGCCGCTTTCCTCTCGGGGCCGTTCCTGGCCGCCTCCGGCTTCCCCATGCTCGCCATCCTCAGCGGGACCATCATGGTGCCGCTGATCCTCGTCTTGCTCCGCCCGCTCCCGGCTCCCTGCCCGGAACCGGCAGACTGCTAACGAAACCGAGGCGGCGCGAAGGCTTACCGGGCGCGACGCAGCAGCACCACCGCATCCTCAACGCTTGCGGTCTGGCCGATCGGGCCGGTCGCCTCACGATGCCGCGACTCGCAGATCAGCACCTCCCACTGGCTGCTCTCCAACTGCAGAGCCGCCACCTCGTCATGCGCCGTCAGACGGTGCCGGGCACGCGCCCGACGATGACCCGCCCACGGTGGGAAGGAACCGTGCGAGACGATCAGCAGATGCCCGCCGGGAGCCACGAGTTCCGTGGCACGCCGCAGCACATCCTCCCGCTCCACCCTGACAGGGGAGTGCAGGAAACTAGCCGTGACCAGGTCGAAGCTGGCATCCGGCATGGTGCTGAGATCGGTCACCAGGAACCGCGCCTGCTCCTCATCAAGCCCGCGTCCGGCTGTCGCAGCCTGGGCACGCGAGATCGCCGAGGGCGATACATCGGCTCCGGTCGCCGTCCAGCCCTGCTCCGCTTCTCCTCGCTCGCCCCGTCGGGGCGGGGCACCTCCGCGGGAGCCTGCACCGGTTCGGGCACCTCCCCACCGGCAAGCGCCTGATCGAAATCCTGCGCGGTGAGCAGAGCGTTCATGGCAATGCCGGCCTGCGCGCCAGCCCCGGAGCAGATCGGCAGGGTGGCATTGGGGGCCACCACATTGCCGGCAGCGAAGATTCGGGGATCGCTCGTTGCACCGCGCGGATCCACCCGCAGGAAGGACCCGAGAGGCAGGTCGTCTCGTTCGAGGTGCAGCCCGGTGAGGAAAGCATCGCGCGGGGCGCTCAAGGGGGAGATGAACAGGGAATCGACGCTGTGGCGGGAGTCGTCGGCAAGGATCACCTCGAGCGGCCCCTCCGGAGCGCCCTCTACGGCGCTCACGGCACCATCCACCACAGCCACTCCGCGGGCGGTCAGGCGCGTCACCTGCTCGGCCGGGAGCGGGCCGAGCGTGCCGCTAAACACGGTCACGCGGTCAGAGAGCTGCCGGGCGAGCTCCGCCAGGTGCAGGCTGTGCGGCACGGTCGCGAGGAGCCCCAGGTGCTGATCGCGCACCTCGAAGCCATGGCAGTACGGGCTGTGTAGAAGCGTCGTGCCCCACCGCTCCGCCAGGCCCGGAAGATCCGGCAGTTCATCGCGCACCCCGGACGCCACCAACAGCATCCGGCAGCGCACCGTGCGCTCACCCGCGGTCCGCACCGTGAGCGGACCCGTCGGCCCCTCCTGCTCCATCACCGCGGTGACGGAATCGGCCAGGAACTCGACGGCGTACCGGGACGCTTCCTCGCGCCCCCGCCCGCGCACTTCCAGCGGGCTCGCGCCCTCCAGTCCCAGCACGCCATGCATATGGGCCGACGGGGCATTGCGCGGGGAGCCGGAGTCCACCACGAGAACCCGTCGCCGCGAACGCCCAAGCACCAGCGCCGCCGCGAGCCCAGCGGCGCCGTGCCACGACGGTGCCAGATCCATTCCGCAGCGGGCGCCGCGATCGTCGCCATCCACAGGGGGAGCGCCGGAGGGGTACAACGCCCCACGGCGCCGGTCACGATCCGTGCGATCTCGGGGATCGTCAGCAGGTGCCCGCTGAGGATGTAGTTCTCGCCGCGCTAGCCGTGCTCAGCGGCGCCGATGATCCCGGAGGGGTGCACGATCACTCGGTCGATGTCATCGGCGGCCAGCACGCGGCAGGTCGCTTCCGCCTTCGTCTTTGCGTACTCGCCCACCACCGTGTCTTCGCTGAGGTCCTTCGTTTCGACGATCAGCTCGGGGTTCTCGGGTAGGGCGTGCACGCTCGAAACCTGCACGAGACGCCCGACTCCCTGCTCGCGGCAGGCGTCGATCACGTTCTGGGTGCCGTCCACATTGACTGTCCGCACGATGGGGTTCACGCGACCGGAAATCGACATCATCCCGGCGCAGTGCACGAGGACGGTCTCGGCGTCTGTCCCCTCGAGCCCGGCACGGAGAGAATCCGGAGAGGTGACATCAATCACTCGACGTTCGCAGTCCAATCCTGCGAGCGCCGGTGCGTCGAGGTCGCTGAGTACGCCGGCCCGAACTTTTTGTCCGCGTTCGAGCAGGTTACGCACGAGCGTGCTGCCGAGGAAGCCATCGCTTCCGGTCACAATCCACAGGGATGCTATACCGGTGACGATGACGCATCTCGTGGCTGCGCACAAGAGGGAAGCGCCGGGTGGGGGTAGAAAAACTGCAGGCAAGGCGCCATTTTCCAGGGTTTCGGATAAATCTGGGTGCCGGGATACGACACGGGGGCCTACCGATTTGCTGTTGGTAACGATTATTAGTAACGTTTACCTCGGTCGCGTCCGCTGGGGCGTGCGGGCGCGACCGAAAACGTTCGGGAACGGCGTCGACGAGAAATCGTCGGCGCCGTTCCTGGTTGTTTGACGGACGGTGCGTGAGGCCAGTTGCGACGGGGTGGGCGCGACGGCCTGAGTGTTGAGGGAGCCCCCGGCGCTCAGGGCGCGAGAGAGGGCAGGTCGTGCCGTTGGAAGACGGCGTGCAGGGCCCGCCGCGCCGCATGCCAGCCGCTCATGCCATGCACGCCCGGTGCCGGCGGAGTCGCCGAGGAACACAGGAACCAGCAGGTGGAGCCGAGCTGGTAGGGATCGGCCGACGGAGTGGGCCGGGCCAGCATGCGATAGGCCGAGAGAGAACCCAGGGCGATGTCCCCGCCGATCAACGACGCATTGTGCTCATGCATACGCGAAGCCGGGATGCCCTGCGCAGCCACGATCGTGTCGCGGAAACCGGGGGCGAAACGTTCAATCTGGGCGGTGACAATCTCGGTGGGATCGACGGGGCAGTCAAAGGGAACATGCGCATAGGCCCACACCGGCCGCAGCCCGTCGACCTCCCGCCCCGGGTCCACGCTCGCCGGATCGCTGACCAAAACCACCGGCTGCTCGGGCAGTGCCCCGGCCATCACCTGTGCTTCCGCCTCTGCCATCTGTTCGCGGGTGCCGCCGAGATGGGCTGTGCCCGCCTGGGAGACCTCGGCATCGCGCCAGGGGATCGGCGCTGAGGCCACAAAATCGACTTTCGCGGCGGCCTGGCCATGCCCGAAGTTCCGCAGCTGTGCGAGAAGCGAGGCGGGAAGGTCGTCTTCGAGGATGTCGGCAACAGCATCGGCGGTGAGATCGGCCAGGACCACCCGCGCCGAGGGGACATCAGCCGTGCTGCGCACCCGATGCCCGGTGACGATGCTGCCGCCGTGTGCCTCCAGATCGGCCACGAGAGCGTCAATGATGGCCTGCGATCCGCCGCGAGGAATCGGCCAGCCGCCCCGGTGGGCAAGGAGCGCGAGGAGCATGCCGGTGGCGCTGGGGGCGAGGGAGGGCAGCGCGCCGATGGCGTGCGCGGCCACCCCGGTAAGGAGGGCGCGAGCGCGCTGCCTACGCAGGGGAAGATTCCAGAGCGACGTGCCCTGCAGGCCCGCCATGGCGCCGAAAGTGGCGAGGGCAGGAAGAGCGGCGGGGGAGAACAGCGCACGCGGCACTGATCGCTTATCGGAGAGCGCCACCTCCACGATGGCCTCAGCCTGCGCGCCCATCCGCGAGAAGAGACGCTCCCAGACGGCCCCGTCGGCCCCGAGCCCCTCGGCGGTGCGGCGCAGGTCCCGCCAGGCCATGACGGCAGGCTCGTGGTCGAGTGGCTGGGCGTAGGAGGCTTCGGGGCTGATGAGTTCGACCCCGCGGGCCTTCAGATCGAAAGCCTGGAAGAAGGGGCTGGCCAGGGCCATGGGGTGCACGGCTGAGCAGATGTCGTGCCGGATGCCGGGAGCAAGGCCGAGGTCGAGGGTGCGGGCCCCGCCGCCGATGGTCTCTTCGGCTTCCAGAACCAACACCTCAAAACCCGCGCGCGCCATGGTCACGGCGGCGGCGAGCCCATTGGGGCCTGAACCGATGACGACGACGTCGGGGGTGCTGCTCGTGGTGGGCATGGCTGCAGCCTATCGAGCGGGACTGGGCAGCGGTGCAGGGCACGGGGGCGCGGCACGACAGGAGAGCGAGAGAGCAGGGGAGAGAAGAGGCAGAGGGAGAGAGGAAAGAGGGAGAGAGGAGAGAGGGAGAGAGGAGAGTGAGGAAGAGCAGCGGCGACAGGGGCAGAGGGAGAGAAGGCCATGCATTCACATTTACGTGACACGTCCAGTGCGTAATATGGCGGGCATGCCTGAGAACGCAGAGAAGACCACGCCCACGACGCCGGCCGCCGATGCCGGACGCCGCCGCCCGAACCGCCCGCAGGCGGTGCTCGAAGTGCTCGGCAGCCGCAAGATCACCCCGAACCTGCTGCGCCTGACCCTGGGCGGCGAGGGCTACGGGAACCTCGCACGCAACCACCACACGGACGCCTACGTGAAGCTGATGATGCCGAAGCCCGGCTCCGGCCTCATCCCGCCCTACGACATGGACGCCCTGCGCGAAAGCAACCCCGAGCTGCTGCCCTCCCTGCGCACCTACACCGTGCGGCACTGGGACGATGAGAAGCAGACGATCGACGTGGATGTGGTGATCCACGGCGAAGGAGAAAACCCCGACGGGCTCGCTGCCGCCTGGGCCGTGAACGCCCAGGTAGGCGACCGAGTGGCCATGCGCGGCGCCGGCGGTGGCTACAGCCCCGAT